>JASLBL010000454.1 GCA_030146615.1 Actinomycetes bacterium
TGCCGTGTCCCACGCGCACCGGCTCGGGGTGCCCGGGGACGTGGACGGTCGCGGTGGTCCCGACCGGAACGACGACGTGCAGCCGAAGGCGGCCCCCCGACCCGCTCCCAGGAGACCTGGGCGTCGCCGTAGGGCGTGCGGTGACGCGCCGAGGCCGAGGCCAGGGTGCGGCTGGGCGCGGGCCGGACCAGCAGCTCGCGATAGCCCGGGGCCGCCGGGGCGAGGCCGGCGACCGTGCGGTGCAGCCAGTCGGCCACCGCCCCCAGGGCGTAGTGGTTGAAGGACGTCATCTGGCCCGGGTTGATGGCGCCGTCGGGGAGCATGCTGTCCCAGCGCTCCCAGACCGTAGTCGCGCCCATCGTCACCGCATAGAGCCAGGACGGGCAGCCGGTCTGGAGCATCAGCCGGTAGGCCACGCCCAGGTGCCGGGAGCTCGTCAGGGCGTCGGTGACCAGCGGCGTGCCGACGAACCCGGTGCTGATCCGGAAGCCGGACGACCGGACCAGGTCGGCCAGGCGGTCCCCGGCGCGATGGCGCTGGTCCTCGGTGGGCAGCAGGGCCCACTCGAGGGCCAGGGCGTACACCGTGGGACAGTCGCTCAGTACACGCCCACCGGCGGTCACGTACTCGTGGGCGAAGGCTTCTCGAACCTCGCCGGCGAGGCGAGCGTACTTCTCGGCCATGTCGGCGTCGCCGACGACCGCCGCGGCCAGGCCGACGACCTCCGCCGAACGGGCGAGATGGGCCGTGGCCACCACGTCCGGGTCGGCCTGGGCCTTGAACGGGGCATCCGGCGGCGCGGTCGGGTCCAGCCAGTCGCCGAACTGGAAGCCCCCGGTCCAGAGGCGGTCGGCTCCAGCGAGGCCGGCGATGTGGTCGACCCAGGCGCGCATGCTCGGCAGCTGCCGCGCCAGCAGGCCGACGTCGCCGGTCCGCTGGTAGAGGACCCAGGGCACGAGCGTGGCCGCGTCCCCCCAGGCCGCCGCGGCCGGCCCTGGCGTCTCGAGGACGTCGGGAACGACGAACGGCACCGACCCGTCGGGCCGCTGCTCGGCGGCGAGGTCGGCCAGCCACGAGCTCAGGAAGCCGGCGCTGTCGAACAGGAAGCTGGCGGTGGGCGAGAAGACCTGGATGTCACCGGTCCAGCCGAGCCGCTCGTCGCGTTGGGGGCAGTCGGTGGGCACGTCGACGAAGTTGCCCCGCATCCCCCAGACGACGTTCTCGTGGAACCGGTTGAGCTGCGGGTCCGATGAGGCGAACCAGCCCGTCCGCCGGAGGTCGGAGCCGACGACCACCGCCTCGACGTCCTCGGCGCGGATCTCGGGCAGCCCCGTGATCTCGGCGTACCGGAAGCCGTGGAAGGTCAGGTTCGGCTCGAGCACCTCGAGCGGCCCGCCGGCCAGCAGGTAGGAGTCAGTGGCCTTGGCGGTCCGGAGCGGCCGGACACCCAGCTGCCCGTGCTCGAGCACCTCGGCGTGGCGGATCACGACCTCGTGGCCCGGGGGCTTGCCCCGGACCCGGAGCCGCACCCAGCCGACGAGGTTCTGCCCGAAGTCGACCAAGGTGGCGCCGGATGGGGAGGTGAAGACGGCCTCCGCGGGAAGCGTCTGGGTGACCCGGATCGGCGGGCCGTCGGGAGCGACCAGGCGGGCCAGGTCGCCGTCGACCACCTCGACGGGGCCGGTGCGACCGCCGGTCACCGGGCGGAGGTCGGTCCGCTGGCCGTCGTAGAGGTCGTCGGCCAGGACGCCACTCTCCCTGGCGGTCCAGGAGGTGTCGGTGCTCAGGACGTGGACGGCGCCGTCGGCGGTCGTCACCTCGAGCTGGGCCAGCAACGCCAGCCGGTCCCCGTACAGGTTGTGCCGGCCCTTCCAGCCCAGCCGGCCCCGGTACCAGCCGTTGCCGAGCAGCACCTCCAGCTCGTTGCCGCCCTCACCGACCAGCTCGGTGACGTCGAAGGTCTGGTACCGCAGCCGGTGGGGGTAGCTCGTCCACCCTGGCGCCAGCACCTGGTCGCCCACAGGACGGCCGTTCAGCCGGGCCACGTACAGGCCGTGCGCCGTCGCATAGAGCCGGGCCCGCACGACCCTGTCGGGCACCTCGAGCACCGAGCGGAGCACGGGTGCCGGTGCGCCCAGCCTGCCCAGCGCACGGGGACTGATGAACCGCCCAGTCCAGTCCTCGGTCCTCAGCAGACCGGCCTCCACCGTTGCCGGGTCGCTCCAGTCGGACCGCATCCCTGCCCCGCGCACCCGCACCCGCACCCGCACGGACTCCCGGGACCGCAACGGGGCGGCCGGCCACGGGACGAGCACCTGCTCGCCGCTGGTCGCCTGGATGACCTGGGATGCCCCCCCGGCCCGGATGAGCTCGACCTCGTAGGCCTCCTGGCCGAAGGCGGGGTCGGCCTCGGGCACGATCCAGGACAGCCTGGGGGCGGCGGTCCCGATCCCGAGCACGGGGTCCTCGCCGGTCCGGTGCTCAAAGCGCACCGACGTCGGAGCGGCAACGTGGGACATGACATCTCCCGCATGCTGCGTTCCCGGTCAGGCCGGATGATCCGTCCACGCCGCGCCCGCCGATAGCCTTTGATGGCCCGCTGGTAGCACAAAATCATCCTCGGGGTGGCGACGGGGTACGGTAGGGCCATGAGTCAGATGCCGGTGACGGTGACCGGGGGCCGGGCGTTCTTCACCGACGGCGCGCTCGCCTATGCCGGCCACTGGGTCCACGAAGCGCCGATGGAGGACCACACGCACAGCTTCGTCGAGATCGCGGTCGTCACCGGCGGCGAGGCGATCCACCGGTCGCTGGCCGGCCGTCGTCAGGTCGGAGCCGGCCATGTCGTGTTCCTCCGCCCCGGCGTCTGGCACGGCTACGAGACCCAGCATCTGGAGCTGTACAACTGCTGCTTCAGCGCCGAGCTGCTCCACCGCGAGCTGGCCTGGACCCGGGAGGACCCGCTACTCGGCTATCTGCTCTGGACCGGGCCGCTGTCGATGGAACGGCGCGGCATGCTGATCACCAGCCTCGACGCGCCGACGCTCCGGGACTGCGAGCTCCACCTCGACGCCCTCGACCGGCTGCGCTTCCGGCCACTGGGCCTGCACCGCAGCGACATCATCAGCCACCTGACGCTCGTCCTCGGCCATCTCGCCCGGGCCGTCGCCGCCGATCGCGATCGACTCGTCGAGCCGACCGGGCCCACGCATCCGGCCGTGGTCCAGGCCATGCGGCTGCTGGACTCCCAGCTCGCCGACCGTTGGACACTCGGCGAGCTGGCCGACCGGTTGCACCTCTCCCCCAGCTACCTCCTCCGGCTGTTCAAGTCGTCCACCGGCATGCCGCCCATGGCGTATCTGGCCCGGCGCCGGGTCGAGACGGCCGCGGCCATGCTGCTGCACACCGACCAGCCCGTGACTCAGATCGGCCGGACCGTCGGCTGGCCGGACCAGAACTACTTCGCCCGGCGCTTCAAGGCCCACTTCGGCCTGAGCGCGTCCAGCTACCGCAGCCGCTTCGCGCCCAGCGCCCGCCAGCTGCAGGCCTGGCCGACCACCGACCCGGCACCGGCAGATGTCCGATGAGGTGCGCGGGTTCCGCCTCGCGGTGCCCGAGGCGGAGCTCCGGGACCTGCGGGAACGGCTGGGGCGGACCCGCTGGCCGGAGCCGGCGACGGTGGACGACTGGTCCCAGGGGGTGCCGCTCCGGTATCTGCGGGAGCTGTGCCGGTACTGGGCCGATGACTACGACTGGCGGGCCACCGAGGTCCGGCTGAACGGGCTTGGCCAGTTCCGGACCGAGCTGGACGGGCTCGGGATCCACTTCCTCCACGTCCGCTCCTCTCATCCCGGCGCGCTGCCGCTGGTCCTGACCCACGGCTGGCCGGGGTCGGTGGTCGAGTTCCTGAAGGTGATCGGGCCGCTCACCGACCCGGTGGGCCACGGCGGGGAGGCGGCTGACGCCTTCCACGTGGTCTGCCCGTCGCTGCCCGGCTACGGGTGGAGCGACAAGCCGGCCCGGCCGGGCTGGGGCGTGGAGCGGATCGCCGCCGCCTGGGCCGCCCTGATGGCCAGGCTCGGCTACGACCGCTACGGCGCCCAGGGCAGCGACTGGGGGACGAGTGTCAGCGCCAGCCTCGCCCAGCAGGACCCGGGGCACGTGGCCGGGATCCACCTGACCCCGCCGCTGGCCCCGCCGGACCCGGCCACCCTGGGCGACCTGACCGAGGCCGAGCGGGCGGCCCTGGCCGACCTGGAGGAGGCCGGTGACTGGGAGTCCGGGTACTCCCGGGAGCAGGCCACCCGTCCCCAGACGGTCGGCTACGGGCTGGTCGACTCCCCGGCGGCCCTGTGCGCCTGGATCATCGAGAAGTTCTGGTCCTGGACCGACTGCGACGGCCACCCCGAGAACGTGCTCACTCGCGACGAGCTGCTCGACAACCTGATGCTGTACTGGCTGCCCGGCACCGGCGCGTCGGCGGCGCGGCTGTACTGGGAGAGCATCCGCCAGGTGAACCGTGTACTGGCCGGCCCGGTCGCCGACCGGGTCGAGGTGCCCACCGGCTGCTCGATCTTCCCCAAGGAGCTCCAGCGGCCGTCCCGCCGCTGGGCCGAGCGGCGCTTCGTCGACATCCGGTACTGGAACGAGCCCTCCAAGGGCGGCCACTTCGCCGCCTTCGAGCAGCCGGAGCTGTTCGTCGAGGAGGTCCGCGCGTTCTTCCGCCTGGTCCGGTGACGCAGGGCCCTGGTCAAGGTGAGGTGCTGGACAAACCATGGACCCCCGAGGGCATGCAGGCTGCCGCGGGGGCTGGACCGGGCCACGGTGGCCGCGCGGGCGAGCGAGCTGCTGGAGGTGCTGGAGGTGCTGGAGCTTCAGGCCGTCGCCCGCCCGGTCAGGGGTAGCCGGCGCCGGTCGCCTTGGCCTTCACCATTTCGCCGTCGGCGGTGACGGCGTACCAGACGCTTCCCACGCCCTGGCCGTTGGTGTCGCCGGGCTTGGCGTCGCCGGCGAAGTAGTACAGCGGCTTGCCGCCGTAGGTCACCTGGCTGCTGCCGTCGGCCTGGGTGGCGGTCGACAGCAGCGCCGCCTGGGCGCCGGTCCCGGCGGTGGCGGTGCCGGTGAGGGCGGGCCAGTTGGCGGCGCACTCGCCGCTGCACGCCGACTGGTCGCCCTTGTCCTTGGTGAAGACGTACAGGGTGCGGCCGTCGGCGTCGACCAGGATGTCCCCCAGCCGGCTGCTGGCGACCGCGACGGTGGCGCTCCCGGCGGCCTGCGCCGCGGTGGTCGTCGGCGCCGCCGGGGCCGCGGTCCCCGACGGCTCGTCGTCGTTGCCGCCGCAGGCCGCCGCGACGACCGCGAGCGCGGCGAGAAGTGCTGCCCTGGCGAATGCCTTCCGCATGACGAGGCCTCCCGAATCGAGCCGGTCGCATCCGGGGTCGCGCCGGGCGCGGCCCCCCAGTTGGACAACCCGCGATCCGGGCCGGCGGTTCCCGGGCGGTCCTGACGGCGCTGGTGCCGGAGCCGGGCGAGGTCCTGCCGGGACACCGTGGTCCGCTGAGCGGCCGGCTCGACACCTTGCTCGCCCTGGCGCACAGTTGTGGGCATGAGCGGACCAGTCGGCACCGTTGACGCCCCGCCCACCGAGGTGCGGGCCAGCTCGGCCACGCCCGCGTGCGTGGAGATCCTGCCCAGCCGCGAGTCCACCGTCGGGGCCATGCCGGTGCGGCGGGCGCTGCCCCGCCGGGAGCGCCGGACCGTGGGCGCCTGGTGCTTCGCCGACCACATGGGGCCGGAGCTGGTCACCGAGACCCAGGGCCTCGACATCGGCCCGCATCCGCACACCGGGCTCCAGACGGTCACCTGGCTGGTCGCCGGCGAGGTGCTGCACCGCGACAGCCTCGGCAGCGAGCAGGTCATCCGGGCCGGGCAGCTCAACCTGATGACCGCCGGGAGCGGCGTCACCCACTCCGAGGAGGCGACCGGCCGCTACCGCGGCCAGCTGCACGGGGTGCAGCTGTGGGTCGCCCAGCCCGAGGCGACCCGCCACCGACCGGCCGCCTTCGAGCACCACCCCGAGCTGCCCCAGGTCGAGCTGGGCAACGCCGTCGCCACCGTCCTGGTGGGGAGCTTCGCCGGCGCGACCTCGCCGGCCCGCCGCGACACGGCGCTGGTCGGCGTGGACGCGGCCCTGGAGCCCGGCGCCGGCGCCTGGCCGCTGGAGCCGGCCTTCGAGCACGCCCTGGTCGTCCTGGACGGCGAGGTCCTGGTCGGCGACCAGGTGGTGCGGCCCGGGCAGCTGGGCTACCTGGGCCTGGGCCGCCAGGAGGTGGCTCTGGCCGCCCGCCACCCGGCGCGGGTGCTCCTGCTGGGCGGCGAGCCGTTCCCCGAGCCGATCCTCATGTGGTGGAACTTCGTCGCCCGGACCCGCGACGAGCTCGACGCCGCCTACCGGCAGTGGCAGGCCGACGACCCGAGGTTCGGCCGGCTCCGCTCGCCGTTGCCGCGCATCCCGGCCCCGCCGCCCTTCTGGGCCCGGCCGGCCTAGCCCGGCATGCCCCTCACCGCCCGGCGGCTCAACCGGGCCACCCTCGGCCGGCAGCTGCTCCTGGCCCGCGAACCGCTGGACGTGGCCGCCGCCGTCCGCCGCCTCGCCGCCCTCCAGGCCCAGGAGGCCGCCTCGCCGTACATCGCCCTGTGGAACCGGCTGGCCGGCTTCGACCCGGCCGACCTCGACGCCGCCTACGCCGACCGGACGATCGCCAGGGCGACGCTGCTGCGGATCACGTCGCACGCCGTGCACGCCGAGGACTACCCCGCCTTCTACAACGCGATGGCGCCCAGCCTGCGCGCCTCACGGCTGCACGACCGCCGCTTCACCAGCAGCGGGCTGACCATCGCCGACGCCGACGCCCTCCTCCCCCACCTGCTGGAGTTCGCGACCCAGCCGCGCGGCAAGGCCGAGGTCGAGGACCTGCTGGAGGCCCGCCTGGGGGACCGCAACCCGCGCGCCTGGTGGGCGCTGCGGACCTTCGCGCCGTTGTGGCACGCCCCCACCGGCGGGCCGTGGTCGTTCGGTTCCCGGTCGTCGTTCGTCGCCGCCCCGGTGCAGCTGCCGCCGGAGGACCAGGACGCGTCCATCCAGTGGCTGCTCCGGCGCTACCTGGAGGCGTTCGGCCCGGCCACGGCGGCCGACTTCGCCCAGTTCACCCTGCTCACGCGGGCGGTGGCCAGGGACGCCCTCGGTGCGCTGGCCGGCGAGCTGGAGCGGCTGGAGGGGCCGGACGGCGCCGAGCTGTTCGACGTGCCCGGGGGGCCGCTCCCGGCCGAGGACACCCCGGCGCCCCCGAGGCTGCTGCCCATGTGGGACAGCACCCTGTTCGCCTACTTCGACCGCAGCCGGGTGATCCCGCCCGACTACCGCCGGCTGGTCATCCGCAACAACGGCGACGCCCTGCCGACGCTGCTCGTCGACGGGTACGTCGCCGGGGTGTGGCGCCCGGTCGAGGGCGGCATCGAGGCCACGGCGTTCCACCGGCTGCCCGAGGAGGCCTGGACCGGGCTGGCGGCCGAGGCGGCGGCGCTGGCGGCGTTCCTGGCCGGCCGCGACCCCGCCGTCTACCGCCGCTACCGCCACTGGTGGGACAAGCTGCCCAGCACCGAGGTTCGGGTGCTGCCCGGCTAGCAGGCGGACTGGCCGATGACGACACCGTTCGACTACGACCGCGACCCCGACCGGTTCCGCCTCGCCACCAGGGTGACCGAGCAGCACCTGACCGGGGTGCCCAGCCTGTACGAGCTGCTGGCCGGGGAGCTGGCTGGGGAGGACCCGCCGCGGATCCTGGACATCGGCTGCGGGGAGGGCGCCCTCCGGGCCGCCCTGCCGGCCGGGCTGGGAGCGCGGACGGTTGGCCTGGACGCGTCGGCGACCATGCTGTCGGCCCACCCGCGGCCGGTGGTCCAGGCCGACGCCACCGCCCTGCCGTTCGTGGCCGGCGGCTTCGGCGCCGCCGCTGAGCGGGTGGCCACGCCCATCACCGTCACCAAGCGCGGGCCGGTGATCCTGGCCCGCAGGTAGGGCCGTCGGCTACGTCCCCGGCGGTAGCGGCGGCCGCCCGGCTGCCACCACCGGCGTAGGCCACGACCCGCCCGCCGGGCGATGCCGCGGGGGCCGGGCCACGGGCACCATCGTCGCGACCACAAGGCTCCCTCCACATTCCCACCTTCGGGTGATGCGAACGTCCCACCCTCGTCCTAGCGTGGCAAGCAACGTCGACACAGAAAGGACCCTCATGCGCGACACGCCTCTGGCCCGGACCGACCAGACCACCAGCATCGCCGTCTCGGAGCTGCGGGGGAGCCTCGACGGCCCCGTGATCACGCCTGAGGATCCCGGCTACGACGAAGCCAGGGCGCTGTTCTACGGCGGGTTCGAGGAGCTGCGGCCGGCGGCGGTCGTCCGCCCCGCCGACGCCGCCGAGGTCGCCCGGGTCGTCACCATGGCCCGTGACAACGGGCTCGAGCTGGCCGTCCGCGGCGGCGGGCACAGCAACGCCGGCCACAGCACCATCGACGGCGGCATCGTCCTCGACCTGGCCGCCATGAAGGGGCTGGAGATCGACCCCGAGCAGCGGACCGCCTGGGCCGAGGCGGGCCTGACCGCGGGCGAGTACACCGCCGCGGTCGGCGCCCACGGGCTGGTCACCGGGTTCGGCGACACCGGCTCGGTGGGCATCGGGGGGATCACCCTGGGCGGCGGGGTCGGGTTCCTGGTCCGCAAGCACGGCCTGACCATCGACAACCTGCTCGCGGCCGAGCTGGTCACCGCCGACGGCCAGATCCTCCAGGTGGACGACGAGCACCACCCGGACCTGTTCTGGGCCATCCGGGGCGGCGGCGGCAACTTCGGCGTGGCCACCCGGTTCAAGTTCCGCCTGCACCCGCTGGAGAGCATCGTCGGCGGGATGCTGCTGCTGCCGGCAACGGCCGAGGTCGTCGCCGGGTTCATGGCCGAGGCCGAGGCCGCGCCCGAGGAGCTGTCGGCGATCGCCAACGTGATGCCCGCTCCCCCACTGCCGTTCGTCGCCCCCGAGCTGGTCGGCCAACTGGTCGTCATGGCCCTGATGGCCTACGCCGGCCCACCCGAGGCCGCCCAGCCGGTGCTGGACCGGTTCCGGGCGCTGGCCACCCCGATCGCCGACATGCTCCAGCCCATGCCGTACTCGGGCATGTTCCCGCCCGAGGAGGAGGAGTACCACCCGACCGCGGTCGCCGTCACGATGTTCGTCGACCGGGTCGACCACGACGTGGCCTCCACCGTCATGGGGCAGCTGGAAGCCTCGGACGCGCCGATGCGGGTCGCCCAGCTGCGGGCCCTTGGCGGGGCCATGGCCCGGGTGCCGGTCGAGGCGACCGCCTTCGCCCACCGCCACAGCGCCTTCATGGTGAACCTGGCCGCCTTCTACGAGGGCCCCGACGACCGGGCCGTGCGCCAGGCCTGGGTCGACGGGTTCGCGGCCGCCCTCAAGCAGGACGACCAGGGCGCCTACGTCAACTTCCTCGGCGACGAGGGCCCCGCCCGCGTCCGCCAGGCCTACCCGGGCCCGACCTGGGATCGGCTGGCCGCCATCAAGCACTGCTGGGACCCCACCAACCTGTTCCGCCGCAACCAGAACATCCCACCGGCCGCGGCCGACTGAACGGGCCAGGCCGGGGAGCGCACCGCTCCCCGGCCGGGTCAGGGCAGCAGCCAGCCGGACCGATGGACCCGCCGGCGACTGGGGCGACTATGGTGCGGTTCGTCGCCGAGCTGCCGGGAGCGCCTCCCGAACGGGTGGACGGGGTGTGGGTGTCGTGGGACGTCCAGCCACGATCCCTCGGTGACCAGCCCACTGCCTGCAGGTGCTGATCGTCAGGACCAGCAGGTCGCGGAGCATCCCGTCGGGGTCGGGCACGCACGCCTGAGCGATGCCCTGGGCGGCGTTGCCGACGATCGCCGGGGCCGCCTGGTCGCGGAACCGCTTGGCCGAGAACGCCGACCTGGGGGCAGCGGCCACGAACCGGTTGGCCCACCGCACCGCCTGCGGGACCTGGTCCAGGACCGACCGGCTCTGGTCCTCCAGGGTCCCCACCGGCCGGCCGTCCAGCTCGGCCAGGACCCGCTCGCAGGACAGGACCCCCACGGCCAGCACCCCTTGGCGCTCGGCCGCCGCCACCGGCAGGGCCAGCCTGGCCGCGCCCAGGGCGATCCGGGCGTCGATGTGCAGGTCGTCGCCGGTCAGCCCGATCACCGAGGGGATCAGCTCGGCCAGCCGGCCCCGGCCGGCGTCCGAGGTGAGGTCGTTGACGTGGCGGGCCACCGCGGCCACCAGCGGATGGGTGCAGGAGGGGTGGTCGCTCCAGCGCTCGCCGGCGAGCAGGGAGGCGAACTCCATGAAGCACGCCCCCTTGCGGGGGCTGCGGTGCTTGCCGCGGGACAGGATCGGGATCAGGGCCGGCTGGCCGGTATCGCGCAACATCGGGCACCTCGAGCAGACGCGGGCCTTGCCGGTCCAGTCTGCTCCTGCCCCGGCGCCTCCGCCAGCGGAAGAGGCCTTACCTGAGAGCTACCTGCGAGTTGGCGCCGTGGGGTGCCGCCAACCACGGGCGTCGGCACCTAGCTTGCTCCAGAAGGGACGGACCAAGAGGGGGCGACGCATGATCGAAGCAAGCGGGTTGACCAAGCGCTTCGGCGACCGGCTGGCCGTGGACGGGCTGTCGTTCCAGGTCAAGCCGGGCCGGGTGACCGTTCCTGGGGCGGAACGGGGCCGGGAACGACGACGAGGCGTTGCGTGCCGGGGCCAGCGGGTTCGTCCTCAAGGACGCCTCCGCCCAGGCCCTGGCCGAGGCGGTCCGGGTGGTGGCGGCCGGCGACGCGATGCTGTCACCGTCGGTGGCACGCCGGCTGCTCGCCGCGTTCGCGCGGCTCGGCGGTGGCGGCGCGCCGAGCCGACGGTCAAGACCCACGTCGGGCGGATCCTCACTAAGCTCCACCTCCGCGACCGGGACCAGACCCAGGCCGCGATCTTCGCCTACGAGATGGGGCTGGTCCGCCCGGGCGGCTGACCCTGGACGGTTCCGGCCGAGGCGGCTGTGGCGACGCCGCGTGGACGCTCCACCGGCGATTGCCCATGATGGGCCCATGCAACCGCCATGGCCCGAGATTGGGCTGGTCCTGCTCCTGATCCTGATCAACGCCGGGTTCGCTGGCAGCGAGGTCGCGCTGATCTCGCTGCGTGAAGGCCAGCTGCGGCGGCTGGAGCTGGAAGGCCGGCAGGGCCGGCTGGTGGCCTGGCTGGCCAGGGACCCCAACCAGTTCCTGTCGACCATCCAGATCGGCATCACCCTGGCCGGCTTCCTGGCCTCGGCGGCCGCGGCCGTGTCCCTGGCCGAGCCGCTCGTCCCGCTGCTGGACTTCCTCGGCGGGGCGGCCGAGCCGGTGGCCGTGGTCGTGGTCACGATGGTGCTGACCTACCTCACCCTGGTCGTCGGCGAGCTCGCCCCCAAGCGGATCGCCCTCCAGTCGCCGGAACGCTGGGCCCTGCGGGCCGCCCGGCCCTTGGCGGCCATCTCGACCCTGACCCGTCCGGCCGTCTGGCTCCTGTCGAAGTCCACCGACCTGCTGGTCCGGCTGGCCGGGGCCGACCCGGGCCGCCAGCGCCAGGCGGTGACCGAGGAGGAGGTCCGGGACATGATCGCCACCGGCGGCGTGTTCCGGCCCGACCAGCGCCGGATCCTGGCCGAGACGATCGAGATCGGCGCCCGGCGGCTCAGCGACGTGCTCGTGCCCCGCCGCGACGTGGCCGCCGTCCCCGCCGACGCCTCGGTCCAGGAGGCGGTCGACACCCTGGTGCGGACGACCCATGGGCGGGCGCCGGTCTACCGCGGCGACCTGGACGACGTCATCGGGCTGGTGATCCTCCAAGATCTGGTCGGCGCCGAGGGCCGGGTCGCCGACCACGTCCGCCGGGTGCTGGCCCTGCCCGAGTCGATGGGGGTGCTGGACGCGTTGCGCCGCCTCCAGGCCGAGCGTGAGCAGCTGGCCATCGTCATCAACGAGTACGGCGGCACCGAAGGGATCATCACCGTCGAGGACCTGCTCGAGGAGCTGGTCGGCGAGATCTACGACGAGTTCGACCCCGACTCCCAGAGCATCCAGCCGCAGCCGGACGGCTCACTGGTGCTGCCCGGGTCGTTCCCCGTCCACGACCTGCCCGACCTGGGCATCAACCTGCCCGAAGGGGACTACGCGACGGTCGCCGGGCTCGTTCTGGAGCGGCTGGGCCGGATCCCCGACCAGGGCGAGACGGTCGACGTCGACCGCTGGCGGCTCGAGGTGCTGGAGGTCGACCGCAACGCCATCACCCAGGTACGGCTGGTCCCACTCCCCCGCGCGTCCGAGGACGGGCCCCCCTGACGGCCGCTTAGCCGTCGCCGCCGGCGGTCCCCGGCCGCTGACGGAGGACGGCCTGGGCGGCGTCGAGTCGTTCGGCCTCGGGGCGGTCCGAGGGGCCGCCTGACACCTCGTCGGCCCATCCGAGCAGCCGGTCCAGGTGCGGCCCGGTCGCCGTCGTCGCGACGCGGGCGCGGCCGAGGACGACCGCTCCACCGGTCCCGTCGATGGTGACGAGCGTGCCCTCGGGGACGGTGCGCCCGCCGGCTCGGACGGCGGCGCCGGCGACGTCGACGGTCAGGTCGGCGATCCCCACCACGGCCGGCTTGCCCATCGCCCGGGCGACCACGGCGGCGTGGCTGGCCGGCCCGCCCCGGGCGGTGACGACGCCGGCGGCGGCGGCCAGGCCGTGCAGGTCGAGCGGGGAGGTCTCCGGGCGGACCAGGATGACCGGGCCGTCGGCGGCCATCTGGGCCGCCCGGTCGGCGGTAGTGGCGACGCCGCCGGCGGCCACGCCCGGGCAGGCACCCAGCCCTCGGGCGAGCACGTCGGCCTCGGCGGCGGTCGCGATGCGGGGTGTGCGGACATGCCGGAGGTGCCGGGGCGACACCCGGAGCAGGGCCTCGCGGCGCCCGATCACACCCTCGTCGGCGAGGTCGGTGGCGATGCGGACGGCGGCCCGGCCGGCGAACCGGCCCGGCCGCGCCTGGAGGAGCCACAGCTCCCCGGCCTCGAAGGTGAACTCCAGGTAGCAGGCGTCGCGGTAGTGGCCCTCGACCCGGTCGAGGGCGTCCAGGAGCCCGGCCCACACCGCCGGCTCCCGGCCGGCCAGCTCATGCAGGGGTCGGGTGATCGACCGGCCCGAGACGACGTCGTCGCCCTGGCGGCCGAACAGGACGTCCCCGAACGGGACCGGCTCGCCGGTGTTGGGGCTGCGGCTGAAGGCGACGCCGCTGCCGCTGTGGCGGTCGCGGTTCCCGAACACCATCGCCTGTACGGTCACGGCCGTGCCGAGGCCGTGCGGGATGCCGTGGAGCTCGCGGTAGGTGGTCGCCCGCGGGATCTCCCACGACCGGAACACGGCCGCGACCGCCAGCCGCAGCTGCCGGACGGCGTCGGCGGTGAGCTCGAGGTTGAGGATCGTGGTCATCATGCCGGGCATCGACACCGGCCCGCCGGAGCGGACCGACACCGCCAGCGGCCGCTCGGGCCCACCGAGGGTCTGCCGCGTGGCCGCCTCGAGGTCGGCAACGGCCGCCGCCAGCTCGACGTCGAGGCCGTCGGGCAGCCGCCGGTCACGGAGGTAGGCCCGGCAGGCCTCGGTGCCGATGACGAACCCCGGCGGCACGGGCAGCCCGAGCCGTCGTAGGACGATGAGGCCGTGGGCCTTGCCGCCGAGGACCGCCGCCGGTTCGTCGACCTCCGCCGACAGCGGGTGCACCCACCTCATCGCCGGGGGATGCCTAGGGTGGCGAGCAGGTCCTCGTGCAGCTGGAACCACACGGAGTGGTAGGACGCGACGCTGTCGGTCACGTACTCCAGCGCACCGGACTTCGCCCGACCGAGTGCGTCGCCGAGCCGGACCCGATAGCGCTGGAATCGGAGCATCGCCGCCGACAGGTCGGCGCAGACGGCCTCGGCACGCTGGTCGAGGTCGGTGAGCCGGTCCAGGACCCGAGCGTCGTAGGCGGGGTCGCGGTGGTCGTTCATGGTCGCGACACCGTCGACGGATCGCAGCTGCCATGCCGTGCAGAGGTCGAGCAGCTCCGGGTTGAGCGGCAGAAAGCCGGCATAGGCCTCGGCCACGGTGCTCCGGGTGCCGGCCGTCTCCAGCTCGCCGGCGATCCGCTCGGCATTCGCGGCCCGGCCGGTCTCGGTGAGATCCCAGCCGCCGAAGTCGCCGGCGACGTGGGTGACGAGCCCGGCCACGGCCAGGTCGATCAGCTCCGACTCGACGTCGGGCTCGGGGAGCCCGGTGGCTTCGGCCACCCGAGCGAGGCCGGCGAAGCCGATGCAGCGGAGGGTGTGGAGCACCAGCAGGTCGGTGCCGGTCGCGTAGGCCGGACCCGGCCGGGTCACGTCCCGGTCCCGAGGGGGGTGGTGTCGGAGGCGCCGGCGGTCGCCGCGGCGTGGGCGGCACCGCGCCCGTGGGCTCGGGCGACGATCGTGCCGCCCTGGAGGCGGACCGCGGCCTCGGTGGCGTCGCCGGCGTCCGGGAGGCCGACGGCCGAGGCGGTCAGGGCCCGGTCGTCGAGGACGAGGCGAAGCCGCGGCCAGACCTCGGGTGCGAACACCCGACGCAGGCAGCCGGTGAGGTCGCCGACCCTGAGCCGTACGAGCCGCCCGATCTCGGCTGAGTCGCTGGGCAGGACGACCACGGTGACCCGGTCGCCGGGGCGGGCGGCCCGGACGGCCTCCTCGGCCGCGCCCAGCCGGCCGGTCCCCAGGAGCGCGATCACGCCGTCCTCGCCGAGGCCGGCCCGGCGGCCGCTGAGCTGGTCGGGCAGCTCGGCCGGCGGGGCCCACGGGTCCTGGCACGACTGCGCCGGAGCGACATACGGCAGGTGCGGCGGGTCCCAGGTGTCGGCGAGGTCGATCCCGGCCAGCTCCTGGCACGCCCGGGCCACGTCGAAGGGGTCGCCGAACCCGGGCGCCGACTCGGCCAGGTGGCCCGCACCATGCAGCAGGGTCAGGGCCAGCTCGGCCAGCCGGACCCTCCGCGCCGGCCTCGTGCGCGGCGGGCCACACGACTCGAGGGCGAGGGCCAGCAGCAGGGCCTCCAGTCGGGTGACCTGGGCCAGGGCGGTGCGGGCCGGCTCGTCGTCGACCACCCCGGCCAGCGAGCGCAGTTGCAGGTGACCGTCCGCCGGCGGGTCGTCGGCCAGCGGCAGCCGCTCCAGCCAGACCCGGGCGAACGCCTCCAGCCCCGCAGCCGCCGACGGCGGCGACGACGGCGGGACCCGGCCGGTGGCGGAGCGCTCGACCATGTCGACCAGCACGGCCAGGTACAGCGCGCGCTTGCTCGGGAAGTTCGAGTACACCGCGCCACGCGTCAGCTCGGCTCGCTCGGCGATCCGGTCCACCTTCGCCTCGGCGTAGCCGTGCTCGGTGAACTCCTCCCGTGCCGCTGCCAGCACCGCCGCCTGGGTGCGTTCCTGCTGCTGCGTCCGCGTCAACCGGACCATCGCGACCCCTCTCCGGACCGAGACCAATCAAGATACTCTCAACATCCGGATGGTGGGAACATGCGAATGGTCGGCGACGGGTCGGCCAGGCCCCGGACTGCCTCAGACTGACGGCTCGGCGACCCGGCGCCGGCCACGGCGGGCCATCAGCAGCAGCGCGCCCAGCCCCAGCAGCACCAGGAGCGCCTCCAGCCAGCCTCCCACCAGCGGGATCGCCGCGACCAGCACGACCACCAGCAGCCCCAACGCAAGCGCGCCGAGCCCGCCGAGGAACGAGGAGCGGCCCTCGCCGCGGACCAGCAGCCGCCCGAGCGCCAGTCCCACGGTCGCCTGCGCCGCGAAGGCCACGGCGAGGACGAACAGGAAGACGATGATCGCCGCGACCAGGAGCCCGCCGAACACCGTCACCCCGGTCAGCGACCCGAGCCCCAGCAGGGCCAGCAGGATCGCCACCAGCACGGTGACCAGGATCACCAGCACCAGGGCGACGACGACGCCGACGAACCCCAGGATCCCGACCCCGAAGCTGACCAGCGGACGCCCCCGGGCCGCGTCGGCGGCGCCCCGGAGCGTCCGGGGCAGCAGCCACAGCAGCAGCACGCCGACGACGAGGATGCTCACGTACCGCCGCAGGGCGTCCACCGCGCGGTCGGCCACGGTGGGCTCCTCCTCCGCCTCGGGCTGCTCGACGTTGACCTGCTCGCTGCCCTCGACCGAGCCGCCCCGCGTGTAGTTGCCGGTGGAGCCGAGGACGCTCCCTTCGACCGTGCCGTCCATCTGCATCCGCCCGGCCCCGAAGATCAGATCGCCGCCGATCTCGGCCTCCGAGGTCACGGTCGCCTGGCCGACCCCGAGCGTCGCGTCCTCGCCGACCCGCCCTTCGATGCGGGCCTGGCCGGCGCCGGCTCGCAGGTCGCCGCCGACCTCTCCGGAGATCGTCGTGCTCCCGGCGCCCACCAGCACGTCGCCGGTGACCGTGCCGGCCACGATGACCTGGCCTCCGCTGGCGACCAGGTCGCCGTCGACCCGGCCGTCGACCCGCACCGTCCCCGCGGACGCGATCAGGTCGCCCTGCACCGTCTCGCCGGCGGGGATGGTCACCTCCCGGCCGCTGCGCACCTTCCCGTCCAGCTCGGTCTGCTGGGCGGCGGTCGCGGCCGGCAGGGACACCAGCGCAACGGCAAGCAACACGATCCCCTTCATCAGGACTCCTTCGTAGCGCCCTCGCGGGTCACGTTGAAGCTGAACATCATCCCGCTCTGCATGTGCTCGGCGATATGGCAGTGGGCCATCCACAGGCCCGGGTTGGTGACGTCGAACAAGATGTCCACGACCTGGCCGGTCCGGACCAGCACGGTGTCCTTCCAGACCAGATTCGGCTCAGGAACGCCATCGCGGGCCAGGACCAGGAACCGCCCCGCCCCGTGCAGGTGGAAGGGATGGTGCATGGGGTGGTCAGAATCCATCTCGTTGACCAGCCGGATCTTGACCCGGTCGCCGACGGTGAACTGCCAGTCGATGGCCGGGCTGTCGGTGCCGCTGGTCCGGTCCAGGAACCTCCAGTGCATGGTGGCGGCGGTGGTGAGGCGGTTGACCTCGACCATGTCGTCCTCCCACTCGATCCCCTCAGCGCTGCCCTGCTCGTGGCCGTCGCCGTGGTGGTCGTGGCCGGCGGGGTGCCCACCGTGGGCGTCCATCGCGGCGGGAGCATGGGGTCCCGGCTCGGGGACGGACGAGGCTGCCAGCAGCTTCATCCCGCACTTGGGACAGCGCCCGGGCTGGTCGCTCACCACCTCGGGATGCATGGGACAGACGTAGCTGGTCACTGCGGCCGGTGCCTGGGTGGCCAGCAGCTTCATGCCACACTTGGGACAGCGCCCAGGTTCCTGGCTGGTGACCTCGGGATGCATCGGGCAGACGTAGGTGACCGGCCCAGCAGCCGCGGGCAGGGCGGCCGGGTCGTCCATCTGAGCGACCAGGGCCAGGACCTTGTCCGGAGGCGCGGCCAGCCAGGCGGCCAGCTGCTGGCGCTCGGCGGCCAGCTCCGGCGCCCGGCGCAGCCGCTCGAACTCCCGTGCCGCCGGCGACGGCGCGGCCCGCTCGCCGGTCACCGTCACGGTGGCCAGCCGGTAGGTCCGGTCGGGGGTGTGGTGCTCCAGGGCCAGCTCACCCGGCCGCTCGACCAGGACGTCGACCACCGCCCGCTCCGAGGGCGCCAACAGCACCTGGTCGACGACCTCCTCCCGCTCATAGCGGCCGCTGTCCCCGCCGACAAGCTTCAGCCGGGCCCCAGCCAGCGTCAGGTTGAACACGCGGGTGTTGGCGGTGTTGGTCAGCCACAGCCGCACCACCTCGCCCACCCCGGCCTCCAGCCGCAGATCCGGGTCCCCGCTGGTCAACATGACGTTGCCGAAGCGGCCCATGGCCGCATAGCTGGTCTCGACCGGGCTGAACGGCGCCACCTTGCCGTCCTCCACCAGCAGGTCGTCCACGGTCAGGACGACCTCGCGGTCGACCGGGGGCCAGTAGTCGGGGTCGGCGGGGACGACCAGGATGTTGCCGTACAGGCCGAGCTCCTGGGTGTAGTCCTCGCGGATGTGGGGGTGGTACCAGTACAGGCCGGCGTCGGGGAACTGGATGCGGTAGGTGAACTCCCCACCCACCGGGATCGGGGCCTGGGTCTCGTGGGGGACCCCGTCGTACTTGTTCTCCAGCCGCAGCCCGTGCCAGTGGACGGTGGTGTCGAGATCACCGTTGTTGGTGACGTGGACGATGATCTCGCTGCCCTGGGGGACCTTGAGGGTGGGGCCGGGGATGGACCCGTTGTAGCCCAGCATCCGGACGGTGTCCTCGGCCAGGCGCTTGGCCACCGGCGCGACCCGCAGCTCCAGGGTGTCGCCGCCGGCCAGCTCCAGCAGCCGGGGCCGGCCGGCCTCGGGCAGCCCCGACGGATCGGTCGGGAACTGGTCCGTCGGATCATGGTCGATGGGCGGTTGCATGGTCTCCTCCTGTTGATGAACTTCTGATCGTCAGCTGGATGCCCACGGCGGCGGCGGCGAAGGCGAACCCGGGCCGGTCGTGGAGATCGACCGACAGCTCGGTGTAGGGCCGGAACGCCGAGGCCAGCTCGATCTCCCCCACCCGGCGGTGAGCGGGACCCCCGTGGTCGGGCCGTCCCACCGGCCCGGCCGGAACCCTCGCCGCCACCCGGCCTGCCGTCCGCCACCTCATCACAACCCGCCTTCTCGCAATCCCCCCTCGAATGGAGCCAGTCCGGCCTTGCCGCACTGGCTCGACACCATGGGCCAGGCTAGGCGGAAACGGCGACGGCGTCTTGAACGAAATGCACCTCCTGCTCGCCGTCGGCGTCGGCCGGGAACTGGGTCGGGGTCCACCCGGTGAACTGGCGGAAGTCACGGATCAGATGGGCCTGGTCGGAATAGCCGCTCTCGGCCGCCACCAGCCCCCAGTCCAGCGGCCGGCGCTGGTCCAGGCGCCGCCAGACGGTGTTGAAGCGGACCAGCCGGGCCGCGGTCTTGGGCCCGACCCCGACCTGCTGGCGGAACCTGGCGATCAGGTGCTTGTGGCTCCAGCCGACCTCGCTGGCCAGGCGGCCGATCGGCACCCGGCCGCCGGTCGCGACCAGCCGCTGCCACGCCCGGGCGACCTCGGGCGCGGGTCGCGGCCCGTCGTCCAGGCGCCGCAGCAGGAACTCGTCCAGCAGCGCGAACCGTTGCCGCCAGCTCGGGGTGTCGCGGAGCTGCTCGGCCAGCCGCCGGCCGGCCGGGCCGAGCACCTCGACCAGGTCGACGGTCTGGCCGCTGAGCTGGTCAAGGGGCAGGCCCAGGAGCCGGTAGGCGCCCAGCGGGGCCAGCAGCACCTCCAGGTACGACGGGGCGCAGGCGCCCTCCAGGACGATCGACGAGCCATGGCCACCCATGACGAACGCCGGCGGGCGATGCGGCGAGTCACGAAGCTTCACGACCAGCGGGACCGCGGTGGTGGCCGGCAGGACCAGGTGCCGCGGGCTGGTCGCGTCGGTGAAGCCGGCATACCCGCGGGTGAGCAGCGGCCGCAGCTCCGGCGCCGGGTCGGCGGCCAGCCGTGGCGACCTGACCCGCTCGGGCGCCGCCGCCGGCGACGCCGTCCCAACCGCGCCGCGGGTGGTGCTAGCCATGGGCGGCACCTCCGTACTCGGCGCGGCGGCGGAGCATGATCGGGAACATGAGCACGAACATGGCAAGGTGCTCCAGCATGAGCAGGGCGTCGCCGCCGATGACGCCCAGCCACAGCAGCGGGATCAGCGCGATCGCGGGGGCGAACATGGCCCCGACCATCTCGAGCGTGCTGGCCCAGCCGTGACGGCGGTACCGCATCCAGGCGACCATCCCGACCGACATGGTAGAGGCCATCTCCAGCGTCGCCAGCTCCGGGTACTGGGCCGGGTACCGCAGCCCGGCGACGGCCAGGACGCCCCGCAGGGCCGCCCCAAGGACCATCATCCCGACCAGCATCGCGGCGACCATCTCCAGGTAGTGCCGGAGGAACCGCCACCTTCCGTGGTCGGTACGCCGCCTGGTGCCGGGCTGCGCTGGGAGCGTGCGGGTTTGGTCCGAGGTCTGCATGGTGCCCTCCTTCCCGACGGATACGGTACCCCGGTGGGGTATATCATACCCAGGAGGGGTATCCAAGCCCGAATCGGCGGCATACCTGGCGCCCGACGATCAGCTGCCCGTGACGACCTTGCTGAGGAGCCAGGGGCGCAGCATCGGCAGGACCTGGGCGGCCTGCATGGCCTGGAGGTGGTCCAGCCCCTCCAGCACCCGCACCTCCCAGCCCAGGGCTTCGAGCTCGGCGCGTCGGCCGACGACCGGGCCGGCCATGTCCACCCGCACCCCGCCCCACCGCTCGTCGTAGGTGATCTGGTCCGCCGAGCCGGCAAAGCACAGCCGAGGACAACGCAGCTGCGCCTGGGCGGCCCGGTCGTCGAAGTCCTGGAGCGCCCGGTACAGGGTGACGAACTGGCGGGTCTGGGTCTCGCTCAGCGTCATCTCGACCTGGGACCAGTCCGGCTCGTCCGACGGCTCGGCCGGTGGTGGCGAGGGCGCGGCGCTGGGCGCCGAGCTGGCTAGCTGGTGGGTGGCGATGGTGACCTGGAGCATCTGAGCGTACGGCCCCTCCAGTGGGGGGAACCCGCCCATGACCAGGGCCGTGAGCCGGTCGGTGCGGACCGCGAGCTGGAGCCCGGCCAGGGCCAGCCAGGAGTAGCCGTAGTAGGCGAACCGATCGGCCCCGGCGGCGTCGGCCACCGCCAGCAGGTCCCCGACGATGTTGGCCGGGGTCAGGGAGTCGGGCTTGGGGACCTGGAGCAGGTGGCCCTCGTAGTCGAAGGCGACCACCCGGAAGGCGTCGCTCAGCCCGTCGATCAAGGTGCGGCCAAGGGCCGGGTCGGCGCCCCACCGTCGCAGCTCCTCGGCCTGGGGTCCCTCGACCGGCCGGGGGTTGACCGGCAACACCACCGTGGGGCCCCGGCCCTGGACCTCAACGGCGATGGTGCTTCCGTCGTGCAGTGCTACCTCCGGCATGGCGATCGTCTCCGTCGTCAGCGCAACAGGGCGGCCGCGCCGTCGGCCAGCCGGTCGCGGTCTCCGATCACCGTAGCGCCGGAGCTCACCGGCCGCGGTGGGTCCCGGTCCCAGGTGGCGTCACGTTCGAACAGCAGGAAGAAGTCATAGTCCAGCCCACCGAAGTCGACCCCGAACCGCTCCAGGAACCCGTGGCCGACCACGTTGCCGGCATCCCACAGATGGGTCACCCGCGGGTCGACCATGCCCGCCCCGTCGATCTCCGCTCGGGTGTCGAGGGCCCACCGCCTGACCCAGACGACATAGACCCGCAGCCGGGCGTCCTGATAGCGCTGGAGGATGTTCTGGGCCGCCCACCTGGCGCCCGCGAGGCACTCCCCTCAGGTGGGGGCCAGGGCCAGGACCAGCCGTGGCACCCCCTGGTCGGCGTTGAACCGTGCCTGCAGCTGGCCGGCGTCGCGGAGGTCGGTCACGGTCAGCCCGGCCGGCCGGGTCGCTCCCGGGGCCACGGTCACGGTGGCCGGGGCCCGCTTCGACGGCTCGGTCGAGGGCGTGCTCCAGGTGATGAGCGCGGCGACCAGCCCGAACACCGCCAGGCAGGCCGCGACGAACCCAAGTCGCGTCCGTCGGCTCATCTCAGGTCACGGTCGCCTGGAGCTCGGCCGTCAGGGCCGCGCCGAGCTCGTCGAGGTCGATCCCGAAGGCGCCGAGCAGCGGCCCGGCCGCGCCCCGGTAGCGCCCGGGCAGGTCGACCGAGGCGTGCAGCTGGCGTCGCCACCGGTTGTTCATGCACCTGGGCCAGGGCGTCTGGATGTCGGCGACCACTCCCAGGAGCAGCAGCTCGGGGCCGATCACCCCGGCCCCGAGACCCCTGGCCTGCTCATGCGCGTGGTACAGCACCTGGGAGACGAGCATCGGCGGGTCGCGGAGCGGCGTCCGCGGGACCCGGCCGAGCCCGCGCCCTCGCGCACGGGTCGCCTCCCGAACCGCCCACCCCACGGCGTTGGCGCCGAAGGCCTGCTCGGTGCGGTGCCGGATCGCGTCCAGGTCGATCCCCAGGGTGCCCAGCAGCTCGGCGTCGCTGGGTCGCGGGCCGGGCACCAGCCCGCGCTCGGCCAGGCCGCCAAGCGCTGCCCGGGCCGCCGGCAGCGACAGGCTGTAGGCGCGCAGCACCCTGGCGGCGCCGCTGCTGTGGTCGCGCAGCACGCCCAGCACCAGGTGCTCGGGGCCGACGTAGCGGTGACCGAACCGTTCCGCCTCCGCCCTGGCCAGGGCCAGGACCCGGGCGGCGGGCCGGCTGCGCCGGGTCACCGGTCCGACCTCCGGAACCCGAACCGCCGGCCGGAGTACTTGTGGTGCACGGCCTGCTTGGTGACCCCGAGCTTGGCCGCGATCTGCTGCCAGGACCAACCCTTGGCCCGGGCGTTCTCGACCTGAAGCGCCTCCAGGACCTCGACCAGCCCTCGCAGGGCGGCCACCGCGGCCAGCCCCACCTCCGGGTCCTGGCTGCTGGTCGCCGCCGCCACCTGGGTCACCTCGCTCGAGGCCGCCTCCCGCATGACGTCAATCTACATTGACTCCCCTCTGACGTCAATCGCCGTTGACTCCGGTGCGGCCGGCGCCACCCCGGTGACCCGGCTGACCGAACTGGCCTGGGGCGATCGGGTCGGGCGCGTGCGCGACCCACTCGGGAACATCTGGTGGATCCAGGAGCGTCTCGAGGAGCCCGCCCCGGACGAGCTGGCCAGGCGCTTCCAGCACCCGAAGTTCACCGAGGCCATGCGGTAGAGGCTCCCCCGGGGACTGCACGACCAGCGGCAGCACGTCGAAGGGGGGGCCGGGCCCGCCCGGCCAGCCCAGGTCGCGCACGCGGTCGGTGAAGTCGGCGTAGCGCGGATCCCCGACGACGGTCCCGTCCGGCTGGCGGTAGCCGGCATAACGGATCAGCTGCTCGTTCCAGATCCAGGGGCCGGGCCGCTCGGGCCTGTCGGCGGCGAAGACGGTCAGGGTCGGCCGGACCCGCCCGCTGTTGGTGGCTTCCCCCAGGTGCAGGAACTCCTCGGCCGCGGCCGGGTCGACCTGACGCGTCTGGCGGGGCTGTCCGTGAACAGCATGCGCGCTCATGGCGTTCCACCCTCCGCCGAAGGTGACGATCTTCTCGGGCGGCGTAGGCTGCCATAACCTGTTATTTGGGACTAGTCTTGACTTTTCGAAAGTGGGGCCAATTCGTGGTAGCTTCCCGTCCTTCCTAATTAGGACGGACGTGGCGTGGCTGACCAACATGACTGAGCATGGCGAATCGATAGTCAACCTCGATCATCTCGAGGCACTCGCGAGGTCGGCCGGGGTCCCGGTCGAGGAGTACCTCCAGGCGGCGGTCGCCGCCCACGCCCGCCGCAGCATGCCGCGGCCGGCGACATCGTCGCTGTACCAGCGGATCCAGTACGCCGGCGGGCTACGGCGGCTGGTCAACGGGCTGTATCCGCGGGTCCTGGCCGACCCCCTGCTGATGGCCTACTTCAAGCACCTGGACGACCAGGACCTCCAGTGGCTGCGCTGGCACATGCTGACCCTGCTCATCACGGTCACCGGCGGTCCCAGCAAGTACCAGGGCCGGGACCTCCACCAGGCCCATGCCGAGCTCCACATCACCGGGGAAGCCTTCGACCGGGTGGCCTGGCACATCCAGCGAACGCTCCAGGACCTGGAGGTCGCCCCGGCCGACCAGCAGGCCATCCTGGACGCGGTGTCGGCCCGGCGGGACCAGGTCGTGACCTTCGAGGAGCCCTTCTAGCCGGCGGGGGCTGGACGGTCGGGGGCAGGCCGTAGGATCGGCCCTTCGTCGGGACGTCAGGAGGTGCCGGTGATCGGCGAGTTCGGGCTGCTCGGGGTCCCGTCCAGCGCCGCCGCGCACGGTCCGGGGCAGGAGAAGGCTCCGGCCGCGCTGCGCCGGGCCGGGCTGCCGGAGCGGCTGTCCGCGGCCGGCGTCCGGGTCGTGGACTACGGCGACCTGCCCGTGGTCCGATGGCGGCCAGATCCCCACCAGCGCCGGCCCCACAACCTCCAGGCCGTGCTGGATGTGCTCGAGGAGACCCGCAGGCGCGTGCGGGAGATCCTTGCCGACGGACGGGTCCCGCTGGTGCTGGGCGGCGAGTGCAGCGTCACCATCGCCGTCGTCGCCGCCTTCCGGGGCGCCGAGATCGAGCCGGCGCTGCTGTACATGGACGGCGGGGTGGACCTGTTCACTCCGGCCACCAACCCGACCGGCATCCTCGACTCGATGGCCGTCGCCCACCTGCTCGACGAGCCCGGGACCAGTGCCGAGCTGGCCGGGCTGGGGCCGGCTCGGCCGCTGCTCCGCGACGACCGGCTGCTGCTGTTCGGCTTCACCGACTATCCGGGTGCCGAGCACGACGTGCTGGTCCGCCGGGACCTGGCCGGGCTGTCGGTCGAGCAGATCGGCGGACGCCCCCGACAGGCCGCCGAGGAGGCCCTGGCCCGGGTGCGCGCCTCGGCCGACCGGTTCCTGCTCCACTTCGACGTCGACGTGGTGGACTTCCTCGACCTGCCGGTCGCCGACATCCCCCTGCACAACGCGGGGCTGACCTTCGACGAGGCGATGACCTGCCTGGCCGTGTTCGCCCGGGACGAGGGCCTGGCCGGGCTGACCATCACCGAGTTCAACCCCGACCACGGGGCCGAGGACGGCTCGACGGCCGACGCCCTCGTCCGCGGCCTGGCCGGCGCGATCGCCGGGTGACGTCCGGCAGGGTCAGCCACAGAGCCGGGCATGGGCGTCGCGGGTGGCCAGGGCCGGGTCGAGCGCGGCCAGGGCCAGCCAGGCGGCCCCGCCGGCCCCGGTGTGGGCCGGGCGGACCGGGCCGGCGAACCGGTCCGGAAGCAGCGCCCGCAGAGTGGCCCCGACCGGCGTCGTGTCGCTGGTCAGGCCCCCGGCGAGGACGATCGGGGTGGTCTCGTCCTGGCCCCGGATCCGGCCGAGGGTGGTGAGGAGGGCGGCCGCGGCCCGCTCGACGATCGACCGCGCCTCCGGGTCGCCCTCTCGGTAGGCGGCGCTGACCAGCGGGGCGAGCGCCGACAGCTGCACGCCCGGACGCGAGTTCACGGCCTGGATCACCCGGGCGCGGCAGCGGTCGGCCCCACGCCGGTCCCCCGCCAGGGCGAGCTCGTCGGCCGAGTCGACCCCGGCCAGCTCGCGGAGCACCGCCCCCACCAGGGGTCCGGGCGGCTCGCCGGCGTCGAGGGCGCGCAGGGCGGCCCGCACGGCCTCGCGGCCGAGCCAGAACCCGGAGCCGTCGTCGCCGAGCAGCCAGCCGTGGCCGTCCGCCGTCCGCGTCAGCCGGCGGCCGGTCACGGCGCCGGCGGTCGCCCCGGTGCCGGCGACCAGGACCGAGCCGTCCGGCTCGGGGGTGCCGGCCGCGAACGCGACCTCGAGGTCCGGCGCCCAGCCGGGGTCGCAGGTCAGGCCGGCGTCCGCCCACACCTTCCCGAACCGCGCGGCCACCGGCGGCGTCCGTAGCGCCGACCCCCCGGCCACGCCGATCACCGACGCCTGCACCCGGCCGGGGTCGACCCCGGCCAGCGCCGCCCCCAGCGCCCCGGCGAGGGCGGCGGCCGCCCCGGCAGGGTGGCTGATGGGGTTCCCGCCGCCGGTCACGCTTCGGCCGCACTCCCGCCCGTCGGTCCCGACCACCAGGATGCGGGTCGAGGTGCCCCCCAGGTCGCCGCCGATGACCAACGACTCCGTGCGCATGGCTGCTCCGGCTGCGCCTTGACTTTTGTGCTCCCGGCCGTCCAAGTTCACCCTAGCGCACCTCCGAAACCACACCTCCGAAACCACACCATCGCGGACAGCGCGCCGCGGGGGACCTCGGACAGGAGGGCCAGGCTCGATGGTAGATGCGGCCAGTACGGCCGACGGCGGCGGCACCCCTGGGAGCGCCGTCAGCGCCCAGGCCTACCTCGACGCCCTGGCGCCGATCATGGCCAGGGTGGCTGCGCAGGCCGGCGGACCGGTGCAGCGGGCGGCCGACCTGGTGGTGGCGTCGCTGCGGGCCGGCGGCGTCGTCCAGGCGTTCGGGACCGGGCATTCGGAGGCCCTGGCGATGGAGATCGCCGGTCGCGCCGGCGGGCTGGTGCCGACCAACCGGATCGCCCTGCGGGACGTGGTCATCTTCGGTGGCGAGCCGGCAGACGTGCTCGGCAACGGGCTCCTCGAGCGCGACCCCCAGGTCGCCCACCGGCTGTACGACCTGGCCGCGGTGGCGGCCGCCGACGTCTTCGTCGTCGGCTCGAACTCCGGCGTCAACGGCGCCGTCGTCGAGTTCGCGCGGCTGGTCAAGGAGCGCGGGCACCGCCTGATCGCGATCACCTCCTTCACCCAGACGGCGGCCGTGGACTCGCGGCACCCCTCCGGCGCCAAGCTGGTCGACCTGGCCGACGTCGCCCTCGACAACGGCGCCCCCTACGGCGACGCCGTGCTCCCCCTGCCCGGTGGCGGCACCGTCTGCGCGGTGTCCTCCATCACGGCTGCCCTGCTCGCCCAGCTGGTCGGCGCCGAGGTCGTCCGGCGGCTCCTCGAGGCCGGCGAGGCCCCTCCTGTCTACGTGTCCGCCAACGTCCCCGGTGGGTATGAGCGCAACAGCGTCCTGGAAGAGCGCTACGCCGGTCGCATCCGACGTACTGCCTGACCCCTCGATCTCTCAAAGGAGATGGCTCCATGGGCACCCCCAACCAGTACTCTCGACGGCTGTTCCTCCAGCGGGCCGTCCTGGTATCGGTCGCGGCCGCCGGCGGCGGCTCGCTGCTGACCGGCTGCGCCAGCGGCGGCGGCGGCTCGAGCACCGAGAGCGGCGGCGAGACGAGCGCCGAGAACCCGTTCGGGGTCAAGGCCGACGCCCCCCTCGACGTCGTCATCTTCAAGGGCGGCTACGGCGACGACTACGCCAAGTTCCACGAGGAGCTGTACAAGAAGAAGTTCAGCGGCGCCCAGATCAAGCACGCCGGCATCACCGACATCCGCCAGCAGCTCCAGCCTCGCTTCAACAGCGGCAACCCCCCGGACGTGGTCGACAACGCCGGCGCCGAGCAGCTGCCGCTGGCCACCCTGGCCGACACCGGCCAGCTGGCCGACCTGACCCGGCTGCTCGACGCCGAGTCGATCGACGGCGGCAAGGTCCGGGACACCCTGAACCCGGTGGCGCTCGAGGCCGGCGACTACGGCGGCAAGTTCCTGGTCCTGAACTACGCCCTCGAGGTCTACGGCCTCTGGTACGACAAGACGCTGTTCGACGAGAAGGGCTGGCAGCCGGCCGAGACCTGGGAGGACTTCCTCGCCCTGTGCGAGGAGATCAAGGGCGACGGGATCGCGCCCATGGCCCACCAGGGCAAGTACCCGTACTACATCCAGCAGGTGCTGATGGACATGGCCGTCAAGCACGGCGGCAAGGAGGTCGTCACCGCGATCGACAGCCTCGAACCGAACGCCTGGAAGCACGAGTCGGTCAAGCTGGCCGCCGAGGCGCTGGCGGAGATCAAGGCCAAGGGCTACATGCTCGAGGGCACTGAGGGCCTGGACCACATCCAGTCCCAGACCCGCTGGAACGAGGGCAAGGCGGCCTTCATCCCCTCCGGCTCGTGGCTCGAGAACGAGCAGAAGAAGGTCGCCCCCGAGGGGTTCGCCACCACGGTCGCCCCCACCCCCCTCCTGGACGGGGCCACGCTGCCGTTCCAGAGCACCCGGGTCAGCGCCGCCGAGGCGTTCATCGTGCCCGCGAAGGCCAAGAACGTCCCCGGCGGCCTGGAGTACCTGCGCATCATGCTGTCCAAGGAGGGGGCGTCGAAGTTCACCGAGCTCACCGCCGCCCCCACCGTCGTCAACGGCGCCGGCGAGGGCCTCGAGCTCACCCCGGCCGCGGCGTCGGCCAGCGAGCTCGTCAAGGCCGGCGGCGACAGCAACTGGAACTACTACTTCTTCGTCTGGTACGCGCCGATGGGGCCGAAGATCGAGACGGCCGTCGGTGAGCTGGCCGCCGGCCGCATCACGGCCGACCAGTTCACCGCCGCAGCTCAGAAGGCGGCCGACGAGACCGCCAAGGACCCGCAGACCAAGAAGCGCACGCGCAGCTAGTCGCCCGTGACGGCCGAGGGCCGCGACGAAGGAGTGCGATGCGACACGGTCAGACCCGGTTCATCGTGGGGTTCCTGGTCCTGCCCCTGGCGTTGTACGCGGTTTTCGTGATCTCGCCGTTCATCCAGGCCTTCTACTACTCGCTGACCAACTGGACCGGCGTCTCGCCCCAGTTCGACTTCATCGGGCTGGCCAACTTCCAGAATCTGCTGCAGGACTCGCTGTTCCTGCGCGCCGTGCGCAACAACGCGGTGCTGCTGGTGGTGATGCCGCTGGCGGTGATCCTGCTGGCGCTGTTCTACGCCTTCCTGCTGAACGTGGGCGGAGGGGGCGCCGGCACCGGCGTTCGCGGCGTGCGGGGGTCGGGCTTCTACAAGCTGGCCTTCTTCCTCCCACAGGTGCTGTCGGTGCCGGTCATCGCCGTGATCTGGGCCGTCATCCTCGACCCGACCCCGACCGGCCTGGCCAACAGCGTGGTACGGACCCTCGGGCTCGGGGGCGCGGGCTGGCTGGCCGACCCCAACCTGGCCTTGTACTGCGTGCTCTGGGTCCTGGTGTGGGGCAGCGTCGGGTTCTACCTGGTGCTGTTCAACGCCGCCATGTCCTCGATCCCCAGGGACCTGTTCGAGGCGGCCCTGATCGACGGGGCCGGGCGGGTGGCCACCTTCTTCCGGGTCACCATGCCGCTGCTGTGGGACACCATCCAGACCTCCTGGGTGTACCTGGCCATCCTCGCCCTTGACGTCTACGCCCTGGTCGCGGTCATGACCGCCGGGCCGGGCGGGCCGGCCAACTCCACCCAGGTGATCTCCCTGCAGATCGCCCAGAACGGCTTCCAGTTCGGCCGGGCCGGCTACGCGTCGGCGATGGGCGTCGTCCTGTTCTTCTTCACCCTGCTCATCGCGGCCATCATGCTGCGCGCCACCCGGCGCGAGCGGATCGAGTACTGAGGGGCCGGGCCATGGCTGTCACCACACGCACCAGCGACCCGGGCTCCCCGGCCGCCACGCCGCCTCGGCAGGCTGGCGACGGCCGCCGGGCCGGCGGGGCGGGCGACGTCGGGGTCAACGTGTTCTCCCATGTCGTCCTGATCGGCTGGTCGGTGATGGTGCTGGTGCCGTTCGGGTGGGCGCTGCTGGCCTCGGTGAAGACGTCGGGTGAGATCTTCGGCTCGCCATGGTCGCTGCCCGAGGCCTTCCAGTGGTCCAACTTCGCCCGGGCCTGGGACAAGGGCGTCGGCCAGTACCTGCTGAACAGCCTCGTCGTCGTCACCGGCGGGGTGGTCCTGACCATGCTGCTCGGCTCGATGGCGGCCTATGTGCTGGCGCGGTACCGGTTCCCCGGCAACCGGTTCATCTACTACCTGTTCGCCGCCGGGCTGATGTTCCCGGTGTTCCTGGCCATCGTGCCGCTGTTCTTCGTGGTCCGGAACCTGGGCATGCTCTCCACCTACCAGGGGCTGATCCTGGTCTACGTCGCCTACTCGCTGCCGTTCACCGTGTTCTTCATGCACGCCTTCTTCCGGACCCTGCCGACCTCGATCGCCGAGGCCGCGTTCCTGGACGGCTGCTCGCACAGCGGGGTGTTCTTCCGGGTGATGCTGCCGATGGCCAAGCCGGGGCTGCTGAGCATCGGCATCTTCAACGTGCTCGGCCAGTTCAACCAGTTCGTCCTCCCGCAGTTCCTGTCCCCCGAGCGGCCGGTGCTCGCCCAGGGGATCGCCACCCTGCTGGCCAGCCAGCGCTACGAGGGCGACTGGGGGGCCCTGTTCGCCGCCCTGACCATCGCGATGGTTCCCGTGGTAGTCGTCTACCTGCTGTTCTACCGGCAGGTCCAGGCCGGCCTGACCAGCGGCACGCTCAAGTAGCGGACGGCCCATGGACTCCGAACCGCTCCTCCAGGCCGAGCTCGGGTCGCAACCGGGCTGCTGGCGGCGGGCCGTCGAGGTCGCCGGGCGGTCGCAGGGCCTGCTGCCCCGAGCCGGCGAACGGGTCGCGGTGGTGGGCTGCGGGACGTCCTGGTTCATGGGCCAGGCCTACGCGTCGCTCCGGGAGTCGGCGGGCCAGGGTGAGACCGACGCCTTCCCCGCCTCCGAGCTGCCCCGCGGGCGGCGCTACGACCGGCTGCTCGCGATCACCCGCTCGGGGACCACGACCGAGGTCCTCACCGCGCTCCAGCAGGTCCGGGGCCGGCAGCCGACGCTGGTGGTCACCGGTGTCCCCGGGTCGCCGGTGGTCGGCGCCGCCGACGAGTCGATCGTGCTCGACTTCGCCGACGAACAGTCAGTGGTCCAGACCCGGTTCGCGACCAGCACGCTCGCCCTGCTCCGGGCGGCCCTGGGCCAGGACCTGGAGCCGGTCATCGCCCAGGCCGACCAGGCCCTGGCGGCCGACCTGCCGGCCGGCCTGCTCGAACGGACGCAGTTCACGTTCCTGGGCTCGGGCTGGACCGTCGGGCTCGCGAACGAGGCCGCCCTCAAGTTGCGGGAGGCCTGCTCGGCGTGGGCCGAGTCCTATCCGGCGATGGAGTACCGGCACGGCCCCATCAGCATCGCCGATGCCCGCAGCGCGGTGTGGTTCCTCACCCGTCCCCCGGCGTCGCTGGCCGAGGAGATCGCGGCCACCCAGGCCCTCGTCCTGACCCCGACCGGGGACCCGATGGCCGAGCTGGTGAAGGCGCAGCGGCTGGCCGTCGCCCTGGCCGCGGCCAAGGGGCTCGACCCGGACCGGCCCCGCAACCTCAGCCGGTCGGTGATCCTTCCAGCGCAGCCGGGCTAGGGGCCGGTCGCCCTGTCCCCCACCGACTGCGTCGCCGCCCTCGACGTCGGTGGGACGACGATCAAGGGGGCGGTGGTCGACCGCCAGGGCACGGTCTTGTCGCGCCTGCGCCGGGCGACGCCAAGCGTGACCGCAGACCCCGGCCAGGTCGTGGCCGCGATCCTGACCACGGTCGACGAGCTTCGGGCGGCGGCGCCCCGAGGCGCCGGCGTGCGCGCGGTCGGGGTGGTGGTCCCCGGCATCGTCGACGAGCGGCGCGGACTGGCCGTCTACTCCGAGAACGTCGGCTGGCGGAACCTGCCCGTCCGGTCCCTGGTCGAGCGGGCGGCCGGGTTGCCGGTCGGCTTCGGCCACGACGTCCGGGCCGGCACCCTGGCCGAGTGGCGCCTTGGCGCCGGCCGGGGCCTCCAGGACCTGGTGTTCGTCCCGATCGGCACGGGCGTCTCCGCCGGGATCATCGCGCGGGGAACCCTGATCGGGGGCGACGGCTTCGCGGGGGAGATCGGCCACGTCGACGTGGGCCACGGGGAACCGTGCGCCTGCGGAGGGCGCGGCTGCGTCGAGGCGATCGCCTCGGCGGCCGCGATCGCCCGCCGCTACGCCGCCGCCTCCGGCCAACCGGTTGCCGGGGCCAGGGACGTCGCCGAGCGGCTGGCGGCCGGCGACCCGGCCGCCCTCCGGGTCTGGACCGAGGCCACCGGCGCGCTGGCCCTGGCGCTCGCCTGGACCTCGGCGGTCCTGGCGCCGCAGGTGATCGTCCTGGGCGGCGGACTGGCCCGGTCGGGCGGCCTGCTCTTCGAGCCGGTCGGCCAGGCCCTGGACCGCCACCTCGGCATGGTCCGGCGGCCGCGGCTGGTGCCGGCAACCCTGGAGGACGAGGCCGGGTTCCTCGGCGCCGCGCTCCTGGCCTGGGAGGCGCTCGAGCGGGCGGAGACCCCATGATCCTCACCGTCACACCCAACGTCGCCCTCGACATCACCTACCGGGTCGACCAGCTCACGCCGGGTTCCAGCCACCGCGTCCACAGGGTCGAGGAACGGGCCGGCGGCAAGGGGGTCAACGTCGCCAGAGCCCTCCAGGCGCTGGGCCACGACACCATGGTCCTCGGGCTGGTCGGCGGGGCGAACGCCGGCACCATCACGACCGACCTGGCGCGCGGCGGGCTCGTCCACGAGCTGGTCACGGTCGAGGGTCCGACGAGACGGTCCATCGCCGTGGTGGACACCGGCAACGGGGAGGCGACGCTGTTCAACGAGGCAGGACCGCCCGCTCCCGCCGAGCGCTGGAACGACCTCGAAGCGATCCTGGCGGCCAGGCTTCCCGAGGCGGCGGCAGTGGTCATCGCCGGGAGCCTGCCCCCGGGCACCGGGGACGACGCCTGCGCGCGGCTCGTACGCCTGGCCGCCGCCCACGGCGTCACGGTCCTGGTCGACACCGTCGGGGAGGCCCTCCTCCGGGCCGCCGCCGCCGGGGCCGACATCGTCAAGCAGAACGCGGGCGAGCTGCTCCAGACGACCGGCCGCCCCGACGTCGCGGCGGCCGCCACCGGGCTCCGGCGGCGCGGCGCGAACGCGGTGGTGGTGTCGCTGGGAGCGGCCGGGATGACCGCGTCCACCCCGGAGGGGTCCTGGCGGGCGGCGCCCCCGGCCCGCATCGCCGGCAACCCCACCGGGTCCGGCGACGCCGCCTCGGCGGCGCTCGTCGCCGGTGCCGTCGCCGGCGCACCATGGCCGGATCGGCTGCGCGACGCCGTCGCGCTGTCGGCCGCGGCCGTGCTCCAGCCGACGGCCGGGCGGGTCGACCTGCGCGACTATCGCGACCTCGTCAACAGGATCCTCGTGGAGGAACAGCATGCCCCTGGCCCGGACAACTGACATCCTCACGGCGGCCGCGCGCGACCGACGCGGGGTCGGCGCCTTCAACGTGGTCCAGCTCGAGCACGGGCAGGCCATCGTCTCCGGGGCCGCCCGGGCCGGCGCCCCGGTGATCCTCCAGATCAGCCAGAACACGGTTCGCTACCACGGCGGGCTGGAGCCGGTCGCCCTCGCCACCCTGTCCATGGCCCGGCACGCGGCCGTCCCCGTGGCCGTCCACCTCGACCATGCCGGGTCGCCAGAGCTGGTGCACGAGGCGGTGCGGCTCGGCTTCACCTCGGTGATGTTCGACGGGTCGAGCCTTCCGTATGCGGCGAACATCGCCGCCACCGCCGAGGTGGTCGCCCACTGCCACGCCCACGGCGTCGGGGTCGAGGCGGAGCTGGGGGAGGTCGGCGGCAAGGACGGTGTGCATGCGCCCGGGGCCCGCACCGACCCGCGGGAGGCGGCGGACTTCGTGGCCGCGACCGGGGTCGATGCCCTCGCCGTGGCCGTCGGCACCTCCCACGCCATGCTCACCCAGGACGCCACCCTGGACTTCGAGCTCATCGGACGGCTCGGCGGCCGGGTCGCGGTGCCGCTCGTCCTGCACGGCTCCTCGGGGGTCGCCGACGCCGACCTGACCCGAGCGGTCGCCGCCGGCATCACCAAGGTGAACGTCGCCACGCGCCTGAGCCAGGCGTTCACGGCCGCCGTCCGCAGCTGCCTCGACGACAACCCGTCGGCCGTCGACAGCCGCAGCTACCTCGGCCGGGCCCGGGAGGCCGTGGCGGCCGAGGTCGGCCGGGTCCTGGAGGTGCTCGGCTACGGCCCGGCGGGCGGGCCGTCGAGCCGGAAGTCGTAGACGAAGGGCACGTCCGGCCGGCCGCCGGCCGGTCCTGGAGGGGCTGGGTGGACGGCCAGCCAGAGGTCCGACAGCGAGGCCTCGCCTTCCCGCAGGTCGGCGACCTCCAGGCCGCGTTCCAGGATGGACTCGGCGAGCCCGACATCCCCGTTGCCGACGGCGGCCCGCGCTTCCAGGAACCGGAGCCTCCCGGTGAAGGCGGACGCGGGCGCGGCCCGCGCCAGCGCGATCGCCTCCGCGAAGCGGTCCGCCGCGATCAGCGCCTCGATCGCCTCCACCCGGAGCTGGGGGACGCCGGGCATCAGCTCCAGCGCCCGCAGGTACTGCTCGGCCGACTGTCCGGGCGCCCCCATCAGGCCGCTCGCGGCCGCGAGGTTGCGCAGCGCCAGCCAGGAGCCCGGCTCGAGCGCGCACGCCGCCTCCCAGGCCTCGACCGCCGCCTCCGGACGGCCGGCGCTCCACCGGGCCACCCCCCGGTGCAGCATCGACACCGCCGAGTCGGCCGCCCGTTCCAGCAGACCGGACCACGCCGGTCCGGCGACATAGGAGCGCGGCGTGCCCGGCGGCAGCGCGCCCGTCTCCAGCAGGGTGATCCAGGGCCGCTGCTCGTTCCCGAGGCTGGAACGGGGGAACAGGCGGTCGATGACCGGCGAGGGCGGCTCCCCCGCCACCTCACGCCGGAGCGACTCCAGCGCTCCCCATCCCGAGCCGGCGTGCAGCCGCGCACCCTGGCGGCGGCCGTCGGCCCCGGCGCCCTCGCCGAGCACCGACTCGAGGTGTGCCTCGGCGACCGCCGCCTCCAGGCACTCGACCGCTTCGGCCCAGGTCCCGTGGACCGCCTCCACGGGAACCGCGACCGGTCCGTAGACCTCGGACCACGACCAGCGCTCCCCCGGTTCGAGCCGGAGGTGCTCGAGCTGGGTCCTGGCCAGGCCGGCCTGGACCTCGAAGTAGGCGTGAGCCGAGCCGGTGAGGAACTCCTGCCAGCGCCGTCCCCCGGGGCTGGTTCCCCAGGTGAACAGCTTGCGTCCCCCGAGGCGTCTGCTGGACACCTGCAGCAGCCCGACGCCGGTCCGGTCGACGGCCGCGATCCAGGGGAGCCGATCCGGGTCCAGTTCGAAGAAGTGGTCGGCGGTCCGGGCGGCCTCGTGCGGATAGGTCAGGTCGGCGGCTCCGGCGCCCGGCACGGGAACGCGACGGAGCCGCCGCGCATAGGTGAACTCGAACGCGGTCCGGCTGGGCGCCACGACCCGGCTGCCCGGGAAGCTGGCGATGGCGATGTTCGACCACCAGTAGACCGGCACGGCATGGGCGTTCGGGTTGGTCACCTCGATGTCGACCACGAGCTGGCGCGACCTGGGTCCCAGCCTGAAGTCGACCTGGTAGACGAGGTCCCGCATCCGCTCCCACTCGGAGATGCGGAGCCCGGGAGCGCCGTCGGGGAGCTCGAGGGCGGCGGCATGGACCGGCGAGCAGGTCAACGCCGTGTGCCCGGTCGTTCCCAGGTTCCACTCGACCCCACCCGGGAACCAGGCGTTCCGCAGCCCGAGGTTGCCGAACTGGATCCGGTCGCTGGTGTACAGCAGCTCCCGGCCGCCCACCTTGTCTCGGAGCGACCACAGCCGGCCCCCGAGGTCCAGGAGGACAACGGCCTTCAGGTAGTCGTTCTCGAGGGTCGCGACCCTGGTCTCCTGGGGCACGAGCTCGCGGGAGTAGTCGTCCTCCAGCAGGTAGGGGAGCACGCCGCGCACGGTCCCGTACCGGATGTTGCGGGTCATCTCCGCGTCCAGCCCGGTGCAGTCGATGTCGTCGTGCAGGTTCCCGAGCAGCCGCAGCGGAGGAAGCGGGTTCAGGCCCCCTCGCCGGGGCAGGGCCACGACGATGGAGCGGAGATCGAGAACCGTCATGCCTCCCCCGGCCCCGTCAATCGGCCGTCGCCCTGATCCAGGTGGCCAGGAGGGCCAGGGCGGCTCCGAGGTAGACCAGGCCGGCCGGGATCCACATGATGACGCCGGCCAGCTGCTGGTCGGCCAGCGGCTGGAGGCCCCACGGTGTCGTGGTGGTGGCGTAGCCGGCGTACCAGGGGGCCTCGGCGAAGGTCAGCAGCAGCGAGAGCAGGACGCTCTGCATCGCCATGACGAACACGAGCAGGACGCCGAGGCCGTTCGGCACCCGCCCGGGGCTGCGGGTGCCGATGACCGAGCGCCAGAACAGCAGGGCCGTACCCAGGAAGCTGGCGTGCTCGAGGGCGTGGAGGAACGGGTTGGCGAGGGCGGCGTCATAGGGGACGGCGGCGTGCCAGAACCAGAGCGTGGCCACGTGCAGCAGCCAGGCCGCCGCCGGGTGGCTCAGGGCGCGGAGGCCGGCCCGCCGGAGGCCCAGCCGGCGTCGCCAGCGGCCGACGGCCTGGCGGACGGCGAGCGGGCTGCCCCGCAGCAGGGAGCTGGACGGGGCGCTGAGGGCCAGGAGGGGCGCCGCGACCAGCACGAGCAGCATGTGCTGGACCATGTGGGCCGAGGCGAGGGCGCTCGACAGGGCGTCCACGGGCGACAGCAGGGCGACCCCCAGCGCCAGCAGGGCGCCGGCGAAGCACCGCGCCCGCCATCGGTCGGCGTCCCGCAGCCTGCCGGCCTGGCCGTTCCAGTAGGCCCAGCCGGCGACGGCGAGCCCGGCGACCAGCAACGGGTCCAGGTTCCAGGCCCCCCACAGGTCGTGGGGCTGGGGCGGCTGGCCGGCGTGGGCCACGACCGGGGTCAGCATGCCGGGAGGACCAGGGCCGGCAGCCCGACGAACAGGACGGTCACCAGCCCCAGCAGCGACATGAGGAAGCCGGCCAAGGCCAGCGACCCGCCCCAGCCGGGCCGGTCGAGGTCGCCCGCCTCCTGGTCGGCCCGCCAGTGCCGCCACCCCCACCGGGCCGACCCCAGGCAGGCCAGGGCGGCCAGCGCGGTCGCGGCCAGCGTGACCACGGTCGGGACGGGCGGGTCGAACAGCCGCAGGCCGGGCCCCTCGCCGTTGCAGCCGGCCTCGACGGCCAGGTAGGCGACCAGAAAGTGGACCGACGAGATGATCGGCCCGGCCACGAGCATGGCCAGGCTCCAGCGGGCCCGGCGGTCGGCCGAGACGTCCACCGCCAGCGGGGTGCCCTCCCCGGCCGTTCTCGACCCGTCCCCGCCAGGGATCTCGTCGGGAGGGACGTCGCGGACGCTCACGTCAGCCAGGGCCCTAGGTAGAGGGTGGCGAAGCCGACGAGCCACACGACCACCATGGCGGTCCAGAACCGGGCCACGTTGGCGATGGCGGCGTGGCGGCGGGCGGTGTACTCGCCTCGGATGGCCCAGAACACCGTCATGGCCAGCATGATCATCGACCCGATGGCGACCACCAGGACGAAGCCGGCCAGGGTGTAGAAGATCGACCCGTAGGCGTGCTCGGTCCAGGGGAAGTCGAACCCGGCGAGGTCGATCCACTGGACGGCCGTGCCCACGGCGGCCAGGGCCAGCGCCGCCACCAGCCCGCGGACGAAGCCGGCCTGGTCGCCGGCACCCACGCGTCGCTGCGCCACCCGGACGGCGGCGCCGCTGGCCACGATCAGCGCCGCCGCGGCCAGCGCCCAGGTGAGGCCCGGGTCGGCGATCCCGGGAGGCGGCCACCGCGGGTTCTCGAGCCGCAGGTAGAAGTAGCTGAGCAGCAGGGCCGAGAAGGCGATGGCGACGAACAGCATGACCAGGGCCGTGCCCCAGGTGGCGACGACGACGCTGCCGCCGGCGTTGACCGGCACCTGGTACTCGCGCTCGAAGTCCTGCTCCTCCTCGACGGTCATCGGCGGCTTCTGCGGCCAGTTCCAGCCGATCACCGCGCCGACGATGACCAGCGCCCCGACGGCCGCGCCCAGGCGGAGCTTGACCAGCTCGGCGAGGAAGATGGTGACCACCCCGCCGGCGGCGATCAGCGGCCAGATCGAGGGGTCGGAGACCCGGAACACCTCCTGGGGCCGCCCGTCGGCCGTCCCCACGATCACCGCGGCCCGCCAGCGCAGCGGCCACTGCGACAGCCCGTGCACGAACCGCTCCAGGCGCTCCTCGCCCCGGTGCAGCTCGTCCTGGTCCCACAGCGGGTGGCGGCTGCGAACGATCGGCAGCACCGACCAGCCGTGCTCGGCCGGCGGCGAGGGCACGGCCCACTCGAGGGTGTCGGCCCCCCAGGGGTTGTTGCCGGCCCGCTCGCCCCGCCGGTAGCTGCGGACGACGTTCAACACGAACACCGCGATCCCGGGCACGATGATCAGCACGCCGATGGTGGAGATCAGGTTGTAGGTCTCCCAGCCCAGGCCCTCGGGGTAGGTGTAGACCCGCCGGGGCATCCCCAGCAGCCCGACGATGTGCATGGGGAAGAAGGCCACGTTGACGCCGACGAACAGCAGCCAGAAGTTCAGGCGGCCCAGCCGCTCGTCCAGCAGCCGGCCGGTGAACTTGGGGAACCAGTAGTAGACGCCGGCGAAGATCGGGAACGCCACCCCGCCGATCAGCACGTAATGCAGGTGGCCGACGACGAAGTGGGAGTCGTGGGCCTGGAGGTCGAAGGGCGGGGCGGCGACCATCACGCCGGTGATCCCGCCGATGACGAAGATGACGAGGAACCCGACCACGAACAGGAACGGCGTCTTCCACACCGGCCGGCCGGCCCAGATGGTGGCCAGCCAGGAGACGAACTGCACCCCGGCCGGGATGGCGATGACCATGCTGGCGGCGGCGAAGAAGCTCAGCACCAGCGGCGGCAGCCCGACGGCGAACATGTGGTGGGCCCACAGGCTGAACGACAGGAACCCGATGGCCACGAACGCCCCGACCACCCAGGTGTAGCCGGCGATCCGGTGGCGGACGAAGACGGGCAGGATCATCGAGACCACCCCGGCCGCCGGGATGAACTGGATGTAGACCTCGGGGTGGCCGAAGATCCAGAACAGGTGCTGCCACAGCAGCGAGCTGCCGCCCTGGCGGGGGTCGAAGAACTGGGTGCCGAAGCCGCGGTCCAGCTCCAGCAGCAGGCTCCCGATGATCAGCGGGGTGAAGGCGAACAGGATCATGAACGCCATCACCAGCACCGCCCAGGCGAACAGCGGCATCCGGCTGAGGCTCATCCCGGGGGCCCGCATCTTGAGGACCCCGATGATGATCTCCACGCCGGCCGCGATCGCCCCGACCTCGGCCACGCCGAGCCCCAGGACCCAGAAGTCGATGGCCAGGTCCGGGGAGAACTCCGGGCCGCTGAGCGGGGTGTAGGCGAACCAGCCGGCGTTGGGGACCAGCTGGAACAGGGTGCTGCTGTAGTACAGCAGCCCTCCCAGCAGGAAGGTCCAGTAGGAGAAGGCGCCCAGCCGGGGGAACGGCATCTCCCGTGTGCCCAGCACCAGCGGCAGCAGCAGGATCGCGAAGCCCTCGAAGATCGGCAGGATGACCAGGAACATCGTCACCGAGCCGTGGTTGGTGAACAGCTCGTTGTACAGCTCGGGACTGATCAGGCTGTTGTTGGGCACGGCCAGCTGGAGTCGCATCACCAGCGAGTCGAAGCTGCCACCGAGCAGCACGAAGAAGAAGCCGGTCAGTAGCAGCCGGGCGCCGATCTTGTCGTTCTGGACCCCGGTCAGCTGCCCGCGGAGCCCCGGCGGGTCGGCCCACAGCCGGTTGAGCTCCTCACCGGTCATCGGCTCGGTGACGGCGGGGGTCTCGCTCCCCGACGGCGGGACCCTCGGCTGGTCGCTCATCCGCCGCTCCGTCGCCCGGCCACCCAGGCGGCGAACTGGTCCGCCGGCTCGGCGACCACGATCATCCGCATGTCAGCGTGCCGCAGCCCGCAGAACTCCGCGCAGATGCTGAGGTGCCGGCCCGGCTGGTCGGCCTGGAGGACAAGGGTGTTGACGTTGTCGGGCAGCAGGTCGAGCTTGCCGGCCAGCTCCGGCACCCAGAAGCTGTGGATGACGTCGGCGCTCGTCAGCCGCAGCTCCACCGGCCGGCCCACCGGCAGGTGCAGTTCGTCGGTGGCGGTGATCCCCTCGGCGGGATACCGGACCTCCCACCAGTACTGGTGGCCGATGATCTCGACCTCGAGTGCGTCGGCGTCGCCGTCGGGCAGGGTCCGCATCGCCGCCAGGGTGGCGCCGAAGACGACGACCAGAATGAGCAGCGGCACGACCACCCCCCAGCCGACGAACCAGCGGCTGAACCGGTCCGGGCTCCGCTGCCCCTCGTCGGCGGCCGGTCTGCGGCGGAACAGCCCCACCCCGAGCACCACCGCGAACACCACGAACACGGCCACGCCGAGGCCGAGCAGCAACCACCACAGCTCGGCCGTCACCTCGGCGGCCGGGCCCTGGGGGTCGAGGCTTCCGTCCACCAGGTGGCCTAGAAGCGGATCGTCCTGAGGAACTGGTAGCCGACCCTGGCCGTGTCGAGGGCGTCCTCGGGCTGCCGGGGCGGCGTGCCGGCGTCGTCGCGCTCGACGATGTACTCGACCACGCCGGCCTGCTTGGAGTGCCGGAAGATCCTGGCGAAGTCGATCAGGCCCTGACCGGGATCCTCGAAGCTGCCGGCCTGGTTCATGTCCTTGACGTGGTACTGGAGGACCCGGCCCTTGTGCTGCCTGATGAGGTCGACCGGGTCGCGCGCCCCCCGGACGGCCCAGAACAGGTCGAGCTGCAGGTGCACCACGTCCGGGTCGGTGGCGTCGGTGAGGACGTCGTAGGCGGTCCGCGAGGGGTTGTCGGTCAGGCGGAAGAACTCCCAGTTGTGGTTGTGGTAGCCGAGCTTGAGCCCGGCGTCCCTGGCCATGCGGCCGGCCCGGTTCAGATCGCGCGCGAACGCCCGCCACGCAGCCGTGGTCCGCTCCACCTCGCCGGTGGCGAAGTCGATCCCGAAGAACGGATGGACGATGAAGCGCGACCCCAGCGTGTTGGCGTCGGCAAGGGAGTCGCTCCAGGCGGCCGGGTCGAAGGGCTGGGGAATCGGGACGTGGCCCGAGGTTGCCCGGAGCCCGGCGGCGTCCAGGGCCGCCTTGAACTCGGTGACGGTGCGGCCGACGAACCCGGCGTGCTCGACCCTGGTGTAGCCGATCTCACCCAGCGCCTGGAGGGTGCCCTCGAGGTCGATGGCGAGCTGGTCGCGCAGCGTGTACAGCTGAATGCTGATCTGGCCGGGCGGGACCCGGTGCCGGCCGACAGCTTGGCCGCTGGCTTCCTCCTGGGCGAACGCCGGGCCGGCGAGCGCGCTCGAGGTCCCGACGACAGCGGCGGTGGTGGCCGCCGTCCGCAAGAAGCCCCGGCGGCTGAGCCGCGCGACGGTGTGGCGACCGACGACGTCGTCGTGACCCGTGCACATGCTTGGTCTCCTTAGGACGGACTTGCCCGCATGTATCCCGGTTACTCCACACCGTGGAACCAGCCCCGTCAACGTCGCCCTCGACGGCGGTCACGCGCGGCTCGCCCCTCTGGCTGGTCGTCGCCGTCCCCGGCCTCGGGGACGAAGGTGACCTCGACCCGCTGCTCGGGCCGGTGGTCCTTGGTCTGGGCCAGCGCCGTCAGCACCCGCCGGTCCGGCCCGGTCAGCGGCTGCTGCAGCAGGCTGCGAGGCCACAGCCGACGGGCCAGGACCACGCTGACCTCGGCCGCGTACAGCACCAGCTGCGAGCTGAGGTACAGCCACGACAGCAGCACGATGACCACGGCGAACACCCGTACACGAGGTTGGCCTGGTCGAGCTGGCGGTTGATGCGCATCGGTGGCGTTGTTCCCCGATTCATTTCCCTCATTGCTGAATGCGGCCTATGACTTCTATTGGACAGATGGCCTAGTTGCCGCAACCCTGGTCGTGCAATGCCAACTAGCAGATCAAGGACCAGTCAGCAGATGACCATCCCGACCATTGCCGCCCGCCTGTGGGCCTGGGCTCGCCAGATCCGCCTTCGCGACAACCCGGCCGCCCGGGCAGTCTAGGAGGCCTTCATGCCAACCCCTGACACCACGTTCACGCGCCTACGCGACCTCCACCACGACTACGTCGAGCGGGTCAACCGCCTCGTCGCCGAGGACCGCGAGGACCTGATCCCCGACGCCATCACCGACTACGCCGACGAGGCCCTCCGCGAGATCACCGCCGCCAAGGCGGCCTAGCCACGACGGGTGGGCGTGCAAGACCTAGATCCCTTGCACGCCCACCTTATGCCTCTGGGCTTGCCCGTCGAGACCGTTTCGTGGTGGGACGCGGTCCGGTTCTGCAATGCCGGATGCACGAGGTGGGCGGCAAGCAGCCCAACGCGTGGGGCCTGTACGACATGCTGGGCAACGTGTGGGCGTGGTGCTTCCAGATCGACGACGTCGGATTCCGCGACGAACTCGCCACACCTGACGGCCAACCGGACAGAGGGACACGATGCGTGCACCGCAGCTCTCGAAGCAGGACGCCCGCCTGCTCCAACCGCCCGCGCCGGGTGAGTTCAGCGCCGCCGAGCTGGAGGGGCTGCCCGAGCCGGCACGCCGCTACCTCGCCCAGGCGATCGCCCCCGGGACGCCGCTGGCCGCCTCGGCACGGCTGCGGATGCGCGGCCACATCAAGGTCGGCCGGTGGCTGCCGTTCCGCGCCCACCAGGTCCTCAACCCCCACCACGGGTTCGTGTGGGCGGCTCGGGCCGCTGGAATCATCGCCGGCTCCGACCGGTATGTGGACGGCGACGGCGCGATGGACTGGAAGCTGGCCGGCCTGGTCACCGTCGCCCACGCCCAGGGCCCCGACACCTCCCGCAGCGCCGCCGGCCGAGCCGGCGCCGAGGCCATCTGGCTGCCCACCACCCTGCTGCCCCGCTTCGGGGTGCACTGGTCGGCCGCTGACAGCGACCAGGTGACGGCGCACTACCAGGTCGGGGAGACGCCGCTGGCGGTCACCTACCAGCTGGACATGGACGGGCGCGTCCGCTGGCTGGTGTTCGACCGCTGGGGCGACCCCGACAACACCGGCGCCTTCGGCTGGCATCGGTTCGGGGGCGAGCTCACCGGCTACCGCAGCTTCCAGGGGCTGGCCATCCCCACCGAGGGCCGGCTCGGGTGGTTCTACGGCAGCGACCGCTGGCCGGCCGGCGAGTTCTTCCGCTACCAGATCACCGACCTCCAGCCCGTGACCGGCCCGGCCGCCCAGGCCGGCAGGTGATCGGATGTGGTTCCGTCTTCATCTGGGTCAGCCCCGCCAGCGCGGATGCCCCATTCCGCGCCACCCATTCCTGGCTCCTTGGTGACGCCCGGCCCTTGGCCGTCGTCATCGCCCTGCTGGTCGCCGGCTTCGTGCTCGCCCGGATCGGCTTCATCACCGAGGGGGCCTGTGGGCGTACAGCGGGATCGGCGCCGGCGCGGTGGCGTCGTGCTGCCCTGCGAACGAACCGGTCGACGTGCCCTGCCCCGGCCGGTCCACTTCCTTCACCGCGACCCCTCCGGCCGGCGAGCGCCGCTGACCGCGGCGTGGGAGGCCAGGGTCTTGATGTAGTTGGCCCGCTCGAAGGCGGCCGGGTCAGGGACCGAGCGCTGGCTGAGGCGGCCCCGGAGCTGGTCGAGGGTCTCGAACCCGTGGCGGTCCATCCAGTCGCGCACCTGGACCTCGACCGGGCGCAGGTGGTCGGGGCCGTTGCGCAGCAGGGCCGAGGTCATCATGGCCACGTCCGCCCCGGCCAGCAGGACCTTGAGGACGTCGGTGGCGGTGTGGACCCCGGTCGAGGCGGCCAGCGACACCCGGTGGCGGCGGTGCAGGATGGCGATCCAGCGCAGCGGCAGGCGCAGCTCGACCGAGCTGCTCAGCTCCAGCGCCGGCAGCACCTCCATGGCCTCGACGTCCAGGTCGGGCTGGTAGAAGCGGTTGAACAGGACCAGCCCGTTGGCCCCGGCCTCGACCAGCTGCCCGGCCAGGTTGGCCAGCGAGCTGAAGTACGGGCTGAGCTTGACGGCCAGGGGCAGCCGGGTCGCCCGGCGGACGGCCCGGACCACGTCCAGGTAGTGCCATTCCACGTCGCCGCCCGACAGCCCGGGCCGTGACGACACGTAGTAGACGTTCAGCTCGAGAGCGTCGGCCCCGGCCTCCTCCAGGCGGCTGGCCCAGCTGGCCCAGCCGCCCCGGGAGACACCGTTGAGGCTGGCCACCACCGGGATGGACAGGGCCGCCTTGGCCTCGGCGACCAGCGACAGGTAGGCGGCCGGCCCAGCGCCGTACCCGGCCTGCCCGCCGTGGCCGGCCCCGGCCCGGGGCGGCGCCTCCTCGGCCAGTTCCTCCTCGAACAGCGACGGCAGCACCACCGCCCCGGCCCCGGCCTCCTCCAGCCGCCGCAGCCCGTCCAGGGTCCCGGTGAGCGGTGAGGACGAGGCGACCAGCGGGGATCGCAGCTCCATCCCGAGGTAGCGGGTTCCCAGATCGGCCATGGTGGCGTCCCCTCCGACGGCTTCGGGCTTCGGTTCCGTCCAGGCTGGCCCGATCCGGCCCCGGTCCCAAGGGCCGGAGGTCCCGGCGGGTCCGGGCCGTTCGGCCCATGACCGGCCGGCGCCGCCGCGGGACCCTGTTCCCGGCGAGCGGCAAGGTGCCGTTCGATGAAGGAAAGGAGGCGGGTCGCGCCATGGCAAGCAGCGCCAATGGGCGTCCGTCGAGCGCACCGGTGTACATCGAGGAGCCGGCATTCTCGAAGTGGCTGTTCGGATCGAGCACGGCCGCCTGGATCTGGCTGGTGGCCAGGCTCTGGCTGGGCTGGGAGTGGCTCCAGGCCGGCTGGAACAAGGTCTTCGGCGGCAACATCACCTGGAAGGTCTGGGACTGGGGCAACTCGGCCTACAGCCTGACCGGTGACGGCAACATCGGCTGGGTCCGGTCGGGCACCGTGGCCACCGAGGACGGCGGCCAGCGGACCATGCAGGTCGGCGACGCCGTCGCCGGGTTCGCCGGCGGGGCCCTGGAGCGGGGCACCGCCGGGGACCACCCCGACATCGCCTACTCCTGGTACGTGACCTGGCTGGAGTGGCTGCGCGACAGCGGCCACACGTTCTTCGGGCCGCTGGTTGCAGTCGGCGAGGTCGTGATCGGCATCGCGCTGATCCTGGGGCTGTTCACCGGGATCATGGCCTTCCTCGGCGCGATCCTGAACTTCTCGTTCGTGTTCGCCGGCAGCGCCGGGGTCAACCCGGCCATGATCCTGGTCTCCGGCCTGCTCATCCTCGCCTGGCGGAACGCCGGCTGGTACGGCCTTGACCGGTTCGTGCTGCCCAAGCTCGGCACCCCATGGCACCGCGGCGAGGTGTTCGGCCCCCGATCCGGCAAGCGCTCCAAGGCAACGGCCACCTGACCAGGACCCACTCGCGACGGACCCCGAGGCCCCGCCTCGGGGTCCGTCGCGGTGTGGGCGTGTAGGCTGCCGGCGATGGCCTCGATCCATGACCGGTACGAGCGGCTCCTGGAGGCCGGGCTCGTGCTCGCCGCCGAGCTGTCGCTCCCGGCCACCCTGCAGCGCATCGTCGAGCTGGCCGCCGACCTCACCGGGGCCTGCTACGGCGCCCTCGGGGTGCTCGGCCGCGACGGCGTCATCACCGAGTTCATCACCACCGGGGTGACGGCCACCGAGCGGGCGGCCATCGGGCACATCCCGGTCGGCCGCGGCATCCTCGGCGTGCTGATCGACGACGCCCGGCCGCTGCGGCTGCACGACATCGCCGAGGACCCCCGCTCGGTCGGTCTCCCGCCGAACCACCCGCCGATGCGGACCTTCCTGGGCGTCCCGGTCAAGGCCGGCGGCCGGGTCTACGGCAACCTCTACCTGACCGAGAAGCAGGGCGGGGAGGACTTCGACGCCGACGACGAACGGGCCCTGACCCTGCTCGCCGCCCAGGCTGGCGCGGCCATCGAGGCCGCCAACCTGTACGAGCAGGCGAACGACCGCGCCCAGCGCCTGGAGGCGATCCGGTCGATCAGCACCGCCATCCTGGCCGGGACCGACACCGCCGAGCTGCTGGGGATGATCGTCCGGCACGCCCGGGCGCTGGTCGGGGCCGACCTGGTCACCCTGGCCCTGCCGGCGGACGGCGACCGCCTGGTCGTCGAGGCGGCCGACGGCTCGCCGGTCGTCGCCGCCGGGGCCGGGCCGGCGGTGAATGTCCCTCTGGCCGTGCGCGGCCGCACCCTCGGCACCCTCACCGTGGCCAACCGCCGCGGCGGTCCGCCGCTGCGCGAGACCGAGGTGCAGCTGGTCGAGACCTTCGCCGAGCAGGCCGCGGTCGCCCTCGAGTACGCCCGCCTCCAGGGCGAGCTCAAGCGCCTGGCCGTGCTCGAGGACCGCGAGCGGATCGCCAAGGAGCTGCACGACGGCGCCATCCAGGCCCTGTTCGCGGTCGGCATGGGCCTCCAGGGCTCGGCCCTGCTGGCCAGCGACGACGACCTCCGCGGCCGCCTCCAGCACGCCGTCGAGGAGCTGGACCGGGTCATCCGCGACCTGCGCAACTACATCTTCGGGCTGCGCCCCGGCATCCTCGCCGACCGCCAGCTCGACCAGGCCCTCCACGGCCTGGTCGAGGACTTCGGCCAGCGCACCGGGATCCTGGCCATCGCCGAGGTCGACCCGGCGGCGGCCGCCGAGCTGACCGGCCGGGCCGCCGACCTGGTCCAGCTGGCCCGCGAGGCCCTCTCCAATGTCAGCCGCCACGCCCAGGCGGCCACCTGCCGGGTGTCGCTGTACCGGGTCGAGGACGGCGGCGTCCTGGAGGTGGACGACGACGGCCGCGGCTTCGACGCCGCCAGGGCCACCGGCACCGGCCAGGGCCTGCGCAACCTCCGGGAGCGGGCCGAGGGCCTCGGCGGCCGGGCCGAGATCCACAGCACCCCCGGCCAGGGCACCCGAGTCCGGGTCACGATCCCCCGCTGAGCAGGCCAACCACCCAGGCCGGGGGTTACCCTCGTGGGATGGACCTTGCCTTGACGCGACGCGGCGACTACGCGGTCCGGGCCGCCCTCTGCCTGGCCCAGCGGGGCGGCGACGGCGGCTACGTCAAGATCCGCGAGGTCGCCCAGGCCATGGCCCTGCCGGCCAGCTACACCCCCCAGGTGCTGCGGCTGCTGGCCGAGGCCGGGCTCGCCGAGGCCAAGGCGGGCCGCGGCGGCGGCTACCGGCTGACCCGCCCCCCCGGCGAGGTCGCCCTCCTGGAGGTCGTCGAGGCGGCCGAGGGCCCGTTCACCCTCGAGCGCTGCATCCTGCGCGGCGGCCCCTGCCACTGGGACCACGCCTGCGCGGTCCATGCCGCCTGGTCGGCGGCGGTGCAGGCCTGCCGCGACTCGCTGCGCCAGACCACCCTGGCCGACCTCGTGGCGGCCGACGCCAGGATCGAGGCGGGCGGCGGAGTCCCGGAACGGGGGTTACCTCCGGCCTAACGTGTGGCAATCTACTCCACGTGGATCGCTCAACTCCTCGTAGGTGGGTGCCGCCGGTCGCCGGCGGGGTCGCGGCCGTGGTCGTCGCCCTGGCGATCTACGCCGGCAGCCGGGGGCTGCGCTACTTCGACGCTGCCCTGGTCGGCTACGCCACCGCCACGGTGTTCCTGGCCTTCGGGGTCACCTACCGCTACGCCGTCTGGGTGTCGAGCCCCCCGGCCCGCCGCTACCTGCGCCGCGGCTGGCAGGCGCTCTTCTCCTGGCGGAACTTCCGGCGCCTGCCGACCGCCGTGCCCCGCTCGGTGCTGGGCTACCTCGGCTTGCAGACCTTCCTGCAAGCCCGCGGACGGGGCCGCTGGATCGCCCACCAGCTGGTCTTCTGGGGCGTGGTCCTGGCCACCCTGATCACCTTCCCGCTGACCTTCGGCTGGCTGGCCTTCTTCTCCGACACGGCCACCGGGCCCGCCTACTCCATCTACGTGCTCGGGTTCCGGACGGTCAGCTTCGACGCCCTGTCGTTCCTGGGGTGGATGGTCTTCCACGGCCTCGACATCGCCGCCGTGCTGGTCCTGGCCGGCTGCGGCTGGTTCCTGTGGCGACGCTTCCGCCACCGCGAAGCGACCACCGGCCAGCGGTTCGGCTATGACTTCTTCCCCCTGATCGGCCTGGTCGCGATCTCGGTCACCGGCCTGCTGCTGACCTTCTCGAGCTGGCTGCTGGAGGGCCGCAGCTACGACTTCCTGGCCATCGCCCACATGGCTACCGTGGTCCTGACCTTGGTGTTCATCCCCTTCGGCAAGTTCTTCCACGTCATCCAGCGGCCGGCCAGCGTCGGGGTCGAGATCTACAAGCGGGCGGCCCTGGAGCGCGACGGCGTCTTTCCCTGCCGCCGCTGCGGCGAGCCGCTGGAGGCCAAGGCCTTCGTCAGCGACCTCAAGAAGACCATGGACGAGCTGGAGCTCGGCTTCTCGGAGTGGGCCGAGACCTGCCCGCGCTGCAAGCGGGTCCAGCGCGGCCAGGCCTACCTGGACACGGTCAAGCGAGGGTTCAAGTGACCGACATCTCGTACCCGGTGGTCGCTCCCGGGGTCGGCGACTTCCGGGGCGCCGGCGGGTCCGAGCCGGCTGCCCACTGGAAGGCGACCGCGGCCGGCGAGCGGCTGGTCCCGACCCACTGCTCGTTCTGCGGCGTTCAGTGCGGCATGTACCTCAGAGTGGCCGACGGCCGCGTGATCGGCGTCGAGCCCCGCAACCACGACATCAACAAGATGCGCCTGTGCCCCAAGGGGGTGGTCGCCTACCAGCAGGTCCACCACCCCGACCGGCTGCTCACCCCACTGATGCGCGACACCCGGGACGGCCCCCTGCACCTGGTCTCCTGGGAGGCGGCCCTGGACCGGATCGTGTCGGAGATCCGGCGCATCCAGTCCACCTACGGGCGCGACGCCTTCGGGGTGCTCGGCGGGGCCAGCATGACCACCGAGAAGACCTACCTGATGGGCAAGTTCGCCCGCGTCGCCCTACGCACCCGCCACATCGACTACAACGGGCGGCTGTGCATGGTCTCGGCGGCGGCGGCCAACAAGAAGGCCTTCGGCATCGACCGGGCCGGCAACCCCTGGGCCGACCTGCTCGAGACCGAGGTGATCATCGTCGCCGGGACCAACGTCGCCGAGTGCTTCCCGGTGGCCATGCAGTACTTCTGGGGGGCCAGGGACCGCGGGGCCAAGCTGGTGGTGGTCGACCCGCGGGAGACCGCCATGGCCCGCACCGCCGACGAGCACGTGCGGCTGCGGCCCGGCACCGACGCCGCCTTCTACAACGGCATCCTGCACGTGATCGTCCGCGACGGGCTGACCGACGAGCGCTTCATCGCCGAGCATACCGTCGGCTTCCAGGCGGTCCGCGACACCGTGGCCGCCTACCCCCCCGAGCGGGTCGGCGAGATCTGCGGGCTCGACCCGCGCCAGATCGAGCGGGTCGCCCACCTCTGGGGCCGGGCCCGGCGCTGCTGGGCGGCCCACGGGCGTGGGCTGGAGCAGCACCTCCAGGGCGTCGAGAACGTGCTCTCCTGCATCAACGTGACGCTGGCCACCGGCCAGATCGGGCGGCCCGGGGCCGGCTACGGCACCCTCACCGGCCAGGGCAACGGCCAGGGCGGCCGTGAGCACGGTCAGAAGTCGGACATGCTGCCGGGCGGCCGCGACCTCTCCAACCCCGAGCACCGGGCCTATGTGGCGGGCGTCTGGGGTGTCGAGGAGGCCGACCTGCCGCCAAAGGGCACCTCGATGCACGAGATGATGTACCAGATGGCCGCCGGCGAGATCCGCGGCCTGCTCGGCATGTGCAACAACCCGTTCGTCTCCCTGCCCAACCAGGCCGTGGTCCGGGCCGGCTACGACGCTCTCGAGTTCCACGTCCAGTCGGATTTCTTCCTGTCGGAGACGGCCGCCCGGGCCGACGTCGTCCTGCCCTCCACCGTCTGGGCCGAGGACGAGGGCCTGACCACCAACGGCGAGGGGCGGGTGGTCAAGCACAACAAGGCGGTGGAGCCGCCCGGCGAGGCCCGTACCGACTGGGAGATCCTGTGCGAGCTGGCCCGCCGGCTGGGCTCGGGTGACAAGTTCCGCTTCAGGAGCCCGGCCGAGATCCTGGACGAGCTGCGGGTCGCGTCCAAGGGCGGGGTCGCCGACTACTACGGCATCACCTATGAGAAGGTCGAGGCCACCGGCGGGGTGTTCTGGCCCTGCCCGACCCTGGACCACCCGGGCACGCCGCGCCCGTTCGAGGGCGGCCGCTTCTACCACCCCGACGGCAAGGCCCGCTTCGTCGCCGTCGAGTGGCGGCCCCCGGCCGAGCCGCCCGACGAGGCCTTCCCGCTGCGGCTGACCACCGGGCGGACGGTGGCCCACTTCCTGTCCGGCAACCAGACCCGGCGGCTGCCCGGCCTGGTCGAGCAGACGCCACGGCCATGGGTCGAGGTCCACCCGTCGCTCGGGTTCGCCGACGGCGACCCGGTGCGGGTGGTCACCCGCCGCGGCGCCGTCACCTACCCGGCCCTGGTCACCGAGGCCATCCGCCCCGACACGGTGTTCGTGCCCTACCACTGGGCCGGGGCGATCGCCGCCAACGTGCTCACGATCGACGCCCTCGACCCGATCTCCAAGATGCCCGAGTTCAAGGTGTGCGCCTGCCGGGCCGAGCGCGGACAGGCTGTCGACCCGGTCCCCGAGCCGCCGATGCCGCCGGGCGAGCACCCGTACCGGCCCGAGACGGCGCCGCTCGGCGACCCGGGCTCACCAACCTCGCCTCAGGGAAGGGGGACCGCCGAGACATGATGGGGACGACGCTGTTCATCGACCCGGGCCGTTGCATCGGGTGCCAGGCGTGCGTCGCCGCCTGCCGGGAGTGCGACTCCCACCGCGGCAAGTCCATGATCCACCTGGACTACATCGACGCCGGGCGGACCGCCGCGGCCATGCCAACGGTCTGCATGCACTGCGAGGACCCGGTGGCCCCGTGCGCCGAGGTCTGCCCGGCCGACGCCATCCTGGTCACGGCCGACGGGGTGGTCCAGGAGGCGGCCAAGGAGCGCTGCATCGGCTGCGGCAACTGCGTCGACGCCTGCCCGTTCGGGGTGCCCAAGCTGGATGTGGCCGAGATGCTCCAGTACAAGTGCAACCTCTGCTACGACCGCACGTCGGTCGGGCTGGCCCCGATGTGCGCCACCGTCTGCCCCACCGGGGCGATCTTCTACGGCTCGGTCGAGGAGCTGGAGGCCGACCGGCCGGGCGCCCAGGCGGTCGACGTGTTCCGGTTCGGGGACGCCGAGGTCCGCACCGGCTGCGCGGTCGTCGCCCCCGATGACTTCACCGGGCCGGCCCCGGGAGGCATGTGATGGGCGGAGGCCGGGGGGGCCGGGCCCAGCTCGACCGGATCCGGGCCGACACGCCGGTCACCCGGCGCGACTACCTACGCATCCTGGTCACGGTGTCGGCGGGACTGGCCGTGGGCGCCGCCGGGGTGGCCGCCGGGCTGTTCCGGCGCCACGGCAGCGGCACGGCCGCCCCGGCCAAGGTGGCCGACCGGCTCGAGCCCGGCCAGGCGGTCGCCTTCCGGTACCCCGGCACCGACGACCGGGCCCTGGCCATCCGCCTCCCCGACGGCCGGCTGGTCGGCTGGTCGGCGGTCTGCACCCACCTGGCCTGCGCGGTCCTGTGGCGAGCCGAGGACGGCCAGCTGGAGTGCCCCTGCCACGACGGCGTGTTCGACCCGGCCACCGGCGAGGTCGTCGCCGGCCCCCCGCCCCGTCCCCTCCCCGCGGTCCGGCTCCGCGAGGACGCCACCGGCATCTGGGCCGTGGGGACCGACTGATGGCCACCCGCGACCCGGGCGAGCCCCCGGAGCCGCGCGACCGGGACGTCGACCCGGCCCATCCCTACCGGGCCCGCCAGCTCGCCCCCTATCGGCGTGACGCCGGCCTGCACGACAGCGGCCTCACCGGACGCTACCCCGGCCTGCGCGGCAGCGGCAGCCGCGACCCGCGCATCCGCTCCACCGGACCTGGACCGGGCGCCGGCGTCGACCGGGAGCCGGACCGGGCCTCCATGCTGAACGCCCGCACCGCGCTGGTGGCGACCATCGTGGTCGGCCAGCTCTGGGGCCTCACCGTCGCCCTGAACGCCTGGCTCGACCACCGGATGGGCCAGGTCTGGCTGCTGCTCGTCTTCCAGCTGCTGTCGTTCGCCCTCGCCGTGGCCGTCTGGCTGGCCACGTGGCGCGACCGCTGACCTGCCAAGGAGCGCCATGGCCCGGGAGACCCTGCCCCCGACCGCCTCCCCGAGCCGTCCTCAGGCGTCCGCTGGCCGGGGCGTGGCGCTGGCGCTGGCCGCGGTGAGCCTGGCGGTGAACTTCTGGGCCTGGTCGCTGCTGAGCCCGCTGGCCCCCCAGTACCAGGAGCTGCTCGGCCTGAGCCCGTTGGCGGTGTCGGTGATGGTGGCCGTGCCGGTGATCGTCGGCTCCCTCGGCCGCATCCCCCTCGGCGCGGCCACTGACCGCTACGGCGGCCGGATCGTCTTCGCGGCCCTGTCGTTCGCGGTCATCGCCCCGGTGCTGTTCCTGGCCTTCGCCACCGCCTACCCGGCCCTGCTCGCTGGTGGGCTGCTGCTCGGGCTCGGCGGGGCCTCGTTCGCGGTCGGGGTGCCGTTCGTCAACGCCTGGTTCCCGCCCGAGCGGCGCGGCTTCGCCCTCGGCGTCTACGGCATGGGCAACATCGGCACTGCCATCTCCGGGTTCGTCACCCCTAGAGTGGCCAACTCCCTCGGTCGGCCCTGGGCATTCCTGATCGTCGCCATCGCCCTGGCCGCCGTCGGGCTGGCCTTCCTCGTCCTTGGCCGTGACGCCCCCAACCGGCCCCGGGCTACCGAGCCGTTCCTGTCCCGCTTCATGGCCGCCGCACGGCTGCCGATCGCCCGCGATCTGGCCGTCCTGTACGCCATCACCTTTGGCGGGTTCGTAGCCTTCGGCGTCTACCTGCCCACGTTCCTGAAGACCGTCTACGGCCTGGAGACGACCGACGCGGCCACCCGGGCGGCCGGGTTCGTGGTCCTGGCCACCCTGGCCCGCCCTGTCGGGGGATGGCTGGCCGACCGGATCACCGGCGTCCCGGTGTTGCAGTGGGCCCTCGGGGTGGTCGCGGCCGGCGCCGTGGTCACCGCCTTCCAGCCCCACATCGTCCCCGCCACCGTCGCCTTCCTGGCCATGGCGGCCGCCCTCGGGCTCGGCAACGGCGCGATCTTCGCGCTGGTCGGCACCCGCGTCCCCGGGGCCAGCGTCGGCAGCGTCACCGGGCTGGTCGGGGCGGCCGGCGGCCTGGGCGGCTTCCTGCCCCCGATCGTCATGGGCCTGGTCTACCAGGCCACCGGCGACTACGCGATCGGTCTGATGCTGCTGAGCGACGTCGCCCTGGCCGGGCTCGTGTTCACCACCTGGCGCCTCGGGGCCCGCGTCACCGCCCGAGCCGGCTGACGGTCGCCCACGCCAGCGCGGCGACGGCCAGGGGCAGGAACCCGCCGAGCCCAAGGCCGGCCAGCCACCAGCCCATCGTCGGCGCCCAGCCGCCCGGCGGGCCCACCACCACCAGCACCACCCCGAGATTGATGACGGCAACACGCAGTGGCCAGCCCAGCTCCAGGATGCCGGCGAGCTGGCGATTGCCCCAGGCGCCACGGCCGAACACCACCGGCAGCAGGTAGGTCAGCGCTCCCGTCAGGGTCTGCAACGCGAACCCGGCGGCCACGGCCGGGACCAGTCGGCCGACCCGCTGATCCAGGTCGACGACCCGCTGGCTGCCGGCCAGGGCGGCCAGGTCGGCCACCAGGGAGAACGCCAGCCATGCCATGCCGGCCCCGAGCATCCAGGACGCCGCCGTGTGGGGCGGCCGCCGCAGGGCCGTGCGGACGAGGGGGACCAGCGCGACGGCCAGCCCAGCCGCGTAGCAGCCCAGCCCAGCCAGCGCCAGCGCTCGGCTCCGGGCGAGCAGCCCGCCGGCGGCCGCGGCCAGGCCAACGACCATCGGCGGCAGCGACCAGCGGACCGCCCGCTCCACCCCTGCCACGATCCGGGTGCGCAACACCGTCGGCCACAGGGTGAACTGGGTGCCAACGACCGCCAGCCCGACCCAGCCGAGCACGTTGAGGTGGACGTGGGCCAGGCGAAGCGCCCGGTAGGCGTCGGCGGTGCCAGCCGCCCCGCCGGCCAGCAGGAGGCCAAGGCCCATGCCGGCCAGCAGGGCGGCGCTGGCGGCCAGGTAGAACCAGACCGTATGGCCCAGCCGAGCCGCCAGGGCCTTGCCGACCCGGGTCGTCAGGTCGAACGCGTGGGCCAGCACGACCGCACCGGCCAGGCACGCCCCGGCCGCGGCCACGGCCGTGCGGCCGGTGTGGACCCCGCCGAGCACCCCCAGAATCCCGAGATTGAGCGCCAGCGCCCTGAACATGGCTGCCCGCTCGCCGGCCGGGGCGGCATGCAGGAGCGCGGCCGCGAAGTGCTCGCTCCAGACCACGATGGCGTTGGTGGCCGCCCCCACCAGCACCAGGTGCAGGGACAGCCAGCCCCCGCCGGCGACCCGGTCGCCCAGGGCCAGCGTCGCCCCACCGGCGGCCAGGTAGGCGAGCACGAACCCGGCCACCAGGAGATGCCGGCGGACCCGCCCCACCTTGCCGGGACGCCCGCTCGTCATCATCCTCGGAGGGTAGCCGGTCGCGCGCCATCCGGGTCCCGCCGAACGGCCCGGTCCGTGGGGGCCGTTGGGCCCTGTGGCCAGGCCGAGAGGACGCCCATCCTGCTTGGTGTGTTCGCGCGCTACTACGTCGAGCTGCCCCTGGCCGCCGCCCGGGTCGAGGAGGCCCTGCTCGCCTGCCCGCCCGGGTGGCTGTCGGAGATGGCCGGAGCCGCCCAGGCCCGAGGCGATGAGCTCCTCACCACGATCGGGGTCGGCCCCCTCGGGCCGCGGCTCGGGCGGCGGGTCGCGATCCAGCTCGGCGAGCCGGTCTGCTTCCCCTCGATGACCTCGCTGCCGCTGACCTGGGAGCCGGTCGGCCTGGAGGGCCTGCTCCCCCGCCTGGAGGCAACCATCGAGGTCGGGTCGCTGGGCGGGGACCGGACTCAGCTGGCCATCAGCGCCCGCTACCGCCCGCCGCTCGGCGTGGCCGGCCAGGCCGTGGACCGGGTCCTGCTCCACCGGGTGGCCGAGGCGACCCTGAAGGACTTCCTCGACCGGCTCGGCTCGGCGATCACCTTGAGCCGACCCGGCGGGACTGGGAGGATGTGGACATGAGTGCGCCACCGTTGCGGGTCATGCTGGTCGACGACCACCAGGTCGTCCGCGACGGCATCAAGCTGCTCCTGAACGACACCGAAGACGTCGTGGTCTGCGCCGAGGCCAGCTCGGCCCGGGAGGCGGTGGCCGTGGCCGCCCAGGCCCTGCCGGATGTGATCGTCATGGACGTCCGCCTCTCCGACGGCTCCGGGATCGAGGCCACCCGCGACATCCGCGCCGCCCGCCCCCAGACCAGCGTCCTCATGCTGACCAGCTTCGCCGACGACGAGGCCCTGTTCGCCTCGATCATGGCCGGCGCCGCCGGCTACGTCCTCAAGCAGATCCGCGGCGACGAGCTGGTCCGGGCCATCCGCGCCGTCGGGGCCGGCCAGCACCTGCTGGACCCGGCCGTCACCAAGGGCGTGTTCGACCGCCTCCGCAAGGGCAAGCACCTGCTCCGCGACGAGAAGCTGGCCCGCCTGTCCCCCCAGGAGGAACGCATCCTGGGGCTGGTGGCCGATGGCCGGACCAACGGCCAGATCGGCGAGGAGCTGGGCCTGGCCGAGAAGACGGTCAAGAACTACGTCTCCAGCATCCTGGCCAAGCTGGAGGTCGCCCGCCGCGCCGAAGCCGCCGCCTACCTGGCCCGCCACACCACCCTCCCCGGCAGCTGAGCCACGCCGCGTACGCACCGACCGGCGCCGTCCCCGTCAGGACGTGCTGCCGAGAGCGTGGATGGCCGTCGGCCCGGTATGGAGCAGGAACTCGCCAGGCGCCTGCGGAATCGTGGCTACACGGGTACGGCGGCCACTGAGGCGGATCTACCTGAGCAGCCCGGCGACCAGGTTGATGGTGGTGGCGAGAATGACCGCGCCCAGCAGGTACGACAGCAGGGCATGGCGCAGCGTCGCCGCCCGCAAGGCCGAGGTCTGCAGGGCGGTGTCCGATACCTGGAAGGTCATCCCGACGGTGAAGGCCAGATAGGCGAAGTCGCCATAGCCGGGCGGCGCCTGCTGGTTGAAGTCGATGCCTCCGGCCGGATGGCTGTAGTACAGCCGCGCATAGTGCAAGGTGAACACCGTCTGGATCACCGTCCAGGACAAGGCCACACTGGCCACCGCCAGCCCGGCCCGCAGGTCACGGTCCCCCGGCCCGCCGGCCTGCCCGGCGGTGACTGCCAGGGCGACGGCGAGGACGCTGGCCACGCTCGCGACCAGCAGGAGGGCGTCGGCGGCGGCCCGTCCCGGGTCCTCCCGCAGGGCGAGGTGGGCGGTGGCGGCCGCATCCTGGTGCCAGATCGACTTCCAGGTCCAAGCCACATATGCCCCGGCGGCGACGTCCCAGCCGACCAGCGTGCCGATCTGCCAGCTGCCCAGCAGCGCGACCAGCAACCCCGCGCAGGTCCCGGCGGTGGCCGCGACCGCGACGCGGGTGGCCGCCGAGGCCGCTGACACCTGCGGTGGAGCTGCGTCGTCGCCGTCCAATGAACCGTCCTTTCCCTCACCGTCCAACTGGCCGGTTGCGTCGCGACCGTCGCTGCAGGATTGTGCCGGCGCGGCCGCTTGTCTTCCCAGCCGCAGCCGCCTCGAAGGCCTCGGTGAGGATGGGCTTCACGCCCCGATATGGTCTGTTTGGGGTATAGCGCCCGTCAGGTTTCATTACCGATGATCACGACATGCTGAAATCCCCAGAAGGGAGTACGGCATGAGCCCTCGACGCATGGTACGAGGCATCACGGTCATGGCCGTCATCAGCGTCCTGGCGGCGCTGCTTGCCGCACCGGTGTCGGCTGCCCCGTCGGTCAAGGGCCGCGCCGGCCGCTACCTGTTGGTGGCGCGTCCGCCGGCGACCTCGGTGCGCTACGAGCCGTGGCCGTGCGGCGGGGCGCCAAGGTCGTCCGCGAGATCCCGCAGATCAAGGCCATCGTGGTCTCGGCCCCCGACTCCGCCCGGAGCGGCCTGGCTGCCGACCGGCGCGTTCTCGGCGTGGCCCGTGACCAGCTCCAGCAGGTGACCGTCGAGGAGCCGGCCAGCGCTCCCAACCTGTCCAAGCCAGGCGCCCTCGACGGCACCCAGGTGCGGCTGCCAGCCGCGGCGGCGGCCAAGGCGGCCACGGCCGGGATCAACCCCGACCCGGCCTGGGACTACAAGGGCCTGCTGTGGGACTACCGCCGCATCGGCCTGCCCAGCGGCTGGAAGACCACCGCCGGCAGCCCCAAGGTGACCGTGGCCGTGGCCGACACCGGCCTCGACTTCACCCGCGCCGAGCTGGCTCCCAGGGTCAGACAGGTGATCGACTTCACCGACCTCGAGGACCCGCCCATCTGCGAGACCCTGTTCGGGGTGTCCGACGACGAGTTGGCCGCCCAGTTCGGCGCCCCGGCCGAGACCGACTGGTACGGCCACGGGTCCTGGATCGGCGGCAACATCGCCGCCGCCCTCGACGGCAAGGGCGTCAACGGCATCGCCCCAAGGTCAACCTGGTGTCGCTGAAGATCTCCCAGTGGTGCGGGTTCTCGTACTCCACCACCGAGATCGCCTCCTTCATCACCGCCGCCGACCTGGGGATCGACGTGGTCAACATCTCCTTCGGCGGCTACCTCGACCGCTCCGACCCCGAGCAGGAGCTGATCTACCAGGCCTACATCGACGCGGTGGCCTACGCCCGCGGCAAGGGCACGATCATCGTCGCCGCGGCCGGCAACGAGCACCTGCGGATCGGCGCCGGCGGCCGGGTCCTCTCCCACGGCCCGACCGTCACCCCCGGGACCGCTCCCGAGGACTTCCAGGACCTCTTCGGCCAGTACGAGACCCCGGGCGGTATCCCCGGCGTGGTCAACGTGTCCTCGACCAACCGGGTCAACGTCCCGTCCTCGGCCAGCTGCCCGCCGGGCACCATCGGCGACCCCGGCGACCCCGACGCCGACCCGCCCGTCCCGCCCGACTTCAACGCCACCTGCAAGCCGGCCAGCGACCCCCACCAGGCGGCC
>JASLBL010000456.1 GCA_030146615.1 Actinomycetes bacterium
GTCACCCGCGATGACCTCCAGCAGCACGGCATTGTCGGTGACGCTCTTGGTCATCGGGCCGGTGTGATCGACGAAGATCTCGATCGGCATGATGCCCGTGTAGGGCACCAGTCCCCAGGTCGGCTTCATCCCGTAGATGCCACAGAACGCCGAGGGGATGCGTATCGACCCTCCCTGGTCGCCACCGATCGCCATGTCAGCCTCGCCGGTGGCGACGAGCACGGCGCAACCGGAGGAAGATCCGCCCGCCGAATAGCCCATCCGATAGGGGTTGTGCACGGGTCCGGTGGCGTTGGTGTGGCTTCCGCCGGAGATGCAGAGGAATTCGCAGTGGGCCTTGCCGACGATCTCGCCGCCCGCGTCGAGGATGCGGGTCACGACGGTGGCATCGAACTCCGGCACATAGCCTTCTAGGGTCGAGGCGCCGTTCATCATCGGCACGCCGGCGAGCATGATGTTGTCCTTCAGGGCGACCCGTTTGCCCTGGAGCTTCCCGTGCCCGGACCCCTTTACTGACGTCTTGCGGTACCAGGCGTTGTGCTTGTTGTCCTCGGGGCGCGGCCGGTATCCCGGCGTTCGGGGATGCCGCACCGGTGGCAGCTCATCCGCCATCGCAGCGACGTCGTTGTAGTCACGAATTGGGTCCTCGAGCAGGGCGCGGAACGAGCTGAGGTCGGCGTCGTCGAGTGACAGGCCGCACCGTCGTGCCACGGCGCGCAGTTGTTCCATGGTCGGCAGTTGAACAGCCATGCTGGCTTCCTTTCTCCGCGGCTCTCGGGGGCGGTCGCGTCACCCGCCACCCGATCAGCGACTCGTGGAACGGCCCAGGTGGACCTGGACTCACCATCTCCACCTCAACCGCCAACCCAGCGGCAGCGCCGCCACCCCGACCACGGTGCGGGCGTGGGCGCCGCGGTCGCCGACCAGGTCGATCATCAGCCCCGACGCGCCGCCGACCACGGCCGGGAGGCCAGTGAACCCCCGAGGGCGGGACAGTGCGTTGTAGCCGCCGACGTTCCCTGACACTGGCATAGAAGAACGTGACATGACTGGACGCTATCCAGCGGCATGGAGCTTGCCTACGCTTGCGTCCGGAAGCGCCGGACACAAGCGCTACTGCCGCGGAAGGCTGATGCTGTGCGGGCCCCCGTGCCCAGTGTGGCCTCGGTGGCCAAGGCGGCGACCGTACTGTAGGGGATTTGAACCCCTGACATCCTCCGTGCGAGTAAGTGGCAGCCTACCGCTGTGCGGACCGGCGTTTGCGCAGGTCGCTTCGGACCGTTAGGGGCGAAGTTAGGCGTTCAGACAAGCCGTGACTGGAGCTGCCAGCTCATCCAGCGTATCGACATCCGCGAGTTACCAAGGAGAATGCTGGGTGCTGGACTCGCCGGAGGGCATTTGCGCAGGTCAGGCAGGGTTCGAATATCCAGCTACTTCCGCACCCTTTAGTAGGCTGTCCTGTCCCCGAGTTGTGGCGACACCTACTCGCCGCTGCCGCTGTCCTCACCTGCGGACCGGATCTTGTCGGCCGCGGCCCGCAGGCGTGCATCCTCCGCCCTGGGCTGGCCAAGCGACCAGGGTGGCACCAGGCCGTCCCCCTCATACCGAGGTACCAGGTGCAGGTGAAAGTGGAAGACCGTCTGCCAGGCCGCACGCCCGGTGGCGTGGACAAGGTTGATCCCGTCAGGATCAAGCGCCCGCCGGATCATGCCAGCGACCTGGACCGACGCGGCCATCGCCTTCTCGGCATCGGCCGCCTCGATGTGCCACAGGTCCGGCGAATGGCGCTTGGGGATCACCAGGACGTGCCCAGTGGCGGCTGGGTGGAAGTCCATGATGGCGATGACCGAGGCGTCTTCGTAGACGCGCTCAGCCGGAGCCTTTCTCGACACGATCGCGCAGAAGACGCAAGCATCCGCCATGCGCCCGAGGGTACCGGCAACACCAGGGAGCTGAGAGGTGTCGGCACATCCTGGGGATAGGACAAGTTAGGCCATCGGTCGCGAGGTACGGAGAAGGCGATGGCCGCTCTGGGATCGTCGTCGACCGAAATTCGGTAGGTGGGCGAGGCGCGGCAGCCACGCAGGAGTCGTAACCGCCCGGGATTGGCTTGCTACGCCGGTGTGGTGCCCAGGTCGTCCGCCGTTGGGGGGTCGGCCCCGGGGCGGGTGCAGGTGATGGCGGCAGCCAAGATGGCCTCGTCGGCCAGTTCGGCCAGGGTGACCCCATCGACGGTCCGCAGCTCGGCGCGCCGGTCGGCGCCGAGCAGGTGGCGGCGGTGCAGGCCGGCGAGCAGGGCGGCCATGCAGGCGTCGCCGGCGCCGACGGTATCGACCACTTCCACGGCACGGCCCGGCCGGCGCAGCACACCCGCCTGGCGGGTGGCCGCCAGCAGCCCGGCCGGCCCAAGGGTGATCACCACCAGCGACGGGCCCTTGGCCAGCCAGGCCTCGGCGACCTGCTCGGGCGCCCAGCCCGGCAGCAACCAGGCCAGGTCGTCGGCGCTGGCCTTGACCACGTCGGCGAGGGCGACCAGGGCCTCGATGCGGCCGCGGACGGCGTCGGGGGAGCCCATCAGCCGCGGGCGGCAGTTAGGGTCATAGGAGACCGTCATGGCGTCCCGGGCCCGGCCCAGCAGCCGCTGAAGGGCGTCGGCACCGGGGGTCATGGTGAGCGCCAGCGACCCGGCATGGAGGGCGACGACCTCGCCGTCGAGGGCGCCGGCCAGCTCGTGGTCGCGCCACTGCCAGTCGGCCGTGCCCTGGACCCGGAAGTCGTACTCGACCACGCCGTCGGGGCCGACGGCCACGATGGCTAGCGAGGTCGGCTCGGCCGCCCGGACGGCGTAGGAGAGGTCGACGCCGTTGCTGGCCAGGTGGGCGCGGATGCGGTGGCCGAGCAGGTCGTCGGCGATGCGGGCCAGCAGCCGGACCGGGATTTGCAGCCGGGCCAGGCCGACGGCGACATTGGCCGGGCTGCCGCCGGGCGCGGCCTCGAACAGCCCCGGGCGCCCGGCGGGCACGAAGTCGACCAGCGCCTCGCCGGCCACCGCGACCACCCCAGCCCCGCCAGGCCCGCCACTGGCGGCAGGCGCGTCGGACCTCGGGTCAACCGGGTCGCCCTCGTTGCTGCCTAGCCTCGGCTGCATGTGATCGGTCCCATGTGCGCTCATCCCGTCGCGTGGTGCGGATCATGATCGCCGACGTGTCCAGCCCAGCCCAGCCGTGGGCGGGTTCGACGACGACCGGGGCGGCAGGAAGGAGGCGGTTAGCAATGCTGGAGATCGCCGGGAGCCTTGTGAGGTGGCGGTTCTGCCGAACGCACCGCCTCGTCAAGTATGAGGTGTGTGAGGGTTTGCGCCCTATATCTGTGGGCACGAAGCCTGTGCGGGCTTCCGTACCAGGCTCTTGCCACCTGCGCTGAAGGTGGGGATCCGAATGACAGAAGCGTGTGGCTGGCTCTTGACGTGGTCTTCGGCCCAACGCATACTAAATGCTGGTAGTTGCTGAAACGTTTCAGCAGGGTGTTGCCGTGCCTGACAGGGTCCGTATCTCAGATGTGGCGTCCGCCGTCGGGGTCTCGATCGCCACGGTGTCGGCGGCACTGAACGACGTCGAGTCGGCACGGATCAGCGTCGAGACACGACAGCGGGTGCGCGAGGCAGCGTCGCGCCTGGGCTATTTACCGAATAACCTGGCTCGCGGGCTTCGACTGCAGCGTTCGCAGATGTTCGGCTTCCTCGGCGACACGGTGGCCACCACCCCCTATGCGGGCCGCATGATTCTCGGCGCTCAGGACGCTGCCCTCAGCAATGGGCGGCTCATCGTGGTGATGGATACCGAGGGCGATCCCAACCTGGAGTCGCAAGAGCTGACGGCCCTGCTGCAGCACCCGGTGGACGGAGTTCTCTACGCGACGATGTTCCATCGCAGCGTGGACCTGCCTCCGCTGCTTCGGGACACGCCGGTGGTGCTCCTTGACGCGGAATCGGCCGACCCAACGATCTCCTCGGTGGTCCCGGACGAGTTCGCCGGGGCCCACGCAGCGGTCTCGGAACTGCTTGTCCACGGACACCGCCGCATCGGCTTTGTGACGAACAAGGAACCCATCCCGGCGACCAGTGAACGGTTACGAGGCTACAAGGCCGCGCTTCGAGAAGTCGGTGTTAGGTTCGACGCGACCTTGGTCGCCGCAGACGAGCCAACCGCCGAGGGCGGCTATCGGGCGACCCGGAGGCTCCTGGAGCGCCCGGACCGACCCACTGGCCTGTTCTGCTTCAGCGACGTCATGACGATGGGGGCCTACCACGCCGCCGCGGAGGCGGGCATGCGAATTCCCACCGACCTTTCCATCGTCGGCTTCGACAACATGGAGGTGATCGCCACGGGCCTATTCCCCAAGCTGACCACCGTCCAGCTGCCCCACTACGACATGGGCGCATGGGCGGTGCGGCAACTCATCGCTGTAACCGGCGACCCCCCGGGACCCACTAAACAGGTCAAGCTCTCGGGGCCCCTGGTCCGCCGGGACTCGGTGGCCCCGCCGCCGTTGGCATAACCAAGGCGGCGGGGCCGGGTCCACCAGACAAGGCGATCGCTGCCACGATCGCCCGGTCCCAGCTCCAGGAGCTGGGTGCAGTGGAATGGAGGAACCTTCGTGAGATGGCACAGGCCAAGGCCCCTCGCATGGACCAGTGTAGTGGCGCTGGTCGCGGTGCTGGTACTCGCCGGCTGTGGGGGCAAAGCCCCGAGCGGCGGAGGCGGCGGCACCGGCGAGGGTGGCGAGCTCACCTTGTGGACCCACAACGCCGGCAACAAGGAAGAGCTGGCCATCGTCAACCAGATCGTCAAGGACTACAACGCCAGCCAGACCAAAAACCAGGTCAAGGTCCAGGCCTTCCCGCAGGCTGCCTATAACGACGCCGTGACGGCCGCTGCGACCTCCAAGAAGCTGCCCTGCATCCTGGACATCGACGCCCCGATCGTCCCCAACTGGGCCTGGGCCGGCTACCTGGCCAAGCTCGACCTGCCCCAGGAGCTGGTCGACAAGCAGCTGCCCAGCACCCTCGGCAAGTGGAAGGATCAGCTGTACTCGATCGGCCACTACGAGGCGGCGCTGGGCCTGTTCGCGCGCAAGTCGGCGCTTGACGCCGCCGGAATCCCAGTGGCCACCGTCGACAAGCCCTGGACGGCCCAGGAGTTCGACCAGGCCCTGCAGAAGATCAAGGCGTCCG
>JASLBL010000497.1 GCA_030146615.1 Actinomycetes bacterium
GTCCTGCGTCTCTGGCCCCGGCCGAGGTGGACCCGGCCCAGGCGTTGCGGGCCTGGATCGCCGCCCAACCATGGGCCCATCCCGGCCCCCAGGGCTGGGTCTACCTGCTGTGCTTCCGCGACTCGACCACCGGCGAGCATCGGCCCCTACAGGGCCAAGGGTGTCGGGGCCAGTACGCCGGCCACTACTGGGGCTGGACCCAGGACCTGGTCCGCCGCATCGCCCAGCACCACAACCCCACCTGGACCGGGGCCGGCCGCCTCGTCCAGGTCGCCCTCCAGGCCGGGCTGTCGTTCGAGCTGGCCTGGCTGGAGTACCCGGCCACCCGGGGCCGGGAGCGGCGCCTGAAGAACCAAGGGTCGGCCTATCGGCGCTGTCCCCTGTGCCGTGGCACCGGCGGCCCCCTGGACCCAGCCGCCGCCGTCGCCGCCGCCGCCGTCCAGCACCAGCTCGGGGGGCGGCCATGCTCGCCCGGGCAGCAGGCCGTCCCGCCCCCGGGGGCGGGCTGGCGGTGCTGGTCGTGGTCACGGTCCTGGCCGCCCTGGCCGCCCCCCAGCTGGGGCGGCTGCGGCCGCTGGTCGACCAGCTCCGCCAGGCCGACCCCCCCAGAGTGCTGCCCGACCGCCCCAAGCCGCCCAGGGGTGGGGTGTGTCCGGTGAAGGGGCCGGTGCGGATCGGGCAGGGCTGGGGGGCCTCCCGTGACGGTGGCCGCCGCCGTCATCAGGGCATCGACCTGCTCGCCCCCGTCGGCACTCCGCTGGTCGCGGTGGCCAGCGGCCACATCACCCGCCTCAGCAACCTCGATCGTGGCCGGGGCGGGATCAGCCTGTGGCTACGAGACCGGCGGGGCACCGCCTACTATTACGCCCACAACCACCACAACCTGGTCCGCCTCGGCCAGCAGGTCCGGGCCGGCCAGCTGCTCGCCCGGGTCGGCGCCACCGGCAACGCCCGCGGCGGCCCGCCCCATCTCCACTTCCAGATCCACCCCGGCGGCGGCCGCCCCGCCAGCCCGGACGCGCTGGTGCGGCGGTGGTGCCGATGACCCTAGCCGTCTGGCTGGCGCTGGCGCCATTGCGACTGCTGGCTGCCCTGGGCCTGCGTCGCAGCCTAATCCTAGTAGCTCGTCAGTCCTGAATTGCAGGGTAGAGGTGCTTCAGCTTGATGCGGGCATCCTCGGTCGTGAAGCGCCAGTCGACACCCCGGCCGCAAGCGTTGCGCGCCGCCTGCCACGCCGCGACCTCCCGCTCCAACATCGCCCGGTCGGCCAGCCGCCGGTCCAGGCACTGCTCCGACAGCACGCTCAACTCGATCTCGGCCATGTTCAACCAGCTGCCATGCTTGGGCGTGTAGTGCAGCTCCAGCCGGTCGGCCAGCCGCTTGGCCTCGGCCGGCTCGAACGCCGCATACAACGACGCGGGCGTGTGGGTGTTGAGGTTGTCTTGCACCAGCACGATCACCTCAGCGTCGGGGTAGTGGATATCGACCAGCTCCTTGACGCAGTGCGCCCAGTCGATCCGGGTGCGCCGAGCGCTGACCGTCACCTGCCGCCAGCCGCGCAACGGCTCGCAGACAAGGAACACGTTGCACACCCCCTGTCGCTGGTACTCGTAGTCCTCCCGCGCCGGCCGCCCGGGCGCGACCGGCCGAGGCGGGGTGAGCTGCGCCAGCAGTTGCCGGCTGGTCTCGTCCAGGCAGACCTGGGGGCGGCGCGAGTCATACGGCCGGGTGTAGACCGCCAGCACGTCCTCCATGCGCCAACAGAACTCGGCGTCGTGCTCGGGTGGGATGCACCAGCGCTGGATCAGCCACGGCTTGAGCCGGTTTGCTTTAAGGCCTGCCGCACCGTCTCATACGACACCGACTCGACCACCTCCAGCTCCACCAGCCGATCGGCCAGCAGCCGCAACGTCCAGCGCTTGCGCCCTTCCGGCGGCGCGCTGCACGCCAGCGCGACCAAGTGGGCCTCCTGCTCCCCGTCGAGGCGGCGGCGGTACTGGCGCGCGGGCGGTTTGCGGTACACCGCAGCGTCCAGGCCGGCGGTGACATAGCGCTGGCGGATGCGGGCGACGGTGGCGGGGTTGACCTCCAGCGCCGCCCCGATGGCGGCGTCGGTCCAGCCGGGACCGGCCTCGCCCTGGTTGGCCTTGAGCAGGATGCGCGCATGGGTCAGGGCACTGGCCGGGGCGACACCCCGCCCGATCATGGTGTGCAGCCGGGCGCGCTCCTCCTCCGATAGGACCACGATGTGTCGCTTGCGCACCTCGGCCTCCCACGGCGGTGGTCTCCCCAGACCGCACGAGCATGAGGCCGAACCTCACATCTCACAAGTCACGACTGACGAGCTACTAGTAAGTGCCTGAGCGGTTGGACAGCAAGACATCCCCCTGATGCGGTTCACGGGCTTGGTGTCCCACCGCAACAGGAGGATGTCCATGGCCCATGCTAACCGGCTGTCCCGAGGCGACGTGCGCCGCAACGCCCGCCTGGATCGTCTGCGCCGGGTGGTCAGCGGTGACCGTGCGGTGCTGGCGGTTGACCTGGCCGACGACAAGCAGGTGGTGGTGGTCTACGACCACGACTCGCGGGTGCTGGCCCGCCGGACCTGGCGGTGCCGCCCCTGGCAGCTGGATCGGGCGCTGGGTTGGGGGCTGGCGGTGGCGTGCCGGCAGGGCTTCGCCGGTGTGGTGGTCGCCTGCGAGCCGACCGGGCACCGCTGGCGGGTGGTGGTCGAGCAGGCCAGCAGGCTGGGGCTGGAGGCCGTCTGCGTGCAGCCGCTGCTGGTGCGCCGGGCCCGCGAGGCCGAGGACTTCACCTATGACAAGAGCGACGACAAAGACGCCCTGCTGATCGCCCGGCTCACGACCCAGCTGCACTGCTACCTGCCCGAGCGGCCTACCGCGGCCTGGGCGCGGCTTCGTCACCTTGGCAACCGGCGGGTCGAGCAGCTCGCCCTGGCGACCGCCGCCCAGCAGCGCCTGCGGGACCTGCTGGAGTGCGGCTGGCCGGCGGCCCTGGAGGTGGCGCGGCATCCCCTTGACAGCTTGACCTGGCGGGCCGCGATGACGGTCGGCCGCTGCGACCCGGCACACATCCGTCGGCTGGGCTTTATCCGCTTTGCCCGGGCGGTCGCCCGCGAGCTGCCCCGCTGGGGTGGACGGCGACGCAACCTATGCGTCCTGCGGGCGCTGTATGCCGCCACCGGCGACGACCGCGGGGTCCAAACCCAGCGGGCCGGGGCGCTGGAGCGAAGCGCGCTGGTGCTGGCCGACTTCCAGCAGGCCCTGGAGGCGCTGGCTGAGGTCGAGGGCCGCATGGCCAAGGCGCTGGAGGAACTCGACCTGGCCGAGCTGGTGACCACCATCCGGGGGCTGTCGGTGGTTGGCGCCGCCACGATCCTGGCCGAGACCGGCGACCCCGCCCGCTTCGACGACGCCAAAGCGGTGGTCAAGCACGCCGGCCTATGCCCCCGCGACAACGCCTCGGGCGGCTTTGCCGGCAAGACCACCATCTCAGGTCGGGGCCGGCCGCTACTGCGGCTGGCCGCCTGGCGGGCAGTGTGGGGCGCGTTGCCGCACAACCCGGTGTTCGCCGCCCGCTACGCCCACCTGACCAGCCGCCAGCACAACCGGCTCAGCGACGGCCAGGCCCGTACCGCGGTCGCCGCGGCCCTGTTGCGCCAGCTGTGGGTGGTGTGCGTCAACCGGATCCCGTGGGAGCTGGCGGTGGCCGGCGGCACCATCCGCAAGGAGGTGACCGACCCGGCCGCCTAATGCGACCCCGACGCGGCGGGGCGAGCCCGACCTGGCCTTGGGAACAACCCGCTGATCAGCCTGGGCAGCCCCGCCCACCTCCTCCAAGCTCGCATGAGGGCTGTTGGGACAAACCCGATCGGAAGCTAGGTGGAGCCGGAGGTGAGCGGCGGCACCGCCGACCTCGGCAGCGCACCACACCACGCCTTCATCACCCATGACCACCAGGTCGATGGGGCGACCGCCCACGCCCACCACCGCCGCAGCCCGGAATTGACCTCCACCCCATAGGCACCTGATAAGAGCCTTGCCGCGGCACCCTGAGTGTCCTGTCCGCCGTCCCGGCCGGTAGTGCCCCCGTCGCTTCCCAGCAACCAGGAGCCCCACCACCATGGCAGATCAGCCCTCAGAGGTCATCCTTGGCGTCGATACCCACGCCGACGTCCACGTCGCCGCCTTGTTGGACCACCTCGGCCGCCTCCAAGGCACCCTGGCCATCCCAGTGACCACCGCCGGCTACCAGCAGCTGGTGGACTGGGCCGGTCGCCATGGTCGCCTCATCCGGGCCGGTGTGGAGGGCACCGGCAGCTACGGCGCCGGCCTGACCCGGCTGCTG
>JASLBL010000544.1 GCA_030146615.1 Actinomycetes bacterium
AGGGTGGTCTTGCCGAAGCCCGCCGGCGTGCACACCAAGATCAGCGGCTCTTCGTCGTGAAGCGTGGGCCAGGGGTATTTGGCGTTGGCGTTGGTGACTCGGTGAGCACCTGAGGCCTCGCAATCTTGCTGATGTCTGACGTCGTCACGGGCCGCCACCAGCGTTGGCGGCGGCCCATGGCACATCCCTTGTTCTGGGGTTGAGCCTTTCCGGGCTTACCCGACGTTAGGGTATGCGCGGCCCGGCGGCGTTGGCCTCAACCAGTCCGTTGGTCGCCAGGTCGTTGGCGATGTCTCGTCCGAGCCGGACACCTCCGATGTTCTGGGTGAGGTCCATCCCCCCGGTGGCGGGATCGCGCATGAAGGCGTCGAAGACCCAGTGGACGCCCAGGAAGACGCGGCTCAGGCCGTTCTCCTCGATCATCTCCCAGAGCCCGCCTGGGAACTCCCGGGTGTGGCGCGGCCGGACCGTGCCCCGGTTGTCGGTGTTAGATCCGTTGAGCTCCTCGGACACGAACGACAGGTTGTCGAACAGGTTGTCTGGGCCGTCGGCGGTGACCCCGTAGTAGCGGCGGGTCGCCTGGAGGGCGGCGGCACCGAAGGTCGCATGGCCCGACGGATAGGCAGGGAACGGCGGGGTGAAGTTCTTCACGCCCGGCTCGTTGGTCTTGGGTGCGCCGAGCGGGAGCCAGCCCAGGTCGCTGTCGGCATCCTGCACGTTGCCGGGGCTGCCGGCCGGGCCCATGGAGGGGTCGTGTTCGCGGATGCCGACGACCGGTCGCCACAGGTCGTAGTGGTACTTGTCGTCCCAGGCGAGGATGCCGGCGTCGCCCATGGCCGCGTTGACCAGCGCGAACAGGCGGGCGTTCTGGTCGACCGTGTTGCCTTTCGCGTCGGCCACCACGCGGACGATCTGGTTGTACAGGCGCGGCGGGGTGCCAAGGCCCTTGGCGCCGTCGTAGGCCCAGAACAGCCCGATCAGGGTCTCGGTCGGGGTACGCGCCGTGGCCCCAGCTGGAAGGGTGGCCGTGAGCTCCGGCGCGATGCCCTTGGCCCGCACCTCGACCAGGGCGTCGTTGTACTCCAGGCTCCCGATCTTGGGCGGCTCGTCGAGGCTGTGCCGGGTAGTGACTGCGAAGCAGGCCGACCGAGCGCCGTAGTTGGGCGCATGGTAGCCCTGGTCCGGGTTATCGGGATCAGCGCGATGGTCGCCTGGGGCGATCGAGGTGGCGTAACCGTCGTCGCCGATGCTCGGATCATCTTTCCGGAGGGCGAGAATCTTGCCCGCGACGAAGAGTCCCTGCGCGTGCCCGTCGGACAGGGATTGCGCGCTGCCGGACAGGCCGGCAGCGGCGTGCTGGGCGTCGAAGTAGGCCTTCTGGGCTGGGTACAGTGCCGACAGCGTGGCGTGCGCCGCGGCCGCCACGGCGGCGTCGGCGGATGCACCGGCCGGCGGCGCCTGTAGCCCGGCCAGGTAGGTGCCGAAGTTCGCTGACGGGTTGATGCTGAAGTAGGCGTCGTGCATGGCCAGGTGCACGATGGCGAAGGCGCGTGAGCTGCCGGCCGGGCCGCGGGCGCCAGCTTCGCGGGGATCGCCGGTGGTGTGGGTGACCCGGTTGGCCTCCTGGGCCACCGCGTTCCAATAGGTGATCGCGTCCATCATTCCCCCCGTGAGGTCTCGCCGACTGGCCTGCGCCTTCATCGGCTTTGGCGGCATCGTCGCATCCGTCTGGGCCTGCCGGCTGTGTTATTGGTCACCGCGGAGTTGTGCTGTTGAGCACCGTCCGCTAGCTCGGCCGCTCACACCGCCTTGTCTCGAGGCCAGCGTCGGCGGGTTCGCCGTCCGCCAGCTGGGGAGGAGTCGCGGTGGATCTGTGCCGGAGGGGCGACCCTCAGCGCATCCAGCGCGCCCGGCTTGCCCACGGCGTAGCCGCCTGCACGGTGGTCTGGCGGCGCTGGACGGATCGACTTGCCGAGTGGGGGAGGGTCAGTGAAATGACGAGCCTGACGCCCGATGCCTCCATCTCACTCAAGCCGAAAGGCGATCTGCGCATTCGTCCTGCCATGCACTTCGCCGGATCCAACTTGAGCTTGAGCACGGCAGGCTGTCGAAGCCGTGCTCGTGGGATCGTGTTGAGAGACGACCTTAATCGGGCTCTACGCCACAAGGCGTGGTGAACGTCCTCGTAGTCTTGTGGTTCGGTGAGTGTGCCAGGTCACGCCGCAGTGCAGTAGCAGCCGTAGCCGGTAGTTGGCGAAGTTGCGGAAGCCGTGCCCGACCCGCTTCACCTTCTTGATCAGCAGGTTGACGGCCTCGGTGGGCCCGTTGGAGCAGCCATTGGTGGCATGGAAGGCGAGGATCTGGACTTCCCAGGCCCGCACGGTGCGCGCCAGGCGGGACAGCTCAGGGACCTGGACGCCATCTGCCCAGCGGTAGAAGCGCTCCAGGGCGGCGCGGGCCGCCGCCGTGCCAGCCGTGGCGTAGACGGCTCGGAGCAGCTCTTTGCCCTGCCAGGCCGCGGCCACCTCACCACCGGGGTCACCGGCGGCTAACCCAGCCCGCAGCCGTGCTCGTCCCGGCCCGGTGAGCTGCTCGGCGGCCACAAGCAGCAGCTTGCGGATGCGGTACAGCGGATCGCGCTTGCGGCCCCGGTGGCCCAGGATCGCCTGCTGGGTCCGGCGGCGGACCTGGTCGACCACGGCGTTGGCGAGCCGGATGGCGTGGAAGTGGTCCACGACCACCCTGGCATGGCCAAGGGGGATCACCAAGGCGCTGGCATATCCGCGCCAGGGATCCAACGCGACCGTGTCGATGCGGGCCAGCAAGTCGCGCGGTCGGGCACCAAGCCAGCCTTCCACCGCTCGCCTGGTGCGGTCGGCCACCACCTCCAGCAGCCGGCCGCGCTCCAGGTCGACCAGACCGGTGATCCATCGGGTCGGTGCCAGGTGGGTGGCCTTGAGGAAGCTGGTCTCGTCCACGCCGAGGGCCGCTACCCCGTCCAGGCGAGCAGCGTCATCCACCAGCGCCGTGCCGTAGTCGTGCACCGAGCGCATCACCGTGGCCCAGCCAACCCCCAGGTCGCGGGCGACCGCCGCCACCGCGTGGGCGTCCTTGCCGACCCGCCGGCAGGCCTCGGCGCGGGCCCGCTCGATGAGCACCGCCCGCGGACCGATCGCTGCTGTCCGCTCGGTCCAGGTACGCACCCCACAGGCGGGCTCACGACAGCGCCAGATCCGCTTGCACCAGCACAGCACCACCGGCCGGCCACCGATCGGCAAGTCCCGGACCCGGACCGTGCGGCGGCCGTGGAGCTCGGCCCGCGTCCCACAGCCCACACAACCGACTACGGTGGCCGTGGTCTGGACCTGGAGCTGCCATTCACCGCCCGCGACCTGCGCAGCGAGGACCTCAAAGCCGTCAAGGTCAAGCAGCACCGACCCGGACGCACTACTGTGTTGACCCACCTGGGGCCTCCTGTCTTGCACACGTCAGACATCCGCAAGCTATGCGAGGTCCCAGGTGTTGTTCTGGCTGCTCTACAGCTCCGTCAGCAGCACCGCCCCACGCTTCATGACGAAGAGCCCCTAAACGGATGCATCCGAGCTGGCTGCTACCGAAAGTGGAACGACCAGCATTATGGCCTGGTCAGAGACCATTTCGTGGGCCTGGGAGGACTTTAACCTCCGGCCTCATCCTTATCAGGTATCGAGGGCTAAGCGCTGTGCGGACCGGCGTTTTCCCAGGTCACTCGCGAGCGTCAGGGGCGAAGGGATGCGTTCTTAGCGACCTCGTTCCAAGCGGTACAGGCAAACCAGGCGATTCTACGCGCCGTGTCCGGGGACTCCAGGACCGTGAAGGTGTTGCGGCCCCTGGGCCTCACCTCGTCCTGTCGGGCCGATCCCAGCACCGCTGCTCAGGCTCGATCCGAACGTGTTGCGGCTGGCGGGCCGGCTGCTGTGATGGCAGCCATCCGTCTCGGTCGTAGCCGGTCGGTGAGGGCGGTGTAGCGGCGGCCGGCGCCCTGGGTACGGACCGCTTTGGCCAGTGCGCGCTTGCTCCCGACCAGGACCACGATGCGTTTGGCCCGGGTCACGGCGGTGTAGAGCAGGTTGCGCTGCAGCATCATCCAGGCACTCATCGTGAGAGGCACGACCACACAGGGGTACTCGCTGCCTTGGGAGCGGTGGATGCTGACCGCATAGGCGTGGGTCAGCTCGTCCAGCTCGTCGAACCCATAGCCCACCTCCTCGTCCTCGTCCAACCGGACCCGCAACTCGCTGTCCTCCAACGACAGCGCGGTGACCACCCCGACCGACCCGTTGAACACCCCCACCGTGCCCTTGTCGTAGTTGTTCCTGACTTGCATCACCTTGTCGCCGACCCGGTAGACACGCCCGCCGAACCGGCGCTCGGGAAGCCCCTCGCGCGCTGGGGTGAGCGCGGCCTGGAGCCGCTCATTTAGCACGCCGGCGCCGGCCGGCCCTCGATGCATCGGGCACAGCACCTGCACGTCGCGGGTCGCGTCGAGCCCGAAGCGGCGGCGCAAGCGGTTGGC
>JASLBL010000558.1 GCA_030146615.1 Actinomycetes bacterium
GACGGCGACCTGGGCGTTGTCGACCTTGCCGGCGGTGCCGGTGTACTGGCGCTGCACCCCGACGGTCCGGCTGCCCTTCTTGAGGTCGCCGGTCTCGTCGATGACCAGCACCGCACCCGGGTCACCCAGGTGGTCGACCAGCAAGGCGCGCACGTCGTCGCGCACGGCGTCGTGGTCCCACACCGCCCCGCTCAAGAGGTGCTGCAGGCCGTCGGGGGTGGCCCGGCCGGCGTGCTCGGCGATCGTCCAGCAGTTCTTGCGTGGCAGGTCCGCCAGCAGCCCCAGCACCAATGCCCGCGCGTGGCGCCTGGGCTCCACCCGCGGAAACCGGCGTGCGACCCGACCCATCACCTCCTCGAACAGCTCCTGCCACCGGGCAGGGTCAACCTCTACGCTGTGGCCAGCGGCCACCGTCCGATCTTCGGTTGTGTGCACAACCCCGGATCATCGACGGTGGCCGCCTGCTGCGCTCACCGGCCCTCCCCCTGACCAGCCAGGTAACGAACTCCGGTTGGAGTACTAGGGGCGAGCCCGGCGCGCCGTCGTGAGCCGGCGGGCCGGCTGGACCCCGTGTTCGTCACGCTCAACCGGGACGTGCTGCCCGCCCGAGAACGGTCGGACGCCGAGCTGTACCGGTGGGTCCGCCGCGAGGAGCAGTACGCCACCCTCGGCGCGGCGGCCGTCACCGAGCTGTACAGCGAAAGCCACGCCCGCCGGCCCACCATCCGCGCCTGGGCGATCATCCGCCGCGCCCAGCGCGCCCAGACCCTGGCCAGCCAACGAGAAACCCGCTCCCAGCGCCGCCATGTCCAGCGCGCCGAGCGGGACCACCCCAGCCACCATCGCTGGTCCCTGCAAGAGCGGGAGGTGAGCGTCGATGCCCGCTGATAGTGCTGCCCGTCCTGCCCAGGACCGCGACCGCATCGACCGCGCCATCGAACACGCGAGCTGGCTGGGCGCCTTCGCGATGTTCGCCTACGGCGCCGCGCTCAGCTTCGACGTGCTGCACACCATCGCCCAAGCCGCTGGCCTCAGCCCTGTGCTGGCCTGGCTGTGGCCGCTCGGCTTTGAGACCTTCATGGCCGTGGCCGCCGTCGCGGTGCTGGCCGAGCAACGCGCCCGACCACACAAGACCCCGTGGTATCCGTGGGTGCTGACCGCCCTGGCCGCCGGCAGCTCGATCGCGCTCAACTTCGGCCACCCCTACATCCCCCTTGACCCACCACCGCGGCTGCTGGTCGCCTGCGTGTACGGCGTCCCACCGGTGTGCGCGCCGTTTGCCTGGCACCTGTTCCTGCAAAGGGTCGCCCACCGCCGCCGCCAAGACGCCGGCCAGCACCCCCGCGCCTTGGACCAAACCGGGACGCCGGACCGCCAGGACGCCACCGTCCTGCCCGTGGTCCAGCCAGCACGCGCACCAGCGCACATCGAGACCATGCCCGTCCGGGCCAGCATGAGCCAGGACGGGGCGTCGTCCCGGGCGGTGGTGCGCAGCCTGCTGGCCCACCAGACCCAGGACACCCTGGTGTCCTGGCAGGACGTCCAGGCCAGGACCGGGCTATCGCGCAGCCGCGCCTACACGCTGCTGCGGGAGGAACGCACCCGCCTGGCCGCCAGCGACGGCCACCAGCCCACCCGGCAAGGGCAGACGCTGTGACCGAGGTCGGCACTTGGTCCCGTCCACCGCGCACGCCGCCAAGGCCCCCGAGCGCCCTCCAGCAGGGCAGCGAGGCGGGCGCGTTCCTCGCGCCGTCCGTACAGCAATGCGGGATCCCGGGTCAGGGGGAGGGTCGGTCCACTACATCCGGCATCCGCGCGCGATTGCACCACAGCAGGCCACCATACGGTCAAGACCCCCGGCAGCACGGACCGGCCGCGACCCTGCACAGCCCTATGCCGCTCCTCGTGCTGCCCTCGCCCGTGCACGCCGTAGGCGCGCGCCCGCCCCGCTACGCTACGTAGGAGTCCGCCCGATCAATGGAAAGCCCGTCGATGGGCCTCCTTCGTCGGCCCACGACGAGCGGAATAGTGGAGGACGGACGATTCAGCCGGCCCTGCGGGCCGGGCGCGCCAAGAGCACTACCATGTCCTGGCCGAGTGCCTGACACCGCCTGACGCATCCCGCCGAGCGGCCTGCTCAGGGTGGCCCGCCAGCCGCTCCCGAGCGGCCGGCCGAGCTCCAGGCCACCGCCATGGCCTGACCGCGCCGCACCGCCAAGCCCGAGGAGCACCATGGGCGACCATCCGCCGCAGCCCGGCCAGGTCCAAGCCGGTCGGGATGAGACCGACCCGGCGGTGCGAATGGTCGACGCCGACCCCACGTGGCCCGCGCGGTTCGCGGCCGAGGCCGCACGGATCCGCGCGGCGCTGGGCCCGCTGGCGCTGCGCGTCGACCACGTCGGCTCGACGGCCGTCCCTGGCCTGGCGGCCAAGCCGATCATCGACATCCAGATCTCGGTCGCCCAGGTTCAGCCGATGGATCCCTACCGACCTGCGCTGGAAGGCCTTGGCTACCTGTACACCCCCTATCCCGACCCCGACGGCGTGGTGCGCTACCCCTTCTTCGGCAAGCCGCCCACCCGGCCCCGCGCATTCCACATCCACGTCGCGCAGGCCGGCTCCCACCACGAGCGGCGGCATCTGGCGGTACGCGACTTCCTGCGCGCCCACCCCGACCAGGCACGCGGCTACGAGCGGGTCAAGCGTGCCGCCACAGCCCGCCACCCCGGTGACCGGCCAGGCTACATGGCAGCCAAGCAGGCGTTCGTGGACGACCTCGAGCGCCGCGCTCTGGTCTGGTACGACCAGCGGCAGTCTCCAGGATGACCCGGGCTCCCCGGCCACGTCGCCGGCCAGACGCGGCCGGGACGATCACACTGCTGGCCCTTGCCATCCGGACGATCCGACGGGACTGGTCTGGATCCGTCTGGATCGACGAGGCCTCCGACGTGAGCAGGCCAGATCCGTCTGGAGCGGACCAGATCGACGCAGAGCACCAGGCTACGGATCTGGCGGTTGGGGGTTCGAATCCCTCGCGGCGCGCATCAGCTACCGGCTGCTGCTCACCAGGAGCCGCCGCCGCCACCACCGCCACCGCCGCCCGAGAAGCCGCCGCCACCGCCGCCGCCCGAGGAGCCCGAGCCGTCCCCTCCAAAGCCGCTCGATCCCGAGACCGCCGGCGGTGATGCGGTGAGGGTTGCCGCGGAGGACGACGAGAACAGCACCATGCGGGAGCGGAACCGGTGTGGTGAGTAGGGTAGGCGGCTCGCATACCAGGGAGTCTGGGGCGGTGCGCCAACCAGTGCGAGGGTGCCGGTCCACTGCTCGGTGAGGCCGAACACGATGGCGTAGGGCAGGTACGGGGAGAACTGGTCCACGGCCTGGGCGGGCCCGGCGTGCCCGACCCCGGCTGACCGGAGGTAGGCCCGAAAGCCATTGACCCGGCGGAACAGCTCGGCGCCCACGGGCGTGCGTCGGGGCATCAACCTGGCTCCTGCCATGAGCACGGGCCCGGCCAGCAGGATCGGGATGGCCACCAGCGCAAAGTGGGTCAGCCAGGCGGCCAGGGCGGTCAGGGCAGCGCCGACGACCGTCACGGCAAGCCCACGTTTGACCCACCGTTGCTGGACCATGTCGGGCTGATCGGTGAACCAGCCCCCCTGCACGGCATCCTGGTACAGCCGCGAGCGGACCAGCCTGGAGCGGTGGTAGAAGTCGTTCTCCAGGTCGGAGAGCCACACGGCTTGGCGGCGCGAGGCGAACAGCCCATCGAAGAGCTTGCGCTCGTAGTCAAGCAGGTCCTTATCTGCGGCCTTGAGCTTGACCAGCCGCCAGTCGGGCTCTTCCCAGTCATCGCGGAAGGAGTCCTCGATCCGCAAGTAGCCACGGACGGCCAGGTCGACCACGGTCGCGGTGATCGCCACCGGGTTGACGACCTCGTCCACCAGCAACCCCGCCTGGGCCGGACGGATCCCCTCGGGCGGGACGTATTCCACCACGGCGCCGGC
>JASLBL010000576.1 GCA_030146615.1 Actinomycetes bacterium
CAGGCGCAGGAAGGTCGACTTGCCGGAGCCGGACTGGCCGACCACGAACACGAACTCGCCCTTGCCGATGTCCACCGACACGTCGTCAAGGGCGATCACGTCGTTCCCGTAGGACTTGCTGACATGCTCCAGCTTGATCACGGTTGGCGGCCTTTCGGTGCAGCTCATCCATCCATCAACTGGCGAGCGACATCGTCCTCGGTACGACAGGCCGTCGCAACCGGCTCAGTGGTCGAATAGGCCGGTCAGCCAATATCAAGACAGGACGAATATCCCAAACGGGATTGACTCATCGGACGGCCGGGGTGACGATCGCGGACGGCAGCCCACCGAAAGGGGGCTTCTCTTGGCGGTTCCCGGCTGCTCCGTCGGCTCGGCCATGCTCCTGTGGTTGCGGATGAGGAGGCACGCCATGCGACGTCGCGGTCGATCCCTCTGCCTCGGGCTACTACTGGTTGTCAGTCTGCTGCTGGCGGCGATGCCGGCTCAGGCCGGCCACGAGACCGACCCGCACTCCAAGAACCTCCGGCCAATGGGTCATACCGACGACAACCGGCCCGTGACCAGCTTCTTCGATCCGTTCTTCACCGACATCGCCTTCTGGGGCAAGCTGGCCTACCAAGGGATCTGGTTCGGCGGATTCCGCGTCATCGATATCTCCTCCCCCGCCCGGCCCAGGGTGCTGTCGGAGGTTGACTGCGGCGCCTTTCAGGGGGACGTCGGAGTGTGGGGCGACCTGGTATTCCGCTCGGTCGACACGCCGGTCGCAGCAACCACCCCTGAAGAGACGTGCGACGCCCCCTTGGCCGAGTCGGGCTTCGAGGGCATTCAGATTTTCCGAGTCGATGACCCCACCCATGCCAGCGCCGACGACCTGATCACGGCCGTCGGGACCGACTGCGGCTCCCACACCCACACGGTCGTTCCCGACCCCAAGCACCACCGGGTGCTGATCTATGTCGCCAACAGCGGTGTCGATCCAACCTACGGCCCGGATCCGAACTTCAACAACCAGTGCAGTGAGACCCACGGCAAGTTCCAGATCATCGAGGTCCCCCTGAAGGCCCCTGAGCGGGCCCGCGTGATCCGCGACGTGCCCCTGGGCCCGGCCGGCGGGCCACCGGTGGCCAATTCCTGCCACGACATCGGGGTGCTGATGAACGGTCACCGGCGCCTGGCTGTCTGCGCCGGCGAGGTGGCCACGGTCCACGACATCACCAACCCAGCCAGGCCCAGGTTCGTCACCAGCTTCACCACCCAAGGGGTGACCAGCTGGCATTCGGCGGCACTGAGCTGGGATGGCCGGGTCACCGTCATGGGCTGGGAGCCTGGCGGCGGCGTGGAACCTGAATGTGAAGCAGACGATCCGGACCTCAACAAGAGCGTGTTCTTCTTCGACACCTTCACCGGGGAGCTGCTCGGCACCTGGGTGCTGCCCCGACCGCAGTCGGCAGTGGAGAACTGCACCATCCACAACTACAACGTCGTGCCCACCGGCAAGCGGGACGTGCTGGTGATGGGCAACTACCAGGCCGGCACCTGGGTGGTCGACTTCACCAATCCTCGCCATGCCCGCACGGTGGCCTGGTCTGATCCACCACCGCTGGACCCCGCCAACCTCACCCTTGCCGGCGCGTGGGGAAGCTACTGGTACAACGGCTCGATCTACGAGACCAACATCACCGAAGGCCTCAATATCTTCCGCCTCCGGAGCCGCGTGACCGCCGGCGCCAGGCGACTCCCCTTCCTCAACCCGCAGTCCCAGGTTGGACGGGTCCAGGTGCACTAGGACGCATCGGTCACCGACCGGTATCGGCGGGTGGCAAACCCGGCAGCAGTCGAGGCGGGATGCGCAACCCGCCGATACCGGCTAGGCTCGCGCGATGCGAGTGTCACGACTGGTGATCGTCGGGCTCTCGGGCCTGGTCGCCATGCACATCTTCATGCTCGCGGGCCATGGCCACGGGCATGACCCCTTCGCCGGCATGCGAGGCGTTGCCCATACCTCGACGGCGACACCCCCGGCACTCACGACCGCGACCGACGGGGACGAGGACGGCGCCGGGATGCACGTGGAGATGACGGTTGCCTGCCTCGCTGTGGTGACCGGGCTGCTGCTCTTGCAGCCGACGCGACGCCGCCAGACCGCTCCCAGCCCTGTCGACGAGCGCGGTCGTAGCTGGTATCCGGCCCGGGCCGACCCGGGCAGACCTCGCATGCGATCACTTGAGGAGCTCTGCATCTCGCTGACGTGAGCCGGCAGCCGGACCACGCTGCCCGCACCTCGCATCGCGAGATCACAGGAGCACCCCATGCGACGGATCTTGCTCGCGCTGGCCGCTGCCTTCCTGCTGGCCGCCTGCAATCAGGGCGGAGGGAACCAGCAACAGGGCACCGCGCCGGCCGAGGCGGCGCCAAGCGACGCCGACGTCACCTTCACCCAGAACATGATCCCCCACCACCAGCAGGCCATCGAGATGGCCATGCTGGTCGACACCCACACCGACCGGCCTAAGCTGCGTCAGCTCGCCGACAGCATCGTGAGCAGCCA
>JASLBL010000577.1 GCA_030146615.1 Actinomycetes bacterium
CAGGCGCAGGAAGGTCGACTTGCCGGAGCCGGACTGGCCGACCACGAACACGAACTCGCCCTTGCCGATGTCCACCGACACGTCGTCAAGGGCGATCACGTCGTTCCCGTAGGACTTGCTGACATGCTCCAGCTTGATCACAGTTGCCGACCTTCCATCTCTGGGGGGTCGTCCGGCCATCCGCGTGCTGCGTGACATCGTCCTCGCTACGACAGACGGTCACAACCGGCTCAGCAGTCGAACGGGTCTATCGCACAGCGGGTCCCGCTGGTTCCATGGTAAGGAGGTCGGCGGTTCGAGCCCGCCAGAGGCTTGTGAAAGCCCCCGCAGAAGACGCTGTTCGGCTTCGAGACCAGGCAAACGGTGCCACCGTAGCGAGCGGCTCAAGGCAGGCCCGTAACCGCCGTCGGCCACGGCTTGCAAGTCAGCAGCGCGCCGAAGAGACTCATGGTCTGCAACGCCGAAGGGAGGCCTATGCGGAGGCTGGTAGTCACGTTGCTCCTGGCCGCAGCGATCCTGCTGGGCGTGGCTCCTGCGGCGGTCGCCCATGAACCGCCCGGGTGCGCCATCGCCCATGAGGCGGCGGCGAATGCGTCGCCGACCGCTCATGAGCACATCTGCTCGGCCGCGTAAGTCGCAGCTGCGGCGCACGAGACAAAGAGGCCCCGCGCTCGGGGCCTCTTTTTCTTACTGCGGCTTCGTGTGGCGCTTCGCGGTCGCCTGCTGCAGCCGGTGGGCCAGCCGCCCGCAACGGAATGACCGCTTCCCGGCGAGATGAGCGGTCAGCTCAAGGAGCAGCGTGCCGCGCCTCGCGGCGACATCGCCCGCCTGGTGCGCAGCTCGACGCTGTTTGAAGCCTGCGAGGAGCGCGAGCGCGGCATCACCCTCCGCAGCGAGGCGCGGCGCCATCCTGGCCAAGATCCTCGCCAACCTCAACCGTCAAACCACCTCAGCGACGGAGCACTAGCAGCGAGCGCCTGGAAGGCGAATGGTATCTGTTCAGGTCTCCCTTGTGACTGACTGCTGCGCGATATTCAGGCAGGGTCGGTTCAGTCTTCCAGGCGGTTGTGGCAGCACCACAGCGGCTGGCCGCCAAGCCGGGGCAACTCGATGTGCTTGGCGGTGGCGACGCCGAGCACCGTCCAGGCATCAAGCGTTTCGTTGTCGACCAGCAGCCAGCGCCCATCGGGCGACCAGGTCACCCAGTCAAAGTGCGAGCCCTGCTCGAATGCGAGCCGAGGCCGGGCCGTCGGCCGGTCGACGACCAGGAGCTGATGGGGCACCGGGGCGCCGCTGGTGGTGTAGGCCAGCCGATGGCCGGCAGGCGACCAGGCAAACATCGAGACATGGTACGGCGAGGTAAGCAGCCGGATGGGGGTGCCGTCGGCCCTGGCCACCAGAATCGCCTCGCCGACGCCCACGATGGACGCTCGGGCGGCAAAGTACCGCCCGTCCGCGGAGAACACCGGCCCGAGCAGGAAGGCGCGGCGGTGCCCGGCCAGGGCGGCGACCCGGGCGCCGGAGATGACCGGGGTCCGGGTGCCGGTGGCCAGGTCCAGGGCGAGCAGCGTGCCGGCGTTGGCGGGGGTGGGCCCTGGCCAGTACAGCAGGCGACCGGCAGGGGTCCAGCCGGCGAGCGTGCCTGCGGTGACCTGCCGGCGGGCCGACCCGTCGGCGCGTTGCACGATGATCCGGTCGGTGCTCACCAGCTGAGGTTCTTGGTACGCCTGACCGGCTCGAAGGCGACTAGCCGACCCGTCCGGCGAGACGTCCCAGTTGCCGACCGGGGAGGGCAGCGGGAACCGGCCGGCCAGGCCAAGGCGGCTCTGGGCGTAGCGGTAGGCGAGCCAGCCCGACGGCGGCCCGGCGCGGGCGGGACGCTCCACCAGCACCTGCCCTGGCCGCAGCCACCGCGCGTTGCCGCCCCAGCCGCTGCCAGGGACCTCGCCGCTGGCGAGCTGTCCGCGGGGGGTGGCGGTGGTGACGCCGAGGCCTGGCGGCACCCCCCCGTCGGCGTGGGGGTCGGTGGACACGCCGATGCCGTACAGGACCGCGGTGTCGGCCAGCACGCTGGCGAGGCTCGCCGGTACCTGGGGTTGGATCAGGGTCGACGCGGTGGCCGGGGATGCGGTGGGCGTGGTCGTGGGCGACGGCCTGGCCGCAGGCCGGCTGGGCGTACAGGCCGCCGCTGCCAGCGCCAGCAGCACGGCAAGGATCACCCCGAGGATCCGGTGCCGGACAACTGGCAGCTTGTCTGCGCGTGGCCACGTCACTCCGAACAGACACTGCCCGCCCGGTCAAGGTTCGCCTCGGGCGAGCCGAGCGGGTGGCTGGGGCTGGGCCGTGTCCCCATCGGTGGGCGGCCAAGCCGGCCCTAGTGGCGGTCGGGACGGTGCTGGTGCTCGGCGGGCTGGTGCTGACAAGGAGCATCCGATGAGCGACGCCACGCTGGACCGCCCCGCCGGCGTCCCGCCGGTCTCAGGCCGCCAACGGCTGTGGGACGCCCTGGACGAGCGGCTGGGCCTCAAGGGGCTGCACAGAGAAGCTGCTCGCCGTGGTCAACGAGACGATGCAACCCACCCAGGCGTCGCTGTGGCTGCGGGCCGCACGGTGCCACGCCCCCACGGCAGATCCCCGCCGGACACCGAGAACCGGCATGGACGGGCTCAGGTCATACAGCTTCTTGACCCTCCCAGCGTAGGATGCCTCCCCGGAACATAGGCTGCCGGCCGTAGCCGCAGTCCGGCAGCGGCGGCGTACCGCTCCACGTCGACCTTCGACAGGACCTGGTCGTAGCCGAGCGCGGAGCGGAGCAAGAACGCGGGCACGATGGCCACACCCTGGGCGCGCAGGCCACCGCCTTGGACGTGGGCACCGTGGATGCACACCAGCGGGGCGGCCGGGACGCCCAGCAGGCGGCCGAGGGTTTCGGCCTGCCAGCGGAGGGTCGCCAGGGTACGGTCAAGGCGGTAGTGGTTGTGCCAGATGAGCCCATCGGCGCTCTGGTGGACGCTGCCGGCCCACCGCTTGGAGTCGACCACGAAGACCCCGCTCGGGCCGATGACCAGGTGATCCAGGTTGGCCGGCGAGTCGGACAAGGCCAGGTCGTGGAAGACCACGTAGCCGTCGCGGCCAAGCCGATCCAGCAGCCGGGCGGTCTGGCGTTCCCCGGCGGCGCCGCGCCGCCGGCCGCGGGCCTGCTCGGAGGGGCGGAACCGCAGCCGCCAGCCGACCAGGACGGCGACGATCAGGCCGGCCAGCCCGGCGCCTGGGAGGCCGGCCTGGGCGGCCAGCACGCCGGCGACCAGGCCGGCGGCAGACGCCTTGATCCCGGACAGACCATGGGTGTCCAGCCACTGGTCGATCTCCTCCGAGCGCTTGGAGAACCGCTCGATCAACCTCCGGTCGTCCAACCCTTGGATCTCGGCCGCGCCCGAGCGCTCGTCCACCGGCCCCCAGCGGACGCCGAGGCGTTGGGTGAGCGCGGCCCGCTCGGCGGCCAGGTACAGGTGGTCAGCTGCCATCAGATGCGCGTACAACCGGTCACTGTCCAATGCCGTCCATCGTCCGTCCGGTCCCTGGGCGGCGTTCTGGACGAGCACGTGGGTGTGGTACTGGGGGTCGCCTTAGCGGCTCATGCGGTGCTCGAAGGCCACCGCCACCAGCCCCCCGACCGCCCGGTAGCGGTCGGTGCCGTTGTGCTCACGGCGGACGCCGATGCCATGGCGCTCAAGATAGGCGATGCTGACCTGGAGGGCTTCGGCGCGGCCGTCGGCCAGCAGCCGCCGGGTCTGGGGGCTGCCGGTGGCGGCCAGCAGCGACACGCTCTTGGGGGAGCTGAAGCAGTGGTCGAAGGCCTGCACCCGCTCGTTGACCCGCTTGCCCCGATGCCGCCAGGCGGCACCGAATGCTTCGCCATACAGCTCGTGGGGATCGGTGCCCAACACCTTGCGGCAGAGGCGCTCGACCGTCTCGACCTTGACCCGCCTGGCCCGCCCAGGCGGCAGGCCGCCTGGAGCGACCGCATGTCTGCCTGGAGCGCCTTGCTCCCGGCGAGTTGCTCCAGGTCCTCCACACTCTGCTGTGCCGTGCGGGGCTTGAGGGCCTCCAACAGGGGGCCGGCGGCCAGCTTGGAACGGGGGTCGGCCCGCCACAGCGGCGCACACCGCACTTCACCCGTCCCGGGGTCGAGGCCCTGGAACATCGCCCGCACCTGCTCGGGGCTGGCGGTCCCGTCCAGGCCGGCTTCGGCGGCGGCGCTGCCGACGAACCGGCCCGGTGACTCGCCGCGTCCGGAGAAGTACTCTTCGCGGTTGCGGGCGATCTGGTCCAGCCAGTAGGCCTCCTGGCCTGCCTTGAGCGCCTTCACCGGCAGCGCCACCGGCCTGACCCTCCCCGCCGCCACCAGGGCGGCAGCCGTGCATCGCAGATGCGGATGTGTAGAACGACTGGAATTGCAATGAGGATAGCACGAAGGTGAGGCGGCAATGCGGAGGGATGGAGGCGTTATGTTAGTGAATGATGGGTGAAGCGTTTATGAGCTGAAGGGAAGGGCTGAGTCTGAAGACTGGACAGGGCCGAGGATGAGCTACGATCCTGGATGTCCATGATGAGCTGCGATGATGCAGCCTGGATGCTGGCACCGGCGCTGGCACCGGCACGCCATTAGCGCCATCACTGAATGTGTTCTCATGGGCGCTTCTGCTGATCTGCTTATTGGTGTGACCAGAGCGCTTGGTGGTGATGATGCTATTACCTCGATGTTTTTTGTCTTCAAAACCGGAGTGAGCAGCGTCCCTGCTCAGGCGGGTTCGATTCCCGTCCGCCTCCGCGGGCTGGTACGCGTACGAACCGTGGGTGCGACGAAGTACGGCTGGATGCACGCGCGGGCCCCACCTGGATCTGCTCGACCACCGCGTCCAATAGCTGCTTGAGTTGCTCGGGGGCGCCGTCGGCCACGGCCCGCTCGATCCTGTGCAGAGCCTGCTGCAGGCCTGGCCGATCCAGTCGCTTGCCGCTCATGCGATCGCTGTAGCTAACGGGCAACTCCTGTTTCCGTAGGAGCACTCGGTCCCGAGTGCCTTCTCCACTTTGGTTGCCCATCAGGGAGCCTCCTTCGCCTCAGGTTCAAGCTGCAGGGCCAGCGCCGAACGAGCTGGGCGCAACGGTTCTGGGTGCGATCCCCCACCTGTTCGGCGCCGACCCTGAGCTTGAGCTGTTGGCAAGGCGAGGGCTGACCGCCCGAAGATCTCCGCGTCTACTCCGACGGACTAGGCCGCGTCGCCTGGCGGCTCGCCCACGCGCTCTAACCAACCACACCGCTGACTCTCCCAGGTTGCCAAGGCTTTCAGCGCTCACCCGATCCGTACGCGCATCGCGCCCGCCGCCGGCAACTGCGTCGCGCAGCAGATGGCCATTCCTCCCACAGCCTTCTCGTCCAGTCGAGCCTGACGCGGTGCTGCGCTGCTCCTGTTACCAGCCCTCACTCGGCTGGTACACGAGCGTGGCGGCGACCGTCCGCGGTCGGCGGTCACCGTTGCAGTGACCGCCTCCAGGAACGCGGACGCGCGATCAACAACCACGGAAATGGCCGGCGCAGCGGCGCTTCGGCTTTCCCGAGGGACCACGTCGTTCTGCATTCCGAAGAGAACCAGCGAGCGAGGCGGGAGGTCGAGTTGGCGTCTGTCCGGGGACTGCTACGACGACCCCCATCGTCGGAGTCTCACGGCGGCGCCCACTCCTCGTCCCGCCTCGCTCCCGCTGACCCTTACCCAGGCGCCCCAGCGACGAACCTCACGGCTGGTGTCCGTGTGCGCCTACTCTGCGCGGAGCCGTTCCAGTTGCCTGGCGCGGCGCATGGCGAGCCCCCGAGCGGCCGTCGCTACCGGGTCGAGGGCTGCGAGGGGTCGCCGACCCACATCGGTCGCGGGCAGCCAGCGGATAGCGGATCGCCCTCGCCCTGGTCTGAGATGGCGGGCGGGTTGGGTCAGTCCTGGTTGGGGGCGGCCTTGGCGAACAGCTCCAGGAGGGTGATCCACCCGCCGCCGCCGGTGATCCCGTCGCGGAGCGCCTGGCCGTCGACGAGCCGCTCCAGGCGCCGGTGCTCCAGCTCGACGGTGGTCTGCTCGGGCCCGTCGGCGCTGAAGCGCACCTCGATCTCGCTGGCGTGCTCGGGATCGGGGTCGTACTGCCAGTGGCCGTTGATCTGCCAGGTGAGAACCAGCCGATGGGGCGGCTCCCAGGCCAGCACCCGGCCCCAGTCGGACTGGCTGCCGTCCACGCCCTGCTCGTACCAGCGTCCGCCGGCTCGCGGTTCCAGGACGGCCGTGGCCATGTCGGCCTGGCCGATGTGGAACTCGGCCGGCCACCAGCTGCCGAAGGCGTCGGTGAAGACGCGGAAGGCCCGGTCGACGGGCACCTGGACGGTGATCGTCCCGGTGAGCGGTGGGATCGTGGGGGAGCTGCTCATTGGTCCTCCTGTTGGGGGTCGACGTGGGTCGCCTGGGCGGCCTTGCCGAAGGCGGTGAGCGCCTCCTCCCAGACGCGGTCCAGGTAGGCGCGCAGGGCGGTCACGCCCTCGGGGTCGAGCCGGTAGATGCGGCGGGTGCCCTCGGCCCTGCTGACGACCAGGCCGCCGTCCTTGAGGACCCGAAGGTGCTGGGACACCGCCGATCGGGTGATCGGCAGGTGCCGGGCCAGCTCCCCGACCGTGCGTGGCTGCCGGGCGAGCAGCTCGAAGATGGCCCGCCGAGTCGGGTCGCTGAGCAGTCCCAGACCCTCAGCTCCGTTAGTGTCCACTAACGTAAGTTATCACTAACCGAGGAGAATTTGCGGGATGAACAGGCCCCAAGTGCTTCGAGCCAGGCAGGATGGAGGATGACACGAAACGAAGGGAGGAGACCATGGAGGTCCAGGACGTCATCGCCCAGGCACGGGACACGCTGACGGTCAAGCGGGTGTTCGGTGAGCCCTATGAGAAGGACGGCGTGACCGTCATTCCCGCGGCCCGGGTCCGGGGCGGCGCCGGGGGCGGAAGCGGGGAGGATCCCCAGGGCCAGGGCAAGGGGTCGGGCAGCGGCTTTGGCCTGACCGCCCGCCCGGTCGGGGCGTTCATCATCCGGGACGGTGAGGTGAGCTGGCGACCGGCGGTGGATGTCAACCGGATCGTGCTCGGCGGCCAGGTGGTCGCCATCGTGGCCCTTCTCACCGTCCGGGCGATCATCAAGGCCAAGCGGTAGCCGAAGCACGACCCCGTCGCCTACGGTGAGCTTGTGGGCACATGGCGCTGTGGCCCGTTGCCGCCAATCACGGGTCGGGGTGTGGTCCTGGCGGTCTGTTGTTGAAGCCAGGTGATCAGCTGGTCGGGCGGGACGGGTCGGCTGATGTGATAGCCCTGCGCGGCGTGGCGGCCGAGCAGGTCCAGTTGCTGGAGGGTGAGGGGGTTCTCCACGCCTTCGGCGACGACCCGTAGCCCGAGGTTGCGGCCCGGTCGATGGTGGAGTGGACGATCACCGCATCGCTGGAGCTCTGGAGCATCTGGGAGACGAAGGACCGGTCGACCTTGAGCTCGTGCACGGGCAGGCTCTTGAGGTAGGCCATGGACGAATAGCCGGTGCCGAGGTCGTCGATCGAGAGCTGCACACCCATGGCGTTGAGCTTGTTGAGGATCTCCAGGGCGTGGACCGGGTCGGCCATGATGGTGCTCTCGGTGAGCTCGATGACCAGCAGCGCTGCGGGCACCTGGTGGCGGTCCAGCAGGTCGCTGACCTCGTCGGGGAACTGCAGGTCGAGCAGACGCCGGGCTGAGACGTTGACCGCCACCGAGACCTCGTGGCCGGTGTCGCGCCACCTTCGGCATTGCCGCAATGCCTCGTCCAGAACGTAGTGGGTGAGGGGGACGATGAGTCCGGTGCGCTCGGCCAGGGGGATGAACTCGTCCGGCCGGACCAGGCCATGCTCGGGGTGCTGCCAGCGCACCAGCGCCTCCGCCCCCAGTACGCTTCCGGTGTGGGCATCGACCTTGGGCTGGTAGTGGAGCAGCAGCTGGCGCTGCTCCAGGGCGCGGCGCAACTCACCGAGCAGAGCCAGCCGCTTGGGGCTGTGCTGGTCCTGGGTGGGGTCGAACAGCACGAAGCCGGCGTGGGTCTCTTTGGCCGTGTACATGGCGATGTCGGCCCGCTGCAGCAGCTCCTCGGGGTTGTTGCCGTGCTCGGGATACAGCGCCACCCCGATGCTGGCCTCCACGTCCAGGTTCAGGCCTTCAAGCACGAACGGCTTCTCTAGTGCGGCCTGGAGCTTCTTGGCCACGGCCACGGCACCATCACGAGTCTCGATGCGCGGCAGCAGCACGGCGAACTCGTCACCACCGAGGCGGGCCACGGTGTCGACCTGCCGCAGCGCGGCCTGGAGCCGCTGGCCGACCTGCATGAGGAGTTGGTCGCCATAGTGGTGGCCCAGGGTGTCGTTGACCTCCTTGAACCGGTCCAGGTCGATCAGGGCCAGAGCGGCCGGAACCAGCTCTCGGTCGGCCTGGCGCATCGCTTGGCCGGTGCGGTCGTACAGCAGGCTCCGGTTGGGCAGCCCGGTGAGGGGGTCCGACAGGGCCTGATGTCTGATCTGGCGCTGGTAGCTGGCCAGCAGGGCCCAGCAGCCGATCAGCAACCCCAGCCCGACGGTGAACACGACCGGAACGGCCACCACCAGGGTCCTACCCAGCTGCCGTTGGGCGGCCACGCTGGTTTCAAGTTGTTCCTGCTCGTCCCGGGCCCCCTCGTCCAGCCCCTCGGCCAGCGCCGCGCGCGCCGGCTCCACCTCCCGAGCCTCGATGCTGCGCGCCCGGGTGGTGTTGCCGGTGGCGACGGCCGCCAGCAGTCGACCGGTCGCCTGCTGGTATCCCGCCAGGCTGGTGCTGACCTGTTGGGCGAAGCTGGCATCGTCGGGATCAGCATGTCGGATGATGAACCGCAGGGCGCCATGCAGGGCCTCGGTCGTTCGTGGCATGTCGGGCCGCGCGGCGGGCCGTCCATGCTCCACATACTCATGCCGGGCGGCCTCCGCCTTGGCCAGCTCCACCCGGGCGTTCTGCCACACCCGTTGCTCGGCGTTGTCACGATCGACCTGCCTGGCCGCGGCGTTGGTACGCACGGCCGCCCACAGGCTGAACCCGGCCAGCAGCACCAGGACCAGCGCCAGCCCGAAGGTGGCGAGCCGGCTACGATACCGACTCGGCCACCGCTGTAGGGCTCCTGCTTGGTTGGGCATCGATCTCTGGCCACTCCACGGGGATGCGCCTTGGCCCGTGGGATCCGGTGCATCGAAACCGCACGAGCACGTAATGAGATCGGTCCGCTGACCGAATACCTGAGCAAGCGACCCTCGCCGCCACGCCTGCGCGCGTTTGTCCTCATTGGGGCCGCAGCCGGGCCGTGAACGGAGGAAGTCCCACGGGACCACCGCTCTCTGGACCCTTCCGAGTCATGGGTCAGCTGTCCGGAACCGTTGCTGGTCTCAATAGGACCCGCCTCCCCACTACCTGGCGGCGCTCCTGGCCCTGTAGTCCTAGCTCGACGCTAGGTGAAGTCCGCGAACTCGACCACCCGCATGCCCGCGATCACGACCAGCAACAGGCCGTAGATCCGCAGGACCACCGGCTCGGTGTCGTAGCGGCCCAGCAGGCCGGCGGCAGGGGGCAGCAGGCACAGCGGCAGCGGGAACAGGATGTTGAGCCAGACCAGGCCGCGGTCGGTCCGGCGGATCAGGGCGAACAGGTCGCGATGGCCGACCCAGTACATCCCGGCCAGAACAAAGCTGATCACAAAGGCGACCAGCGAAGGGCGGAGCTCGCCCAGCGCCTGGGTCAGGGACTGGCCCTGGGTGAGCTCGGGGACCTGGACCTCCAGGACCAGCAGGGTGATGATGATCGCGAACACCCCGTCGGACAGGGCCAGGACCCGGGCGGGATCGTGCAGGCGCTCCAGCATGGCTCTGACTTGGTCGTCCCGCTCGTCGGCCACAGCAGGCTCCCCTCCCCTCGGTGTCCGTCGCTCGGTTGGAAGAGGACGTTGGGCGACCCCCGCGCTGCCGGACGACGTACCGGATGACCGCCTCGCGGTCGGAGCGCACCGGGTCCTCCTCCCACACCCACCAGGTTCGGGACACGCCGAGTCTACGGGTGGACCAGGATCTTGACCGCGTCGCCGTCGGGGGCGGTCAGGGTCGTGAACGCCCTGTCGGCCTGGTCGAGGGGGAAGCGGTGGGTCACCAGGGGGGCGGGGTCGAGGGTGCCGTTGGCGTAGAGGCCGGTGACCCAGCGCCAGGCGGCGGTCGAGGCGGCGAACGCCCCCTGGACCCGCAGCTGGTCGAGAGTCACCGTGTCCGGGTCGATGGTGGCCCGGCCGGCGCCGGAGATGCCGAGCAGGACGGCGGTGCCGCCGCGCCGGAGCAGGGCCAGGGCAGCGGCGGCCCCGGCGGGGTCGTTGGTCGCCTCGACCACGGTGTCGAAGCGGCCGGCCAGAGAGGCCAGGCCCTCCTGGTCGTCGGCGGCGACGACCCGGGTCGCGCCGCAGCGGGGGCCGAGGGCGGAGCGGGCCGGCCGGCCGCCCACGAGCACGAGCTCCGCCGGGCTAGCGGTCTGGAGGAGCAGGAGGGCGAGCAGGCCCAGCGGCCCGTCCCCGACCACCGCGACCCGCATGCCGGGGAGCGGCATGCCCGCCTCCAGGAGCCCGCTGGCCACGCAGGCGGCCGGCTCGAGCAGGGCGGCCGGCTCCAGCGGCCGGTCCGCCGGCAGGCGGTGGACCAGGCGGGCGGGGACGACCAGGCGCTCGGCCAGGGCGCCGGGGTGGGTGAAGCCGGTCTCGGCGTACCCGGCCGCGCAGAGGTTGGTCCGTCCCTCGGCGCAGCGGTCGCAGGCGCCGCAGGCACGCAGCCCCTCGGCCACCACCGGGTCGCCCGGGGCAAGGTCGCGCACCTCCGGGCCGACCGCCTCGACCCGCCCGGCCCACTCGTGTCCCGGCACCACCGGGTAGCTGACGTAGGCGGCCGGCCGGCGGCCGTCGAGTAGCTCCAGGTCGGAGCCGCAGAGCCCTGCGGCGCCGACCGAGACCAGGACCTCCCCC
>JASLBL010000656.1 GCA_030146615.1 Actinomycetes bacterium
GCAGATCGGTCGTCATCGATGGCCGGGCCGGATGACCGAGACCACCCCCGGCCACGTACTGCCTGACGCTCGGCGGCAGACAGCGAGTTCACCCCATCCTTGTAGGACTTATGGAGTGGCACGACCAGCGGAAACGCCGGATAGCACAGCGCTCAGCCGTCGATCTCTGATAAGGATGAGGCCGGAGGTTCAAGTCCTCCCAGGCCCACCACCCGCCTTAACCAGCGGAAACGATGATCGTCGTGTCCAGAGCTGGCTAGGTGGGGCGTGTGGCGGGTCAAGACCTCCTATCCTGGTTACCAGCCTTGGTTATGGGGCAGGCGACTCGAGCGCCAGGTCACTCCCTCCGCTGCTTGACAGGTCCCCGGGCTGGCGGTCGGATTAACAGCCCCTTGGCGGTCGGTGCAGGGGCAGAGGGAACGACGAGTCGTGGCCCATCCGTTCCTGGAGCATGACGGGCCGCTGGCGATCGCCCACCGCGGCGGAGCGGTCGATGGGCGGGAGAACTCGATGGCCGCGTTCGCACGGGCAGTCGAGCTCGGCTACCGCTATCTCGAGACCGATGTGCACGTGACCGCCGACGAGGTCCTGGTGGTCTTCCATGACGACCGGCTGGACCGGGTGACCGACCGGCCCGGCGAGATCGGGTTGCTGACCTGGCGAGAGGTACGCGCCGCCCGCATCGGCGGGAGGGACCCGATCCCGTTATTCGCCGATGTGCTGGCGAGTTGGCCCGACGTACGTGTCAATGTCGACCCCAAATCCGACCGTGCGGTTGGTCCCCTGGTGCGGACGATCCGAGCTGCCGGCGCCCTTGACCGGGTCTGCGTCGGCTCGTTCTCGGACCACCGCCTGCGGCGGGCACGGGCCGCGCTGGGGCCACGGCTGTGTACGTCTATGGGGCCAGGCGAGGTCCTCCGGTTGCGCCTAGCCGCCTGGGGGCTGTTACCAAGGAGCGCGGTGCCAAGTGACCCGGCCTGCGCCCAGATTCCTGTACGGCGCGGGGTCATCCCGCTCGCCGAGCGCCGGATGCTTTCCTGCGCCCACGAGCTCGGTCTACCGGTCCATGTCTGGACGGTGAACGACCCCGTTCAGATGCATGATCTTCTCGAGCTCGGTGTGGACGGCCTTGTCAGCGATGACATCGTCGTCTTACGTGCCGTGCTACGAGACCGCGGCGAATGGTATCCGAGGTGAACGTGCCAGGCTCAGGAGGTGGCCAAGCAAGCCCTAAGCGCTGTGCGAGAACGCATACCAGCGGGCCGGTTGAACGCATACCTTTGGCCCGACGGTGGGGAGCGACCTGGGCAAACGGGGCGGTCCGCCCTGGTGGTGGGGCGGAGGATCGACCGGCCGTGGGGCGGCCGCGGCTAACCAGTTTCGGAGGTGCTCACATGCTGTCCGACTGCCGGGTCTCTGCAGCCCTGCCCGTCAGCGACCTCGCCCGGGGCGCGTTCGTTCTATGTCGACACCCTCGGCCTGACGCCACTCATCGAGGGCGAGGACGTGCTGGCCTTCCGTGTGCTGATGGAACCGACTTCGGCGTGTTCGTCTCCCAGGGCCGGCCCTCGGGACCCACACCCAGATGACCTTCTTCTGCCAGAACCTCGACGCGGAGATGGCCGACCTGCGGGCGCACGGCGTGAAGCTGGAAGAGTTCGACATGCCAGGGGCCACGGTCAAGGACGGCGTCTATGACAGGAATGGCCAGCGGCGCCTGGTTCCGGGATCCCGAAGGCAACTTGTTGGCCGTGGCGGAGCGCCCGGACGATTTCCTCTCCTGATCGCGAGCCCGTCGACGCCGATCCGGAGCACGTGGCCGGCGTCTCCATAGCCGGCATGGAGGCGGCCTCGTCGCCGGCGTCCGGCATCTCAAGGACGAGGTCGATGATCGGGCTTGGCAGCCAGGTTGGCGATAGGGTCGGGTGTGGGCGGTACAGTCCCCGCGTGGGGTGTCAGAACTCACTTTGTCACGCCGCCCACTCGTACTCGTGGATCAGTCCACCGAGGATCTCTCGACGACGCAGCTGAGGAAGCGCCGGCGCACTCGTTGGGTCACCACTCACCCACGGTATGGGCGTGCCCAGGCCGAGGCTGCGGTGCGGGCGGTGCCGGTTGTAGTGCTCGACGTAGCCGCGCAGGACATGAACAAGGTGCTGGCGGCCGACGATCAAGAGGTGGTCGAGGCACTCTCGGCGGACGGTCCCGACCCAGCGTTCGGCGACGGCGTTGGCGTCGGGCGCCCGAATCGGCGTGCAGATGATCTCGGCACCGGTCGAGCGCCAGACATCGTCGAACGCCCTGTGAACTTGGTGTCCCGGTCGCGGATCAGGAACCCGAACGCGGCGGCACGGTCGCCGAGGTTAGGAGAAGGTTGCGGGCCTGTTGGGCCACCCACGGGCCGGTCGGGTGGGCCGTGACGCCCGCCAAGTGGACCCGCCGGCTGCCGAGTTCGATGACGAACAGCACATACAGTCGCCGCAGCCGGACGGTGTCGATGGTGAAGCAGGTCGCAGCCAGGATGCCGGCCGCCTGTCGGCGCAGCAACGACGGCCAGGTGGTCGGGGCACGCCGAGGTGCTGGATCGACGCCGTGGGCACGCAGCACCCTGCGGATCGAGCTGGCCGAGAC
>JASLBL010000029.1 GCA_030146615.1 Actinomycetes bacterium
AGCGGGATCGTCATCGAGGTGCTCGACGACGGCCGCGGCGCCGTCGTCCTGCCCGGACCCGACCTCGACGACGCCGGGACGCGAGGGCACGGCATCGTCGGGATGCGGGAGCGGGCCCGACTGCTCGGCGGGACCCTGGACGCCCGGCCCCGCCCGGGCGGCGGGTTCCAGGTCGTCGCCCACCTGCCCACCGGAGGCGAGCCGGCGTGAGCATCCGGGTCGCCGTGGTCGACGACCAGGCGCTGGTCCGCGGGGGCTTCGCCATGGTCCTGCGGATCCACCACGACATCGAGGTCGTCGCCGAGGCCGGGACCGGGCTGGAGGCGATCGAGGTCGCCCGCCGGCACCGTCCCGACGTGATCCTGATGGACATCCGCATGCCGGACATGGACGGCCTTGAGGCGACCTCCCGGATCCTGGCCGAGGCCGACTGGACGGTCCGGGTGCTGATCCTCACCACCTTCGACCCGGACGAGTACGTCTACAAGGCGCTGCGTGCCGGGGCCAGCGGCTTCGTGCTCAAGGACATCCCGCCCGACCAGCTGGCCGTCGCCGTCCGCACCGTGGCCGACGGCGGGGCGCTGCTGGCCCCGTCGATCACCCGCCGCCTCATCGGCCGGTTCACCGAGCGTATGACCGTCGACGCCGCCGTCGCCGGCCGCCTCGAACGCCTCACCGAGCGGGAGCGCGAGGTGGTGGTGGCGGTCGCCCGGGGGTCGAGCAACGCCGAGATCGCCGGCGAGCTGTTCATCGGCCCCGCGACCGTCAAGTCCCACGTCTCCAGCATCCTCACCAAGCTGGGCCTGCGCGACCGCACCCAGCTGGTGGTGTTCGCGTACGAGAGCGGGCTGGTCGAGGCCGGCACCCACGACATCGGCCACTGAGGGACGACAACGGTCAAGGGCTTGGCCCTGGAGGCCGACCTCAAGTGCATGGGGCGACTGCCCTGAGCGACGAGGAGGCTGCCCCTTGGCACCAGAGCGATACCGGCTGGTCACCCGGAGTGACTTCGATGGGCTGGTCTGCGCCGTGCTGCTCCAGCAGCTCGGCCTGGTCGAGGACATCGTCTTCGTCCATCCCAAGGACGTGCAGGACCGGCAGGTCGAGATTGGCCCGGGCGACATCACCACCAACCTGCCCTACACGCCAGAGGCCCATCTGGTGTTCGACCACCACCACAGCGAGACCCTGCGCAACACCACCATCGCCCCCAACCACATCATCGACCCCGACGCGCCGTCGGCGGCCCGGGTGGTCTACGACCACTACGGCGGGGCGGAGCGGTTCCCGAACGTCTCGCCGGAGCTGATGCGGGCCGTCGACCAGGCCGACTCGGCCCAGTACTCGCTGGAGGAGGTGCTGGCCCCCACCGGCTGGGTGCTGCTGAACTTCCTCATGGACAGCCGCACCGGCCTCGGCCGCTTCCGCGACTTCCGGATCTCCAACTACCAGCTGATGATGCAGCTGATCGAGGCCTGCCAGCACCACCAGATCGACGAGATCCTGGCCCTGCCGGACGTGAAGGAGCGGGTCGACCTCTACCACCAGCAGCATGAGGCGTTCGTGGCCCAGCTCCGGCGTTGCAGCAGCGTTCGCGGCAGCGTGGTGGTCGTCGACCTGCGCCACGAGGACATCATCCACGCCGGGAACCGCTTCATGGTCTACGCGCTGTTCCCCGCCTGCACGGTGTCGGTGCACGTGCTCTGGGGCAAGCAGCGCCAGAACACCGTGATCGCGTTGGGCAAGTCGATCCTGAACCGCACCTCCGGCGCCGACGTCGGCGCGCTGATGCTGTCCCACGGGGGTGGCGGCCACGCCAACGCCGGAACCTGCCAGGTCGGCCACGACCAGGCCGACCGGGTCGTCGACGAGCTCGTCGGCCACCTGAACGCCGCCAGCAGGACCACCGTCTAGCCCTCGGCCGCCGGGGCGGCTGCGCCATACTGCCCCGATGTACTCCGACGACGACGTGGCCGCCCTGTACGACCGGCTGAACCCGTGGGGGCCCAGCGACGACTTCTACCTGTCGTTCGTGCTGGAGGCCCCGTCGGTGCTGGACGTCGGCTGCGGGACGGGTCGGCTGCTGCACCGGGCCCGGGAGGCTGGGCACGCCGGACGGCTGTGCGGGATCGACCCCGACCTGGCGTCCCTCCGCCGGGCCCGCCGCCGGGGCGACGTCGAGTGGGTCGAGGGCCGGGCCGCCGACATGGCCTGGGACCGGGAGTTCGACCTGGCGGTCATGGCCAGCAACGTGTTCCAGGTGTTCGTGACCGACGACGAGGTGGCGGCCTCGCTGGCCGCGACCCGGTCGGCCCTCGTCCCGGGAGGGTGGCTCGTGTTCGGCACCCGGAACCCCCGGGTGCGGGCCTGGGAGGGGTGGAGCCCGGCGAACGCGGCCGACGTCGTCGACCACCATGGGCGCGAGCTCCGGGTCGTCCACCAGGTCGAGTCGGTGGTTGGCGACGTTGTCACCCTCACCGAGACGACCGCGACCCGGGACGGGGCGCCGCTGCGGGTCGACCGGGGCAGCCTGCGGTTCCTCGACACCGACGGGGTCGAGGCGGCCCTGGGAGCCGCCGGGTTCCAGGTCGAGGCCTGGTACGGCGACTGGTCGCGGGGACCGCTCACCAGGACGAGCGACAATCTCGTGGTGGTGGCCGCCGCCCGGTCCTCGCGGGTCAAGTAGCCCCGACGGGCTGCCGATCTGCACGATATGAACGATCGCCACGCCCAGGCGCCTGGACGGCAGGTTCGGCGTGGGGTGGCCGTGGTGCTGCTGGCCCTGCTGGCGCCGCCGGGCACCCTGGTGCTGCTGACGATGGTCCCGGCCCTGGACCTGGTCCTCCGCTCGGCGGTGGGGCACCTGGTGGTGGTGAGCGCGATCTCGGCCTGCGCGCTGGCGGTGGCGGTGGCCGCCGCGGCCGCGGCCGGCCGGAGCCGCGACGGCGGCCTGGTGCTGCTGGGCCTGGGCAGCCTGGCCATCGGGTTCCTCATGCTCGCCCACGGGCTGGTCACCCCCGGGATCGGGGGGCGGCCGGGCAACCTGTGGGTGGGCCGCCTGCCCGTCCTGGCCATCGTGGCGTTCACCGGGTGCCTGGCCGCGGCGGCCTGGCCGGGGCGGCCGCCGGCCACCTGGGCCGGCCGCCGGCCCGCCGGGACCCTGGCCGTGGGCGGTCTCGCCCTGACCGTGGTGCTGGTGTCGATCTCGCTGTGGCCGGCGGCCGGCCCGGGAAGCCGGCCCCTGCCCGGCGAGGCCGGCCTCCGGCTGGCCCTGGTGCTCGGCGCGGCCCTGGTGCTGGTCGCCGTCGGCGGGGTGCATTGGCGCCGCTGGCGGCTCGGGCTCGACGGCATGCAGCTGGCCCTGGTGGTGGCCTGCCTGCTGAGCGCCGGGGCGCTGCTGTCGCTGGAGGTCGGCCGGCCCTGGCACCTCGCCTGGTGGGACTACCACGCCTTCCTGCTGGCCGGGTTCGCGGCCGCCATCTACGCCGTGGTGACCGGCTACCGGCGCAGCAGCACCCTGCAGGACGTGCTCGAGGGGGTGTTCGCCAGCGACCCGATGGCCCACATCAGCCGCGGCTACTCCGAGACCCTGCGGGCGCTGATCGCCGCCGTCGAGGCCCGCGACGCCTACACCCACGGCCACTCCGCCCGGGTGGCCGAGCTGTCGGTCGGCATCGGCCTGCGGATGGGGCTGCGGCCGTCGGCCCTGCGCACCCTGGCCGAGGGCGCCTACCTGCACGACGTGGGCAAGGTCGGCATCCCCGACCATGTGCTCAACAAGCCCGGCGCCCTCACCGACGAGGAGCGGGCCTGGATCCAGGAGCACCCGGTCGTCGGCGCCGACATCGTCGGGCGGGCCCCGTCGCTGCGCGGCGCGCTGACGGTGATCCGCCAGCACCACGAGCGCTATGACGGGCGCGGCTACCCCGACGGGCTCGCCGGGGAGGAGATCTCCCTGGCCGCCCGGGTCGTGGCCGTCGCCGACGTGTGGGACGCGCTCACCTCGGACCGCGCCTACCGGCCGGCCTGGCCCCCCGACCGTGCCCTGGCCCTCCTCGAGGCCGAGCGCGGCGCCCACTTCGACCCACGCTGCCTGGACGCCTTCCTAGCCCTGATGGCCGAGCGCGGCCACCGCCCGGGCGGACGGCACCACGACCCGGTCCTGGCCGAGGAGTCCTGCCACCCCCACCCCCCGGCCGCCACGACCTTCCCCGGCCGCTGACCGCCTCAGCCGTTGCCGAGGAGGGCGTTGAGGTCCCCGACCGGGCCCAGGTAGCGCAGCTTGTCGGGGTTGACGATGGACCGGACGGTCTGGACCCGGCCGTCGGCGATGTCCAGGGCCAGCACGCTCACCAGGCCGCCCGCCGGGTCGAAGGCGAGCAGGCCGGGATGGCCGTTGATCTCGGCCGGCGCGAAGCGCATGCCCACGGCGCGGCCGCGCCGGGCCAGGCCGAGCAGGAACCGGGCGATCCGCTCGGGCCCGTGGAGGGGGGCGGCCAGGGCCGGGGCCTTGCCGCCGCCGTCGCCGTGGAAGACGGCGTCGGCGGCCAGCAGGCCGACCAGGCCCTCGGTGTCGCCCTGGTCGACGGCGGCGAAGAACCGGCGGGCCAGCTCCTCGCGCTGGCGCCGGGAGGCCTCGAACCGGGGGCGGCCGGCCTCGACGTGGCGGCGGGCCCTGGCCGCGATCTGGCGGCAGGTGTCCTCGGACCGGCCGACCAGCCCGGCGATCTCGGCGTAGCCGTAGCCGAACACCTCGTGGAGCAGGAACACCGCCCGCTGCACCGGTGACAGCCGCTCCAGCAGGACCAGAAAGGCCAGCGACAGGCTGTCGGCGGTCTCGGCGTGGCCGGCCGGGTCCGGCTCCTCGCCGGTCACCAGCGGCTCCGGCAGCCACGCCCCGACGTACCGCTCGCGCCGGACCCGGGCCGAGCGCAGGTGGTCGATGGCCAGGCGGGTCGTGACCGCCGACAGGTACGCCTTCGGCGACTCGACCACGGCACCGCCGGAGACGGCACGGTGGAACCGCAGGTAGGCCTCCTGGACCAGGTCCTCGGCGTCGCTGGCGCTGCCCACCATCCGGTAGGCGATCGAGAACAGCAGCGGCCGCAGCTCCTGGTAGGCATCGCCCTCGTCCATCGTCCGCTCCAGTCAACCAGACCCGGCACTCGGCTCTCAGGACGATGCCGGACCGCCGGGCGTGACGGCAGCGCCGCTGTCACGGGCGGCACCGCCACCTCGTCTGGGAGGGAGGCAACCTCGACACAAGGAGCTGACCATGAGGATCTTCGTCGCCGGGGCGACCGGGGCGCTCGGCCGCCGGCTGGTGCCGCTGCTGGTCGGGGGCGGGCACCAGGTGACCGCCATGACCCGCTCGGAGGGCAAGTCCGCCGGGCTGCGGGCGGCCGGGGCCGAGCCGGTGGTCGCCGACGCCCTCGACCGGGACGCGGTGCTGCTGGCGGTGGCGGCCGCCCGGCCCGAGGTGGTGGTGCACCAGCTCACCGACCTGGCGACCACGACCAACCTGAGAAGGTTCGACGCCGGGTTCGCGGCCACCAACCGCCTGCGCACCGAGGGCACCGACCACCTGCTGGCGGCGGCCCGGGCCGCCGGGACCAGGCGGTTCGTGGCCCAGAGCTTCGCCGGGTGGCCGTTCGCCCGCATCGGCGGGCCGGTCAAGACCGAGGACGACCCGCTCGACCCCGACCCGCCGGCCGAGCTGCGGCGCACCCTGGACGCCATCCGCCAGCTGGAGGCGGCCGTACTCGGCGCCGAGGGGATCGAGGGGGTCGTGCTGCGCTACGGCGGCTTCTACGGCCCCGGGACCTCGGCCGGGGCCGGCGGCTACATGCTGGACGACCTCCGCCGGCGCCGCTTCCCGATCGTCGGCGCCGGGACCGGCGTCTGGTCGTTCACCCACGTCGACGACGCGGCCGCGGCCACCGCCGCCGCCGTCGAGCGGGGCGCCCCCGGGATCTACCAGATCGTCGACGACGACCCAGCCCCGGTGTCGGACTGGCTGCCGGCCCTGGCCGCGGCCGCCGGCGCCAAACCGCCCCGGCGGGTCCCTGTGTGGCTGGCCCGCCTGCTCGGCGGCGAGCACGCCGTGGTCCTGATGACCGAGGTCCGCGGCGCCTCCAACGCCAAGGCCAGGCGCGAGCTCGGCTGGACACCGGCCTACCGGAGCTGGCGCCAGGGGTTCCGCACCGGCCTCGGCCTGCCCTCCCAGGACCACGCCCTGGCGCCCTGAGTCCGCGCCTAGGCGTCGCCCGCCACCAGGCCGTGCAGGTGCATGTCGTGCCAGCCGTCGGGGTGCCGCATGGCGCTGCGCAAGGTGCCCTCGAGCGCGAACCCGGCCTTGGCCGCGACCCGGCAGGAGGCCGGGTTGGCGGTCGAGTGGAGCAGGAAGAGGCGGTGCAGCCCGAGCTCGTCCACCGCCCAGCAGGCCACCGCCACGGTGGCCGCGGTGGCGACCCCCCGGCCCCTGGCCGCCGGCAGGACCCAGTAGGTGCACTCGGCCACGCCGTCCGCCAGCCGGACCTCCCGGAGTGCGACCCGGCCGAGCACCGCCCCGGCGCCGTCGGTGACCGCCCAGCAGCCGTCCCGCTCGGCTCGCCACCGCCCGCCCCACTGCCCGATCCAGTCCCCGGCCTCCTCCAGCGATCCGAAGGCGCGGAGGTTCCACTGCTGGATGGCCGGGTCGCGGTAGGCCTCGAGGACCACCGGCGCGTCCGCGGCCCGCCAGGGCCGCAGGACCAGCCCACCCGCGGCCCGCAGGACCGGCTGCCCCAGGTCCCGCATGCGCCCGGCCGGCACGACGGGGCTCACCAGGTACGGCATGGGCTCATTCTGCCCGACCGGCCCTCCTCAGCCGGTGCCGCCGCCGGCGGACTCGAGGCGGTAGCCCATGCCGCGGACGCTGGTGATGCGGTGGCGGCCCAGCTTCCGGCGGAGGTAGCCGACGTAGACGTCGACGACGTTGGAGCCGGGGTCGAAGTCGTAGCCCCAGACCCGGCTCAGGAGCTGCTCGCGGCTCAGGACCTGGCCGGGGTGGCGGAAGAACATCTCGGCCAGCGCGAACTCGCGGGCGCTGAGGTCGACCGCCCGCTCGCCGAGCTGGATCTGACGGGTGCGGAGGTCGAGGGCGGCGTCGCCGGCCCGGAGGACCGCCGGGGAGGCGCCGCGTTCCCCGCGGAGGCGCAGGCGGACCCGGGCCAGCAGCTCCTCAAAGCTGAACGGCTTGGTGAGGTAGTCGTCGGCCCCGCCCTCGAGCCCGGCCACGGTGTCGCCGACGCTGTCCCGGGCCGTCAGGATGACCACCGGCAGCTGCTGGTCGACCTGGCGCAGCTCGTCCAGCAGGTCGAAGCCGTCCATGTCGGGCAGGCCGAGGTCGAGCACCATCAGGTCGAACTCGCGCGAGCGCAGCAGCCGCAGGGCCTGCCCGCCGTCGGCCGCCACCTCGGTCGCGAAGCCGCTGGCGGTCAGGCCCTTGCGCAGGAACGAGGCGATACGCGCCTCGTCCTCGACGATCAGGATCCGGCTCATCGGTCCTCCACCGGGGTGTCGGCTGGCTGGTCGACCGGGACGACCAGCGTGAAGGTCGACCCCGACCCGGGGCGGCTCTGGATCTCGACCCGCCCGTGGTGGGCCTCGGCGATCGCCTTGACGATGGCCAGGCCGAGACCGGCGGCCTCCGACCGGGGCCGGCCCGGGCCCTTGCGGAACCGCTCGAAGAGCTGCTCCTGCTGCTCGGGGGGGATGCCGGGCCCGTGGTCGCGCACCCAGAAGCGGGCCTCGCCGTCGGCCACGACCGAGCCGAGGGCGATCGGCCCGTCCTCGCCCCCGTACCGGACGGCGTTCTGGGCCAGCTGGACCACCGCCTGGGTGAGCCGCTGGCGGTCGGCCACCACGACCCCGCGGCCCCGGCCCTCCAGCTCCCACCGCCGCGGCCCCAGCGCCGCCACCTTGGCGTGCAGCTCCTCGGTGAGGGCGCCGACCTCGACGGTGGTGAGGTTGAGGAAGTCGGGCTGCTCGCGCTTGGCCAGCAGCAGCAGGTCGTTGACGATCCGCCGCATCCGGTCCAGCTCGTCCATGACCAGGTCGAGGGTCTGGCGCCGCTCTTCGGGGTCGCCCTCGAGCAGCTCCAGGTGGCCGCGGACGATGGTCAGCGGCGTCCGCAGCTCGTGGCCGGCGTCGTCGAGGAACTGGCGCTGGGACCCGAAGGCCCGTTCCAGCCGCTCCAGCATCTCGTTGAACGTGGTGGCCAGCTGGGCGACCTCGTCCCGGCCCCGCACCGGGATCCGCCGGCTGAGGTCGGTCTCGGAGATGGAGCGGGCGGTCCGGGTCAGGGTGGCGACCGGGTCGGCCACGTTGCCGGCCAGCCGCCAGGCCAGGAGCGAGCCGAGCAGCAGGACGGCCAGGCCGACGGCAGTGGCGGCGCGGACGGCGGCGTCGGCCTCGGCCTGCTGGCGGTCCCGGAAGATCGCGGCCACGAACACGCCGCTGGTCCTCCCCCCGGCCTGGAGGGGCACGGCCAGGAACTCGACCCGGCCGGCGGGCGTCTGGATCCGGTCCCGGTCGGGGGCGTTGACCGCGCCCCAGCGGGCGGCCAGCTCCGGGTCCTGGTCGAGCCGGAACGGCACCACCTGGGCGCTGCGCAGGAACGGCTTCCCGTCCACGAAGGTGATCAGGGCCTCGTTGGGCGACGGCACGTTGCGCTCCAGAAAGACCTCGAAGATCCGCTTGACGTCGGAGCCGAGCGGCTTGCCGGTCTCCGGGTCGACGCCGCCGGCGGCCAGCTTGCGCAGCTCTTCCGACTCCTGGACCAGCTCGGCGTGGATGCGCTGGTCGAGACGGGAGAGGAGCACCTGGCGGGTGACCAGCACCGACGCCAGGGTCGTGGCCGTCAGCAGGACGACGAACCAGGCCAGCACCCGCAGGCGGAGGCTGGGCGGCGGCAGCCGCCCCAGCCAGGCCCGGAGCCGGTCGCGGAGCGGCCGTGCCGGGTCACCGGAGGGATCCTCAGTCGTCGCCGTCGTCGCCGTCGTCGTCCCCATCGTCGCCGTCGTCGTCCCCGCCATCATCCCCGGCAGGGGCCGGTGGGGACGGCGGCGCCGGGTCGGCCCCGCCCCCGCCGTCCCCCGGTGGGGACATGGCCGGCCCGTCGTCCTGGCCGGGCTTGCCCGGGGCGGCCTGGTCCGAGGCGCCGCCGGCGGTGGTGGACGGCGGGGCGGTCGTCGACGTCGTCGTCACCAGCTCGATGGCGGGCACCGACCTCGCCGGTGAGGGCCCCACGACCAGCGCCGCCAGCACCCCGAGGCTCACGGCCGCGGCGACCACAGTAGCGATGACCAGCAGACGTTTCATAGCCACGATGCTGCCCGGCGACCGCGAGACCAGGATGAGCGCAGCATGAGACCGCTCTTAGGGAACGAAGTCAGGCCCGGTGGGCGCCGGGGCGGCCGTCCTCGATCACGAACGAGGCCAGGGTGCGCATCGGCGATCCCGGCCGCTCGGCGGTGCGCATCGCCAGCAGGTCGGCGTACCACCGTTCCCGGATGACGGTGCTGCGCAGGTAGCCGCGCCAGCGGTTGTCGAAGAACCGCACGTGGGGGTTGTCGCGCAGGCGCCGGCGGAACCCCTGGTAGCTGCCGGCTCCGGAGCTGATCGAGGTGGCGACCAGCTCGGTGGCCACGACCGGGGCGTCGGGGTCGCGGTTGGACAGGCGCAGGTCGTTGACGAAGTAGGAGTGGACGTCGCCGGTGAGGACCACCGGGTTGGCCGGCTGGCGCTCCCACAGGTGGCGGAGCACCCGGCCGCGGTCGGCGGCATACCCGTCCCAGGCGTCGGACCCCCACGACCGGCCCGGGCCGGGCGTGACGTCCAGCTCGGCCATGACCACCTGCTGGGCGAGCACGTTCCAGCGCGCCTGGGAGCGGTCGAGGCCGTCCAGCAGCCAGCGCCGCTGGGTGTCGCCGAGGATGGTCCGGCGCTTGTCGGTCCGTTCCGGGCAGGTCACGACGATCCCACCGCCGGAAGCACACGGGTGGTCGTCGCGGTACTGGCGGGTGTCGAGCAGGTTGATCTCGGCCAGGTCGCCGAACCGCAGCCGCCGGTACAGCGGCATGGTCGCCCCCCGGGGCGGCCGGCGCAGCGGCAGATGCTCCCAGGCCGCCCGGTAGGCGGCGGTCCGGCGGCGCAGGAACGCGGCCGGGTCGCCGGTGGCGGGGTGGCGGCCGGCGTGGTTGTTCTGGACCTCGTGGTCGTCGAAGGTGACCAGGAACGGGTGGCGGGCGTGAGCGGCCTGGAGGTCGGGGTCGGTCTTGTACAGGGCGTGGCGGACCCGGTAGCTCGGCAGGTCGGTGGCCTCCCCGCCGCGGTGGATGCGGGGCCGGCCCGGCCGCGGGGCGTTCTCGTAGATGTAGTCGCCCAGGTGCAGGACCAGGTCGACGTCGTCCTCGGCCAGGTGCCGGTAGGCGGTGTAGAACCCGCTCTCCCAGCTCTGGCAGGACACCACCGCCAGGTCCAGCCGCCCCAGTGGGCGGCCGGGGTCCGGCGAGGTCCTGGTCCGCCCGACCCGGCTCAGGTGGCCGCCGGCCCGGAACCGGTACCAGTACGTGCGGCCCGGCTCCAGCCCTTCGACCTCGACGTGGACGCTGTGGGCGAAGCGGGGATGGGCCAGCGCCTCGCCACGGCGGACCACGCCGCCGAGCCGCGGCCCGGTGGCCACCTCCCACTGGACCGGCACCGCCCGGCCCGGCATGCCGCCGTCCGGCTCGAGCGGGCGCGGCGCCAGCCGGGTCCACAGCACCACCCCGGTCGGGGTGGGGTCGCCGGAGGCCACCCCGAGGGTGAACGGGTCGTCCTTGGCCCGGGCGGGCGCCGCCCAGGCGCCGGGCATCCGCTCGACCAGCAGGCCGGCCGTGCCCGCGGCCGCCCCGCCGAGGAACAGCCGGCGGGTGACCGTCGCGGCTGGTCCAGTGTGGGCCTGGGGTTGCGGCTCCATGGCGCGCTCCTCTCGATCCGGGTCCATCCGATGAGGAGCATTCCTGAGCACAATAAGATGACCATGGGGCGATCATGAGCCTAGATTTAGAAAGTGAATTCGCAAGCACGAGGTCAATATAAGACCTGCATGACACCAGCATGAAAGCCCTCTCATGCTTCGCCGATTCCGTTGCCTCCCGGTCAATTGCCTGCGTATGGTGCCTGCATCCGGCACACCCGATCAGAAAGGAATCGCAGGTGACATTCAGATCACCGATGCTGCGCCGGCTTGTTTTCACCTGGCTGGCATTGCTGGCCTTCTTTGCGCTGGCGGCCGTCATGACGGCTCGGCCGGCCGAGGCGGCGCCCCGTCCGGCCGTGGCCGTCGTCCAGGACGACGACGACGACGGCGGCGACGACGACGGGCGCGGCGACGACGACAGCGGCGCTCGCGGCGACGACGACGACGGTGGCGGCCGTGGCGACGACGACGGCGGGGGCGTCCGTGACGTCCCCCAGGGCGGGATCGACACCGGAGCGGGCGGGACCACCGCCGGCGCCGAAGGCCAGTCCGGCCCGGGCGCTGTCCCCTACGCGCTCGCCGGTGGCGGGCTGCTGGTGGCCGCGGCCGTGGCGCTCCTGCGCCGGGTCACCGGAGGTGAGGGTGCCTAGGCCCCGCCGGGCACGAGGGGGCCGCCGCGTGGCGGCCCCCTTGGCGCTTCCGGCCCTGCTCGCCCTGGCCCTGCTCATCACCGGTTGCGCGGCCGGTCCCTCCGAGCCATCCGCCGCGCCGGCGACCTCGTCGCCGCCGGCCGAGGCGGCGCCCGGGCCGCGGGCACCCGGCTCCGAGTCGGTCCTGCCGCGCGGCGCCCGGCCCGAGGCGGTGGTGATCCCGGCGATCGGGGTCTCGTCGCCGCTCGTCCGCCTCGGCCTCCAGCCCGACCGGCGGATGGAGGTGCCCGAGGACTACTGGGTCGCCGGGTGGTACACGGGCGGCCCCCGCCCGGGTGACCGCGGCCCGGCCGTGATCGCCGGGCACGTCGACTCCAAGCGCGGCCCGGCCGTCTTCTACCGGCTCGGCGAGCTCCGCAAGGGCGACCTGATCGTGGTCAGGTACCAGGGCCGGGCCGAGGCCCGGTTCCGGGTGGAGCGGACCGAGCGCCACCCCAAGCGGGCCTTCCCCACCGCCCGGGTCTACGGCGAAACCGCCGGGCCCGCGCTGCGCCTGGTCACCTGCGGGGGCAGTTTCGACCGGGCCAGCGGCCACTACCGGGACAACATGATCGTGTTCGCGGTCGCTACATGACCCGGAAGGTCTCGTAGACCCCGTCCGCCATCACCCTGCCACCGGAATGGTAACAGGCAGGTTACCGTAAATCAGAGGTTACCAACTCATCGGGGCTTGGTTCGGCCGGCTCGGGGGCGGGAGCGGACGGCGGGACCCCCAGGGGGCGGGCCGCCCAGGCGGGCAGCCACCAGTTCCAGCGGCCGAGCAGGGCGACCAGGGCCGGGACCAGCAGGGCACGCAGGATGGTGGCGTCGATCAGGATCCCGGCGCCGAGCGCGGTGGCCATGATCTTGACGTCCAGCTCGGGGATGGCGGCCATGGAGGCGAAGGACAGGAACAGGATCAGGGCGGCGCAGGTGACCAGGCGCCCGACCCGGCCCAGGCCCTGGACGATGGCCGTCTGGGTCGAGCCGGTGGCGTCGTACTCCTCGCGCATCCGGGCCAGCAGGAACACCTCGTAGTCCATGGACAGGCCGTAGAGGAAGGCGAAGGCCATCAGCGGCACCCACATGGCGATCGCGCCGGTGGCCGGGATGCCCCAGATGGCCTCCGAGCCGTAGCCCTCCTGCCACACCAGCACCAGCACCCCGTAGGCGGCCCCGATCGACAGCAGGTTGAGCAGGATCGCCTTGAAGGCCAGCAGCAGCGAGCGGAACGCCCGGGCCAGGAGCACGAAGGTGACGGCGGCGACGACGGCCAGCATCAGCGGGAAACTGCCGTACAGGCTGGCCGTGGCGTCGATGGCCAGGGCCCCGCTGCCCCCGACCCTGGCCCCCGGCAGCTCGGCGGCGGCCAGGTCGCGGACGCGCTGGACGGTCGCCTCGCCCTCGTCGCCGCTCGTCTCGGCGGCGGGCAGGACGCTGACCAGCCCGGAGCCGTCACCCTGCCAGGCCGGCCCGGTGGGGGCGACGGCCAGCTGGACCCCGGCGACCCCGCCGACGCGCTCGGCCGCCGCCACCCGGTCGGTGCCGGCCGGGACCAGCACCTCGATGGGGGTGAGGACGCCACTGCCGACCCCGGCCTCCTCCAGCCGGTCGAGGGCCTCGCGGGCCGGGCCGGACTGGGCCAGGACGGCCGCCGGCGGCTCGCCAAGGCGCAGGCCGAGGGCGGCCACGCCGAGGGGGACGAGCACGGCCAGCGCGGCCAGGGTGGCCAGCCAGCGGTGGCGGGCCACCCCGGCCGCCCAGCCGGTCCACAGGCGGCTGGCCGCCCTCCCCTGGCCGGCCGGGTCGCGGCGCCGGGCCCGGCGGCCGGCCGGCCAGTCGAGGCGGGGGCCGACCGTGGCCAGCAACACCGGCAGCAGGGTGAGGGTGGCCAGGGTCGCGGCCAGCGGGATCAGCAGGCCGGCGTAGCCGATGCTGCGCAGGAACGGCACCGGCAGCAGGACCAGGGCCAGCAGCCCCACGGCGACGGTGCCGCCGCTGGTCACCACCGCCCGCCCGGCGGTGGCCATGGCCCGGTGGACGGCCTGCTCGCGGTCGTGGCCGGCAGCCAGCTCCTCCCGCCACCGGGTCACCACCAGCAGCGAGTAGTCGACGGCGACCCCAAGGCCGATCAGGGCGACCAGGAACTGGACGATGAAGCTGACCTCGACCAGCCCGGTCAGGCCGAGCACGGCCAGGAAGGTGGTCAGGATGGCCACGGCGGCGATCAGCAGCGGCACCACGGCCAGGAACGAGCCGAACACGAAGGCCAGCACCACCAGGGCGCCGAGGAACCCGGCCAGGGTCTCGACCAGCACCCCGGTGTCGGCCGGCTCCTCGGCCGCGGTCGCGCGCAGCTGGTCGAGGCCGGTCACCTGGACTCCGGTGCCGGCCGGGAGGGCCTGGCGGAGGGCGTCGGCGACGGTCTGGCCGAGGGCCGGGTCGCCGCCCTCGGGGCCCTGGAAGGGGCCCCAGACCAGCCCGTAGACGGTCCGGCCGCCGTCCGCGACCAGGCGGCGGTCGTCGGTGGTGGCCGGCCAGGCCAGGACCCGCAGCCGCGGGTCGGCGGCGACCCCGGCGAACGCCCGGTCGAGGGCGTCGCGGGCGCCGGGGCTGTCGACCGTGGTCCCGTCGGGGAGCTCGACCACCGGGACCAGCGGGTTGCCGGGCCCGCCGTTGCCGTAGGCCTCCAGGATGGCCACGTTGGCCTCGTAGCCCTCCTCGCCCGGGAAGGAGAACTCCTGGGACAGCCGGCCCGGCACCGCCCCGGCCGCGGCGCCGCCGGCGACCAGGACCACCAGCCAGGCCGCGACCACGGCCAGCTTGTGGCGGAGCAGGAACTGGGTCAGACGCGGCATGGGTCGCCTCCGGCGATCGTGGGACGGTGGTCGCCCGATCGTCGCCCCCGGAGGCGGGGCGGGTCGTCGGCCGCAGAGCGGCTCGCTGGCTGCGCATCCCGCGCAGGCGGGCGGCGCCGGCTACCGTGGCGGGCGTAGGTCAGCCGACGTGGCCGGGCTGACCAGGCCGGACTCGTAGGCGAAGACGACCAGCTGGGCCCGGTCGCGGGCCCCGAGCTTGACCATGGCCCGGCTGACGTGGGTCCGGGCCGTGGCCGGGCTGACCACCAGCCGCTCGGCGATCTCCTCGTTGGACAGCCCGGCTCCGGCCAGGGCCATGACCTCGCGCTCGCGCTCGGTCAGGGCGGAAAGGTCGACGGGCGCCGGGGCGCTGGCCTGGCGCCGGGCGGCGGCGAACTCGGCGATCAGACGGCGGGTCACGCTCGGGGCCAGCAGGGCGTCGCCGGCGGCGACGACCCGGACCGCCCGCAGCAGCTCCTCCGGGTCGGTGTTCTTGAGCAGAAAGCCGCTGGCCCCCGAGGCCAGGGCCTCGAACACGTACTCGTCGAGCTCGAAGGTGGTCAGCACCAGCACCCGGACCCCGGCCAGGAGCTCGTCGGCGACGATCCGGCGGGTCGCCTCCAGCCCGTCCATCACCGGCATGCGGATGTCCATCAGGATCACGTCGGGCCGGGCCGACCGGGCCAGGGCGACCGCGGCTTCCCCGTCGCCGGCCTCGCCGACGACCTCGATGTCGCCGGCGTCGTCCAGCAGCGCCCGGAACCCGGCCCGGACCAGCCCCTGGTCGTCGGCCAGCACCACCCGGATGACCGGGCTCACGGGGCGCCCACCGGGAGGCTGGCCTGGACGCGGAAGCCGCCGCCGGGGCGGGGGCCGGCCTCGAGGCTGCCGCCGAGGGCCCTGGCCCGCTCCCGCATCCCCATGATCCCCTGGCCGCTGCCGGCGCCGTCGCCGTTGCCCGACCCGGCGCCCGACCCATCGGTGGGGCCGGCGCGGCCCCCCCGAACCCCGCCGGGCCCGGCGCGGCCGTCGTCGGTGACCTCCACCACCACCTGGTCGCCGTGGTGACTGACGGTGACCTCGGCCCGGCTGGCCCCGGCGTGGCGGACCACGTTGGTCAGCGACTCCTGGACCACCCGGTAGCAGGCCAGGTCGACGGCGGGCGGCAGCCGCCGCGGCTCGCCCTCCAGCGACACCGTGACCTCGACCCCGGCCCCGGCGGCCTGGGCGACCAGCGCGTCCAGCTCGGCCAGGCCGGGCGCCGGGGCCAGCGGCGCCCGGCCGCCGTCGCCGTCTCCCTGGCGGAGCACCCCGAGCATGGCGTGCAGCTCGCCGAGGGCCTCGTCGCTGGCCTGACGGATCGCGGCCAGGGAGTCGGCCGCCTTGTCGGGTCGGCGGTGCAGCAGGTGCGAGGCGACCCCGGCCTGGACGCTAATCACCCCGATGGTGTGGGAGACCACGTCGTGCAGCTCCCTGGCGATCCGCATCCGCTCCTCGTCGACCCGGCGGCGGGCCTCCTCCTCCCGGGTCCGCTCGGCCCGCTCGGCCCGGTCCCGCAGCTCGGCGACGTACGCCCGCCGGGCCCGGACCGCCTCCCCCCACCACATGGCCGCCAGCGCCGGCACGGCCGCGTACAGCGGCTCGCCGTCGAACATGGTGTCGCCGTACAGGAAGTACTCGGCCGAGGCGGCCGCCACCGCCGCCACCGCCGCGGCCAGCCAGGCCTGCCGCCGCGGGAGGGTCAGGGCCACCGTCCACAGAGCCGGGAAGACGCCCAGCTGGGACGGCCCCTCGGGATAGGTGCGGACGGCGTAGGCGAGACCGCAGGCCAGAGTGACGGCCAGCACCCCGAGCGGCCAGCGGCGGCGGAACAGCAGGGCCAGTGGTCCGACGGCCAGCAGGAGGTAGGCCAGGGCGTCGGGCTCCCGCCAGTCGGGCGAGCGGACGAAGCGCTGCGACAGCGCCAGCGCGCCCACCTGGACCAGGCCGATCCCGAGGGCCAGCAGGACGTCGATCCCCAGGGCCCGGCCTCGGGGCAGGAGGCTCCGGCTGCTCGGTTCCATACGGCAACGATAGGCGCGCCGGGCGGGCCGGGCATCCGCCCGCGGGCGTAGCCGCCGGGGGCCCGGGTACGCAGGCGCGCGTAGCCCCGCCCCGGGCCCTGCGGCCCTGGCTGGGACCGGGCGTCAGGCGCCGGGGGCGGTGAGCCAGACGGCCTGGTAGGGGTCGAGGACGACCTGGCCGTGGTCGACCCGGGCCGGCTGGCCGGCGATGCGGTCCACCGGCTCGTCGTGGCCGACCAGGTACAGGGCCATGGGACTGACGTGCTGGGGCTGCTCGGTGACGTTGTGGACGGCGACCAGGGTGCCGAGCGGGTGGCGGCGCAGGAACGCGAACAGCTGCGGTTGCTGGAGGTCGACCACCTCCACCGGGGTGGCGGCGTGCAGCTGAGGGGTGCGGCGGCGGGCCTCGGCCAGGGCGGCCATGGCCGAGAAGATGCGCTGCTCGAGGGTGCCCGGCTCGCTGCGGCGCCGGGCCAGGTCCCAGTCCATCGCCGGGCGGTGCAGCCAGCGGTTGTCGGCGGCCAGGGCCGGGTCGTCGAGGTAGCTGTGGTCGTTGCGCAGGCCCAGCTCGTCGCCCATGTACAGCAGCGGGATGCCGTCGTAGCCGAAGATCAGGGCGTGGCCGAGCAGGATCCGGCGGATCGCCAGGTCGACCAGGTGGTCGTCGCCGGCGGCCAGGGCGTCCTCGAGCCCGGCCAGGCTGGCCATGGTGCCGCTGGTCCGACGGTCCCCCGTGACCGGGTTGTCCTGGAACACCTCGCCGCGGGCGAAGCTGCCGGGGAACTTGCCGGCGTAGAAGTCGGCCAGGAAGCGGCGGTGGGCGAAGCCGCTCCAGCCAAGCGCGGCCGCATCCTCATCCAGCACCGCCCAGCCGATGTCGTCGTGGCAGCGCAGGTAGGTCGCCCAGGCCGTGGAGGCCGGCTTGGCCGGCAGGCGACCCAGCACCAGGGTGGCCAGCCGGGCGTCCCTGGTCGCCACCGCCGACCAGTACTGGACCATCAGGCTGTTGTGGTAGGCGAGGTCGGAGATGCGCCCGTGGTGGCGGCCGACCCCCAGGTAGGCGGCCAGGTCGATGGGGCTGACGATCGCCTCGGCCTTGAAGATGACCGCCGGGGCGACGATCCGGGCGCAGGCCCGCAGCGCCTGGAGCAGGTCGTGGACCTCTGGCTGGTTCTGGCAGTTGGTGCCGAGCCGCTTCCAGATGAACCCGACCGCATCCAGCCGCAGCACCTCCACGCCGCGGTTGGCCAGGTTGAGGAGCACGTCGGCCATCTCGACGAAGACCTTCGGGTTGGACCAGTTGAGGTCCCACTGGAAGCTGTTGAAGCTGGTCCAGACCCACTTGCCGGTCTCGGGCAGGTAGCTGAAGTTGCCGGGGGCGAAGTCGGGGAAGACCTCGGGCAGGGTCCGCTCGTAGGCGTCGGGCAGCTCCCGGTCAGCGAACATCCAGAACATCGCCTCGGCCTCAGGGTCGCCGGACCGGGCGGCCACCGCCCAGGAGTGCTCGGCCGCGCAGTGGTTGAGGACCAGGTCGACGCAGACGCTGATCTCCCGGCCCCTGGCCAGCCCGCACAGCCGCTCCAGGTCGTCCATGGTCCCGAGCTCGGGGTCGACGGCCCGGTAGTCACGCACGGCGTAGCCGCCGTCGGAGTCGCCCTCCCGCGGGGCCAGCAGCGGCATCAGGTGCAGGTAGCGGACGCCCAGCTCGCCCAGGTAGTCGAGGTGCTCGGCGACACCCTGAAGGGTGCCGGCGAACCGGTCGGCGTAGCAGACGTACCCGATCGTCCCCGGGTCCTGGAACCAGTCCGGCCGGAGGCTGCGCTCCAGGTCGAGCAGCTTCAGCTCCTCGGCCCGCTCCCGGTACCGCTCGGCCAGCAGCACCGCGACCCGCTCCAGCAGCTCCCCGAGGTCATGGCGCTCCCCGTACGGTCCCGCCAGCCCCTCGGCCAGATCCTGCCACCAGCGCCGCAACCGCACCACGAACAGGTCGACGTCCCGCCCCGGCAGCCCGTCCAGCACCTTCCGGGCCCGCCCCTCGACCTGCTCCGGCACCCCCACCATCGCACCTCCTCCCCGCCCGGGTTCGGGGACGGCCTTTACCGCGCCGGTGCCCCGTTTAGCCCCCCGGAGGGGGAGCGTAGCGGACGGGCAGGAGGCATGCTCGGCGTTGTCCACACCCCTACGGCATCGGGCGGCGACCCCAGGTCAGGGCGTGCATCACGAACCAGCCGCCGGAGGGTGGCCACGTGGGGGGCGAACCGGGAGCGGTCCCCGTCGCGGTCGCAGACCCGGCCGACAGCGCCGACCGGCACCACACCGAGACGTGGCGTCACCGGGATCCTCGGGGCGGCGGCGGGCCTCCGACCAGTTCCGAGTCGGTACCGCGCCGCTTCAGCATCTGTACTAGGCGCGAGCCGGAAGCGGCCCTAGCATGAGGTCCTTGCCGCCGCTGAAGGGAGGACCGTGAGCACCGACGGCCAGTTCTGCCCGGTGTCCAAGGCGATGGAGCTGCTGGACGAGCGCTGGACGATGCTGGTGGTCAGGGAGCTGCTCCTGGGCAGCCGCCACTTCGACGAGCTGCGCCGCGGGGTGCCGCGGATGTCGCCGGCGCTGCTGTCCAGGCGGCTGCGCAGCCTGACCAGGGCCGGCGTGGTCGAGCGGCGCGACGACGGCCCCCGGGTCACCTACGCCCTGACCGAGGCCGGGCGGGAGCTGGAGCTGATCGTCGACGCCCTCGGGCAGTGGGGGATCCGCTGGATCCCGGAGCTCGGTGACGACGACCTCGACCCGCACGCGCTGCTGTGGGACATGCACCGCAACGTGAACCTGCCGGTCGTCCCGGACGGCCGCACCGTGCTCCGGTTCCAGTTCTCCGACGTCCGCGCCGGGGCCCGCGAGTGGGCCCGCAGGGCCGTCCCCCGCTGGCTCGGCCAGTCGCCCCTGGCCTCGGTCCCGCGCCCGGCCGCGGTCTCCTAGGCCATGGCAGAGCTCGACCGGCGGGCCCTGCTGCGGCGGGCCGGGGTGGTCGCCGGCACCGGCGTCCTGGCCGGGCTGGCCGGCTGCGACCCGGACCGGTCCCGGGACCGCGCGGCCGGCCAGGCGGCCACCCCAAGCGGCTGGGCCGGGGTCAGGAGCCAGTTCGAGCTCGACCCGGGCAAGCGGCACTTCGCCGCGTTCGTGCTCGCCTCCCATCCCCGCCCGGTCGCCGAGGCCGTCGAGCGGCACCGCCGCGGCCTCCAGGCCGACGCCGACGGCTACCTCGAGGACCACGGCCAGCGCCTCGACCGTCAGGCCCGCTCGGCCGCCGCCGAGTACCTGGGCGGCCAGCAGGGCCAGGTGGTGGTCACCCGCAGCACCACCGACGGGCTCGGCCTGCTGTACGGCGGCCTACGGCTGCGGGCCGGCCAGGAGGTCGTCACCACCACCCACGACTTCTACTCCACCCACGAGGCGCTGCGGCTGCGGGCCGAGCGGACCGGGGCCAGGGTCCGGCGGATCACCCTGTACGAGGACCCGGCGGCCGTCACCGGCGCCGAGCTGGTCGCCGCCGTCCGCCGCGGGCTCGGCCCGCGGACCCGGGTGCTCGCCCTGACCTGGGTCCACTCGGGCACCGGGGTGAAGCTGCCCCTGGCCGAGATCTGCGCGGCCGTGGCCGACCACAACCGCGGCCGCGACCCCGCCGACCGGGTGCTGGTCTGCGCCGACGCCGTCCATGCCCTCGGCGTCGAGCCCGAGACCGTTCCCGACCTGGGCTGCGACTTCCTGGTCGCCGGCTGCCACAAGTGGCTGTTCGGGCCGAGGGGGACCGGCGTGGTCTGGGGCCGGCGCGAGGCCTGGGCCGAGGTCACCGGCACGATCCCCAGCTTCTCGGGCGCGGGCATCGGCGCCTGGATCGACGGCCGGGAGCCGACTGGACCGGGGGCGGCCCTGTTCGAGCCGGGCGGCTACCACGCCTACGAGCACCGCTGGGCCCTGGCCGAGGCGTTCCGCTTCCACCTGGACCTGGGCCGGCGGGAGGTCGCCGACCGCACCCGGGCCCTGGCCAGCCGGCTCAAGGACGGGCTGTCCGCGATCCCGGCGGTGCGGCTGGTCACGCCCCGCGCCCCGGAGCTGTCGGGCGGGATTGTCTGCCTGGAGGTCGACGGCCGCGGCCCGGGCGAGCTCGTGGCCGCCCTCCGCCGCCAGGGCATCCTGGCCAGCGGCACCCCCTATGCCGAGCCGTACCTGCGTCTCGGCCCCAGCATCGTCACCGACGAGGACGACGTCGACGCGGCCGTGGCCGCCATCCGCGGGCTCGCCTGAGGCCGCCGGTCAGCAGCCGGCCCAGCGGCCGGTCCGCTTGAAGCGCTGGACCCGGAGGAAGGCCTCGCGGACCCTGGCCTCGGGGAGGCGGCCGGCGGTGACCGCCCGCTCGAGATGGCCGAGCACGGCCGGGACGGCGGCGTGGCCGGAGAGGACGAGCTGGTCGACCCCGGCGGCGACCGCCCGCTCGGCGGCCACCGGGAGGGAGACGGTGCCGGCGATGGCGCCCATCTCCAGGGCGTCGGAGACGACCAGCCCGCCGAAGCCCATCTGCTCGCGGAGCAGGCCGTCCACCACCGCCGGGGACAGGGTGGCCGGGGTGCGGGGGTCGACGGCCCGCACGACCAGGTGGCCGACCATGATCGCGTCCAGGCCGGAGCGGATGGCGGCCCGGAACGGGGCCAGGTCGTGGGCGTGCAGGCGGGCCAGGCTGGCCGCGACGACCGGCAGCCGGTGGTGGGAGTCGACGGTGGTGGCGCCGTGGCCGGGGAAGTGCTTGCCGACGGGGGCGACCCCGCCGGCGGCCAGGCCCCGCATGTAGGCCACGGCGGCCCGGCCGGCGGTCGCCGGGTCGGCCCCGAAGGAGCGGTCGCCGATGACCCCGTCCCAGCGGGCCCCGGTGACGTCGAGGACCGGGGCCAGGTCGGCCGTGACGCCGAGGGCGGCCAGGTCGCGGCCCGTGGCCCGGCCGTAGCGCTCGACCCGCTCGGCCGGCATGCGCCCGAGCTCGCGGGCCGACGGGGCCGCCCGGACGATGCCGGCCAGCCGGGCCACCCGCGTGCCCGGCTCTTGGTCGACGGCGATCTCGAGCGGGATCTCGGCCCGCTTCTTCAGGTCGGCGACCAGCGCCCGGACCTGCTCGGCGGAGACGACGTTGCGGCGGAACAGCAGCAGCCCGCCCACCCCCCGGTCGACCAGCCCCCGGCTGACCGACCCGGGCCGGGTCCCCGGAAACCCGACCAGCAGCAGCTGCGCCAGCTGGGACCGGAGGACCGGGAGGTCGGCGCAGGAGGGCTCCTCGGGAGCTCTGGCCGGGGCTGTGGACAACCGGATCCGCCCCTTCTCGCCGTCGGCTACCCTCCCGGTCTGGGGGCCCGCGGATCCAGAGGGGGTGCGGTTCGTGCGCGCCTGCTCGGGTGCCGACCCGCCCTGTTGGCAGGCGGCGAGGAGGAAGACCAGCACCAGCGCGGTCGCCAGGGGCTGGCGCCGGGTCAGGCCTCGACCTCCTGGCCGTCTTCGGACCAGCGGGTGTGGAAGGTGCCTGGACGGTCGGTGCGGCGGTAGGTGTGGGCGCCGAAGAAGTCGCGCTGGGCCTGGAGCAGGTTGGCCGGGCCGCGCTCGCGGCGGAAGCCGTCGTAGTAGGCCAGCGACGACGCGAAGGCCGGGGTGGCCACGCCGAGGGTGGCCGCGGTGGCCGCGACCCGGCGCCAGGCGTCCTGGGCGTCGCCGACGGCGTCGCGGAAATACTCGGCGAAGAGCAGGTTCCGCAGGCCGGGGTCGGCCGCATAGGCCTCGCGGATGCGGTCAAGGAACCGGGCCCGGATGATGCACCCGCCCCGCCAGATGGTGGCCAGCCCGCCGAGCTCGACGCCCCAGTCGTAGGCCTCGGAGGCGGCCGCGATCTGCTCGAACCCCTGGGCGTAGGCGACCACCTTGGAGGCGTACAGGGCGTCGCGGACGTCGTCCACGAACGCCTCCGCCCGGGCCGCCTCCAGCCGGCCCGACGGCCCGGGCAGCACCTTGGCCGCGGCCGTGCGCTGCTCCTTCTGGGACGACAGGACCCTGGCGAACACCGCCTCGGTGATCCCGGTGACGGGCACGCCCAGCTCGAGGGCCGACTGCACGGTCCAGCGGCCGGTGCCCTTCTGCTCGGCCTGGTCGAGGATCACGTCGACCAGCG
>JASLBL010000073.1 GCA_030146615.1 Actinomycetes bacterium
TAGATGTCGGCTGTAGCGCGCGGAGAACCTGACCAGCTCAGGGGCCGCAGTGCCCCCGAGAGGGGGTCGGAGACCGTGAGCGGCGGGCCGACGGTGGTTTAGGTCCGGCCGAACCGCCTACGTCGTCGATGCGTCAGCGCGAGGGAGCTGGCGGGTGAGGGTGGGGATGAGGAAGTCGTCCAGTTCGCTCATGGGGCCTCCTGGCGTTGCCGTGGGGATCAAGCTGCCGGTGTCGCTGCTCGGGCCCGTGATCCTGGGGGTCCACGGCCTCCCGTGCCCCTTGATGCTGGCCGGTCGCCAGTACGGGATCGTTACGGCCCGAGCCTGCTGTACCCGACTGTCGGTAAGCGATGCGTGTGCTCGGAGCAGGTCAGGGCTGCCGCATGGGCTGCTGTCAGCGGTGCGCGACCCAGGCCTGGCGTCCACGCTACTTGGCCAATTGGACATTCAGTGGCCAAGTAGTCGTGGAATGACCATCTTCCCGTGGAACCTACAATGGTCAAGCGGCGGCGGTTGGTCTGACAGCCCCGATGTAGTCATTGCGGATCATGGGTTGGATGCGGACCACGGCACCGGTGTAGGGAGCCACGATCATGTTCCCGGCACCGATGTACATGCCGACGTGGTAGATCGTGCTGGGGTCGGAGAGGTTCTTGGCCCCGAACACCAGATCGCCGGGCTGGAGGTCGCCTGGGTCCAAGACCCGGGCGCCGGCGTACCACTGCTCGCGGGAGGTCCGCGGGAGCTGGACCCCAGCCTCCTTGTAGGCGCGTTGCATCAGCCCTGAGCAGTCGTAGAAGTTGTCGCCCTCGGCACCCCAGACGTAGGGCTTGCCGAGCTGGTTGTAGGCGAATTGGATGGCGATCGCCGCAACATCATGGTTCGGCGGCGTTGCTGGGCCGCCACCCCAAGGAGCCGGTGTGGCCGCCTCGTAGGTGGACGCGATCGCCAGTACCTTGGTCACGTACCAGTTGGCGTGGTTGTACGCGAAGACGGCTCGTGACAGGTCGCCGCCCTTGCCGCCGCCGTTGCGGCACAGGTAGGACGCGGCGGTGAAGATGGCGTCGGCCGGGTTGTAGACGTTGCTGATCCCGTCGCCGTCTCCATCCACCGCGTAGGCGCCGAAGGTGTTGCCGGCCTTGCCGCCGATCCCGATCTGCATGGGCCCGGCCGCCCCGGCGAAGTTGGCCCCCGAGGTGACCCCCGGTGCCTGCAGCCGCCCGTGGTTGGTCTCGACCTTGCCGATGGCGGCCAGCACCGACCAGGGCAGCCCGGGGCAGGTGTCGGCCGCCGATCGATAGAGGGCCAGGTAGTTCGGGGGGACCTCCTGCTGGGCGGTCGGGCTGGCGGTGCTGCCGCCGAGGATGCCGACCGACGCCATCATCACCAGGCCGATAAGGAACGTGATGACGACGGCGACGCCGACCAGCAGTCTTGTCACCGCAGCGGCGGCATGGTCGGCGTTGGCTTGGGGAACGGCCAGCACCAAGCGGGTGTCGCGGGCCTGTCCATGCCGGTCAGCCTACGACGCAGCGTCGTAGGTGACAATCGTCAGAGGCGCCAGATTCGTCTGTTGTTAGCGGTCCATTGGCCAACGGACCGCCTGAGTATCAGAACCCACCTGGTGGAACCAGCCGGTAGGTCAATGAGGCGGGCACAGGTCGACCAGCAGTCCAAGGAAGGAGATATGCTCGAGGATGTGGTCCAGGGCTACCCCCGAGGCGAGCAGGAGCAGTCCCGCCGGCAGGTACACCAGCAGCCGCTGTCCGACCGCCAGGCCCCGCGTCGGTGCGGACCGAAGCGCCTCGAGTCGCTCCGCCACTGTGTCCGGGGCCGTGAACGCGGCGATGTCCGGCATGGCGGCAAGTTCGGCGACCCGCAGCAATGCGGCATGGACGCTGGCTCGGTTCGACGAGCGAGGTCCTGCCGCCGCTTCGTCTGCCCACCGCTCGACGGCGCAGCGCAGCGCAGTTACTGCCCGGCGGACCATGGGCAGCAGCCCCAGACTGCGCTCCACAACGCGTGCGAGCAGCAGATACCGCTGATGCCGGTGCCGAACGTGGGCGACCTCGTGGCGGACTACGGCGGCCAGCTCATCGTCGGACAGGGCGGTGATGAGGCCCCGGGACATGACCACCTGCCCAGGGCGACCGGCGGTGCTGAACGCAACGAGCTCCTCGCTGGGCAGGACGACCAGCCGGTGGCCGCCGAGGGTGCTGTGCCAACCGATCTCCTGCTCAACCCTGGCCGTGCGGTGTCGCCGCCGAACTCCCAGCGCCGCGCGGCCGGCCAGGAGCGCGATGACCGCAGCGGTAGCTGCCGCGGCGATGCCGACCGGCGCCCCGCCCGGGGCAACGTGCTCGCACATGTCGGCGATGTCCTCCAGGCCGACGGCCCGGAGGATGGTTGGAGCGGCCTGGATAGCCAGGCTTGCTTCGACGACGATGGCCCCGGCCGCGAGTAGCCCAGCGCAGACTCTGGCCCACTCGGCCGGTGGGAGCCGGCGTCCCAGCGGACGCGCGCAGGCCGGCAGGCCGAGCAGGCCCAACCCGCTGAGCAGCAGCAGCAGCGTCATGGTGAGCGGTAGCGGTTGAGGAGCCGGCGGAGCTGGGCACGGTCGGCTGGGTCCATGCCGGCAAGGAAGTGGCTGAACACCGCCGACCGGTCCCGGCTGTCGGCCAGCAATTCCTCCATGCGAGCCGCCACGTACTGCTCGCGGGTGACCACCGGGTGGTAGGCGTAGGCCCGCCCGTCACGGTGACGCTCGACCCGGCCCTTGTCGCACAGGCGGACCAGGATGGTCATAACGGTCGTGTACGCAGGGGGGTCTTGCAGGCGCTGATGCACCTCACCGGGCGTGAGCCAGCCCCCCTGATCCCAGAGGACATCCATGACCGCACGTTCGAGCTCACCCATCGACCGCCTGGTCATCGATCCCCTCATGCCCTCGCTGCGCCAACCTGGGCAAGAGCCTACCTGGTGTGGCGGGGAGGAGGACGCCGGGGGGTGGGCGCCCTCCTCCCCACGCCGGTTACCTGATAGCGGCGGTCGACCACTCCGTCTTCCATCGCTGGAGTTGGTCGATCTCATCCTGCTGGGTGTCGATGATCTGCTCGGCGAGTCGGGTGACTTCGGGCAGCGAGCCGTCCTTGAGCTCGGTGTTGGCCATGTCGATGGCCCCCTGGTGGTGGGCGGCCATCATCTCGACGAAGACAAGATCGAACTCGGTGCCGGTGGATTCGATGAGGCGGCGCATGTCGGCCTCGCTCATCATGCCTGGCATCTCGGTGTCGCCGTGGCCGCCGTGACCTTCCGATGGTGTCGCAGGCTTGCCCCAGCTGCGCAGCCAGCCTTCCATCTGAGCGATCTCCTGGCTCTGGCTGCTCACGATGCTGTCGGCGAGCTGACGCAGCTCAGGCCGGTCGGTGTGGGTGTCGACCAGCTTGGCCATCTCGATGGCCTGCTGGTGGTGGGGGATCATGTTCTGGGTGAAGGTGACGTCGGCGTCGTTCGGCGCCGCCTCGGCCGGCGCGGTGCCCCGTTCCTGGTCCCCTCCGCCTTGGTTGCAGGCGGCGAGCAGGAACGCAGCGGCCAGCGCGAGCAGGATCCGTCGCATGGGGTGCTCCTGTGATCTCGCGATGCGAGTTGCGGTCAGCTTGGTGGGAGCGCCCGGCTCACGTCAGCGAGATGCAGAGCTCCTCGAGTGAGGGTGTTCGAGGTCTGCCCGGGTCGGCACGGGCCGGATACCAGGGAG
>JASLBL010000103.1 GCA_030146615.1 Actinomycetes bacterium
CAGCTCCCCGGCACCGAGTCCCAAGCCGGCCGGTGCGTGTCGGTCGCTGCGCGAAGGCGGGCGGGGCCATCCACGCTCGATCCGGCACCGTCGCCAGGAGGAGGAGGGGGCAGTGATGCCCAACTCCGTCGACCTCGAGCCCCAGGCCAAGATCGTGGTCGACGCCAACGCGAATCCTCCCTACTTGTTTGAGCTCGGCCCGGACCAGGGTCGCAGGACCGTCGATGCGGTCCAGTCCGGCCCGGTCAAGAAGCTGATCGTCGACATCGAGGACACCACCGTGCCCGGCGGCCCGTCCGGCCAGGTGTCGGTGCGCATCCTGCGCCCACAAGGCACCCGCCGGCCCCTGGCGGTGATCGTCTACCTCCACGGCGCCGGCTGGGTCTTCGGCAACCACCACACCCACGACCGGCTCATCCGCGAGCTCGCCGTCGGCGCACAAGCCGCAGTGGTGTTCCCAACTACAGCCGCTCCCCGGAAGCCAAGTACCCCACGGCCATCCAGGAGTGCTACGCCGTGGCCACCTGGGTCGCCGAGCATGGGCAGGAGCGTGGACTGGACCCCAGCCGCATCGCGATCGCCGGCGACAGCGTCGGCGGGAACATGAGCGCCGCGGTCACCCTGCTGGCCAAGCAGCACAGCGGTCCGGCGTTCCGCCACCAGGTGCTCTTCTACCCGGTCACCGACGCCAACTTCGACACCGAGTCCTACCGTCAATTCGCCACCGGCTACTACCTGCGCCGCGACGGCATGCAATGGTCCTGGGACCAGTACACCACCGACCCCGCCCAGCGGGCCGAACCCACCGCCTCCCCGCTGCGGGCCAGCCTCGAGCAGCTCGCCGGCCTGCCCCCCGCCCTGGTCATCACCGCCGAAGCTGACGTGGTCCGCGACGAGGGCGAGGCCTATGCCGACAAGCTCCGCGACGCCGGCGTCCCCGTCACCACCGACCGCTGCCAAGCCATCATCCACGACTTCGTCATGCTCAACGCCCTCGCCGACACCAACGCCGCCCGGGGCGCCATCACCCTGGCCACCGACACCTTGCGAACGGCGTTGTCCGACAAGTCCTGAGGCTCCCGCCAGCTCGGGCCTGCCGACCCTTGCAACAGTGCCATCACGTGGGTTGAGAAGGCGGCCGACGAGTGAGCGTTCGCCTTGCTGATAGGCTGTTGGGTGAGATGGTGAAGCTCCCGCTGCGCGCGGGTGCTGTGGACCGGAGCGTATGGCCGATCGCTGCACCCCTTGCGCGCGTGGCGGAGCTGCTCTGTGTCGACCGGGCCGATGTGACCGAAGCGGCAGAGCGGGTCGCCCCCTACATCACGGCCGACGGCCGGCGGTTGTGGTCGGTGAAGCTGATCGAGCGGGCCATCGACCCGAATGCGCCGCCATGGCTGCGGCGCAGGTCAGGCGCCACCGCGAAGACACCTCCCACTCTGGCCGGCTAACTCCAAGACTCCCATCCGTGGCGCTCCTTCAGGCCCTGGATCTCGGCCGGCACTGTTGCATCTGCCGATCACTGACACCGGCGTCGTCCACCAGAGCACCTGAACGCCATTGGCGATGCCCAGGATTGATCGCTTTGAGCACTTCTGACAGCCGTCCGGACGGGAATCGGCTCCGCTCTGCTATCCGCCGGTGGCACCTTCGGGCCAGATGCAACAGTGCCCGACCCGGCGACTCGGTCGAGGTGGAGATCGAGGGCATTGGCACGTTGCACAACACGGTGCCGGTATGCGCTGCCCGGCCACACCGGACGAAGCGTAGGCTTGGACGTGCCGCTCCGGTTGGACGTTCGGCCAGGAAGGGGATGCGATGCCGCCTGCCTCGTCGCGGGAGAAGGCGCTCAACGAGCTGGAGAGGATGTTCGGCTCGCGGTTCAGCGTCGCCCAGAGCATCCGGGAGCACCATAGTCGTGACGAGTCGGTGCTGGCGCCGGCCCTCCCGGACTGCGTGATCTTCCCCCGAACGACCGCGGAGGTGGCCGCCGCCCTTGTCGTCTGCTCCCGCCACGGCCTGCCCGTGATCCCATTCGGTGCCGGCAGCTCGCTGGAGGGCCAGGTTCTCGCGACCGCCGGCGGGGTGGCGCTGTCGACGGCGGAGATGAAGCGCATCGTGCAGGTCAATCCGGAGGACCTCGACGTTGTCGTCCAGCCGGGCGTCACGCGGGGGCAGCTTAACGCGGTCCTCCAGCGGCAGGGACTCTTCTTCAGCGTGGATCCGGGCGCCGACGCCACGATCGGTGGGATGCTCGCCACCCGGGCCTCCGGCACGACCACCGTCATGTACGGGACGATGAAGGACAACGTGCTGGGCCTGGAGGTGGTCCTGGCCGATGGCCGCGTGATCCGCACGGGGACCCGGGCTCGCAAGTCATCGGCCGGCTACGACCTCACCAGGCTGTTCGTCGGCTCCGAGGGCACGCTGGGCGTGATCACCGAGGCGACGCTTCGGCTGCGGGGCGTCCCTGAGGAGATCTCGGCGGGGGTGTGCGCGTTCGATTCCATCGGGGATGCCGTGGCCTCGGTCATCCAGATCCTCCAGATGGGTGTTCCGGTGGCTCGCGTGGAGCTGTTGAACGAGTCCGCGATCGAGGCCATCAACTCCTACGAGGACCTCTCGTACCAGGTCGCCCCGACCCTGTTCTTCGAGTTCCACGGATCACCCGGCGGTGTCCGAGACGCCGTGGACAGCGTCGCGGCCGTCACCTCGTCCAACGCCGGCTCCAAGCTGCAGTGGGAGATCGGCCCGGAAGGTCGTGACCGTCTCTGGCGGGCGCGCCACAATGCGTACTTCGCGTCGCTTGCGTTGCGTCCCAACTGCAGGGCGTTGACGACCGACGTGTGCGTGCCGATCTCTTGCCTGCGCGCATGTATCGAGCGGACCGAAGCGGATCTGGCCGATCTCGGCATGCCGAGCACGATCGTCGGTCACATCGGCGATGGGAACTTCCACGTCCTCCTGCTGCTGGACCCCTCGGACCCCAAGGAGCTGGACGAGGCGCACGACTTCTACGACCGCCTGATCGACCGGGCGCTCGAGATGGGCGGGACCTGCACCGGCGAGCATGGGATCGGCCTTGGGAAGAAGAGCTACCTGGTCAAGGAGCTGGGCGAGGCGACAGAGGCGATGCGCGCGATCAAGCGGGCGCTGGACCCAACCGGCGTCATGAACCCCGGCAAGATGCTGTAACCGGGCTGCCTAGGCGCTCGCTGTGGCCCTGTTCACGGCCTGGAACGCCTTTGGAGTCGCCGACAAGACTCCAGTGTCCCGGCGCATCCAGCTCGTGCGCTAGGAGTGGAGCACGTATCTGCTTGCACGCCATCGACCCCGAAGCCGTCGTGCAGCAATGCGGTGCCGGGCGCTCGGTAGGCCGCGACTAGGATAGGAACAAGCGGCGTGTCCGCATGCCCACGTCGCAGCACCCGCCGTGAAGAGGAGGCTGGATGGAGCAGCTGTCGTCTGGGGACGGGCCGACGGACCAGATCCTGCGGACCGAGGTCGCCTGCTGCATCGCCGGCTGTGGCCCGGCCGGGGCCATGCTGGGGCTGTTGCTGGCCCGGGCCGGGGTCGAGGTCCTGGTGCTGGAGAAGCATGCCGACTTCCTGCGTGACTTCCGCGGCGACACCCTGCACCCGTCCACCCTGCGGCTGTTCGACGAGCTCGGCCTGGCCGAGCAGCTGCTGGACCTTCCCCACCAGAAGTCGGCGGTGCTGCGCGTCACCACCGACTACGGCGACTTCACCCTGGCCGACTTCGGGCGGCTGCCGGGCCCCTACCGGTTTCTCGCCTTCATGCCCCAGTGGGATTTCCTCGACTTCGTCGTCGACCAGGCCAGGCGGCTGCCCTGGTTCCAGCTGCGCATGCGGGCCGAGGCGCTCGAGGTGCTCCAGGAGGCCGGGCGGGTGGTGGGCGTGACCTACCGTGACCAGGATGGGGCGACCCACCAGGTCCGCGCGCGCCTGACCGTGGCCGCCGACGGCCGCGGCTCGGACCTGCGCCGCTCGGCCGGGCTGCGCCCGACCGAGTTCGGGGCGCCCATCGACGTGCTGTGGTTCCGCCTGCCCAAGCGGCCCACCGACCGGCCGCAGAGCTTTGGCCGGCTGGCCACGGGCCACCTGATGGTCCTGATCGACCGGGGCGACTACTGGCAGATCGCCTACGTCATCGGCAAGGACGCGGCCGGCGAGATCCGCGAGCAGGGGCTGGAGCGCTTCCGCACCTCGGTCGCCGAGCTGGTCCCACTCCTGGCCGACCGGGTCGGTGAGCTGCGCACCTGGGACGACGTGCGGACGCTGCGGGTGCAGGTCGACCGGCTGCGACGCTGGTTCCGGCCAGGGCTGCTGTGCATCGGCGACGCCGCCCACGCCATGTCCCCCATCGGCGGGGTCGGGATCAACATGGCCGTCCACGACGCCGTCGCCACCGCCAACCTCCTCGCCCGCCCCCTCGGCGACGGCACCCTATCGACCTGGCACCTGGCGCGGGTCCAGCTTCGCCGCACCCTGCCCACCGTGCTGGTCCAGCGGGGCCAGCGCGCCATCCAGGACTACTTCCTCTCCCCCCTGCTGGCCGGCCGCCTCCCGTCCCAGCCACCCCTGGTCCTGCGGGGGCTGCGCCGCTACCCGATCCTGCAGGCGATCCCGGCCCGCCTCATCGGCCTCGGCGTCCTCCCCGAGCACGTGCGCAGCCCCACCGCTCGGGGTGTGCCGCCGTCCCGCAGCGCACCCATCACCCGCCCGACAGAGCCCGGCGGCACGCTCCCACCGCCCGGACCGGCTTGACCGCGCACGGGAGTGGTTCGAACCCAACCGCCTGTTCCGACCAGGCGTCAGCGCGACGAGCCAGCTCGGATAAGTGTGGGGTTCTAGCCCGACGGCAGACGCCGGGGCAGGCGGACCTGGATCAGCTCGTTGTCGTCCGGCTCCCCCGGACGGCGACCGCTGGAGAAGGGGTAGTTGTTGTCGTTGGCGACGACCAGGGTGCGGCGGTTCAGCACGAGCACGCTCTCGATGGTCTGGAACGGGAAGGCGAAGGGGTCGCCGAGGCCGATCGTACCCGGCTGGGCCGGGCCGCCGATCAGGTGCGGGTTGGCGATGTGCAGCAGGTCGACCAGGAAGGTCTTGGGGATCGCCCGGCCACGCAGGCGGTCGATCTCGAGCTCGTAGATGCGCTTGGTGGCCGCCTCGTCGCCCTGGAGGTTGTCGCGCTCGATGATCAGCAGGACGTCGCGGCTGGCCGCGGTCAGGTCGCCGATGGCGTTGCCGGGGGCGTCGGTGAAGTAGTCGGCCGTCCAGTTCCGGAAGCGCCGCTCTGCCAGGTCGTAGGCGTACAGCACGCGGCGGTTCTGGTTGGGGTCGGCGACTAGGGCGCCCTCCAGGCTGGGATAGAGGATGCGGCCGTCGCGGGACAAAGCCATGCCTTCGATGCCCCGGCTGCGGGGCAGGTTGGCGGCGGCCACCCGGGCGGCGTCGTCGGGCAGGCCGAAGAAGGCCGGGTTGTCGGGCGAGCGGACCTCGTCCTGGCCCTTGCCGTAGGCCGCCAGGCGCTTGGGTACTGGGAAGGGGACGGGCGCCTCCAGCAGCACCCCGCCGGCCGAGAAGTGCAGCAGGAACGGCCCGAACTCGTCACCGACCCAGTAGGTGCCGTCGGGCGCCCGACGGATCGACTCGGGGTCGAAGTCGGCCCCGGTGAGCAATCGCTCGTCGGTTTCCTGGTTGACGATCGGCCAGGCGACCCGGTGGTCCGGATCCCGGAACTGGACGAAGCCGAGCACCTCGACAGTGCCTGGCCCGCCGCCTGCTCGCTCCCAGCGCGGCCGGATCCGGTAGGCCCGTAGCAGGAAGTCGGCCGAGTTGGCCTTGGCGCCGTACCCGTTGTCGGACAGGGCCAGGTACACCCCTGCTCGGCCGCTGCCGATCAGAGCCGAGAACCCCTGCACGGGCTGGCTCGGGAACGGGGGCGTACGGCCGTTGATCGGTCCTGGCCCGATCGCCGACCCCGAGGGCGGCCCGTCCGCAAAGGTGTCGGCTGGCAGCACGGCCCGCGCCACCAGCCGCGGTTCGACCGCCCGGTCACCGGGCGCGGTCGCAAGCGCCGCCCCAGGGATGGTGGCCGCGGTGACCACGGCCAGCACCACAGTCCACTGTCGCCTTCGTCTGGTCACCGTTCCTCCCGGACACCGGGGCGTTACACGCCGACGGACTTCGCAATCAGCTCCTACCGACCCGATGATCGCAGCGGGTCGCGCCCGTGACCACCCTGGGAACACGGGTTGGCGCATTTACGCACCCCACGCGACAAGCGCTCGGTCACCGAGATCGAGGCCGACGAGGTCGGCGCCTCCCTCAAGTGGGCAACGGCCAAGGTCGAACGCACCAGCCAGCGCGGCAACGGCACTCGCACCCAGGGTCGGGAGCGGCAGGCCGAACGGGGCGGCGACTTCAACGACGCCCCACCGACTTATTGAATCTGGGTAGGAGCCCTGGGTCTGCAGCCGTAGGGTTCCAGGGTGCCGGCAGGCCGCTCCACAAACGCCACTGCCACCCGTCCCTGGGTTGGCTCGAGAACGGTTGTGCGGTCCTGCCGGCACCCGACCGAGAGTGGCTCAACAGAGGATTGCCCAGCTCCAAGTCGGCCTGCCCTCCCGGTGTCTTTGTTGGCTCTCCAGAAAGGTGTCTGCATGCCGGTGACGATTGGGGTCGACCCCCACAAGGCCTCCCACACCGCGGCCGTCCTCGACGAACACGGCCAGTTGCTGGACCGCAAGCGCATCCCCGCCACCCTCGAGGGCTACCAGGCGCTGCAGCAGTGGGCCGGACAGTGGGAGGACCGACGCTGGGCGGTCGAGGGCACCCATGGCGTCGGCCGGCCCGTCGCCCAGCGGCTGGTCGCCGAGGGCGAGTACGTGCTCGACGTCCCGGCCAAGCTGGCCACCCGCATCCGAGTGCTGTCCACCGGCCACGGCCGCAAGACCGACCGCCACGACGCGGTCTCGGTCGCCATCGCCGCCCGTCACGCTCCCTGGTTGCGGCCGGTCGGCGTGGAGGACCAGGCAACGGTGCTGCACCTGTTGACCAAGCGGCGCGAAGATCTCGCGCGGATGCGGACCCAGGCCATCAACCGGCTGCACCGGCTGCTGGTCGACCTGGTCCCGGCCGGCGCCAGCCGGAACCTCACCGCCAAGCGCGCGGCCGCGCTGGTCCGCCAGCTCATCCCGACTGGGGCAGCAGCCGTCACTCGCTGGGAGCTCGCCGGCGACCTCATCGCTGACATTCGCGATCTGGACCGGCGGATCGCCGCGGTCAACAAGCGCATCAAGGTGGCCGTCGCCCAAGCCCAGACCAGCCTGGTCGAGTTATTCGGAGTTGGCCCGGTGCTGGCTGCCAAGTTCCTCGGGGAGGTCGGCGACATCGGCCGGTTCCCCAGCAAGCACCACTTCGCCGCCCACACCGGCACCGCCCCGCTGGAAGCCTCCAGCGGCCAGGTCATCCGCCACCCGCTCTCGCGGGCCAGGGACCGCAAGCTCAACCACGCCCTGTACATGATGGCCATCGTGCAGATCCGCCATCCCACCGCCGGACAGGTCTACTACCAGCGCAAGCTGGCCGAGGGCAAGTCACCCAAAGAAGCGCTGCGATGCCTCAAGCGCCGGTTGTCCGATGCGGTCTACCGGTCCCTGGTCATCGATCAGCAGCGCAACCCCGAGGCGGCAGCCCTGGGTTGACCTTGCCAATCACAGCAGGCCACCAGCTATTCACGGGCGGTTGGCACAATAAAGGCGAGCACCTGGCGGTTACACACTCAGCCAGAACCGTTCGGTTCCGTTGGCAGCTACGGTTGAACCGCTGGGTCGACGAGGAACCGACTTGGCCTGCTCACTCGCCACCGGTGCGGTCCGGATCCTGCTCGGCGGTCACGTGCCTGCGCAGGCGCAGCCGGCCGCCCTCGCGGGTGCCCACCGGGGCCTCCTCGTCCACCTTATCGGTGGCGGGCGCGATGAATTCGCTGGAAGCCCCAGAGGGGCCGGCCGGGCCGCTCGTACCAACCGGGGCAGTGCCCTGGGGGACCGGGCCGTAGTCGAGCCTGTAATGCTGGTACAGGCGCGCCTCCTCGTCGGTGCTCAGGTGACCGTCGGGGTCGATGTTCGGCGCATCGTGGATGTGGCTCTGGTTGAAGGGGACCTGCACCCGCAGGCCATGCAGCACCGCCTGCGACAGTGGCACGAAGGTCACCCGGTGACTGAAGAGGCCGGTCTTCACCGCGGCCCACTCCGGACGACCAGTCACATCATCCACATAGAGATCGGTGATGACGCCGACCGCATGGCCGTTCTGGTCGATCACATCGCGCCCGCGCCAGTTGGGGACGTCGTCGAAGTCGAACGCTGACATGGGAACCCCCTTGTCGGTGCTTGCCAGACCAGGGCTGACCCGGTCCGAGCAGCTGATCGTGAACCTCGACTGATCAGGATCACCGAGTTCCAAACCCCCACCGCCCGGCCCTTGACACACAGAGGAACCCTTCTGAGCAACGTCCTTTCAGCGCCCTCGGCTCAGCTGGGGGCGCTGGGCTTTTGGGAGGAGCAGAAGCGGGTCTGGAGCGACCGCATCCTTATCAGGCACATTCGCGGGATGCGTTCAAGCAACTAGAGCCCTAGCGTCCAGGTCATCGCCGACATGTCGGTGACCGTGGTTGTCCGCTAGTTACTTGCCCTGGATAAACGGGCGGGCGTGAGGTCGTCGGCTCGCTGTGGGGCTTCGCGGGAGGCGGCGCAGTCTGGTGGTGGACAGGGTCAGGCGGTATGGATGGCGAGGGTGTCGAGGTTGTAGGCCAGGACCGCCCAGCCGGTCCAGATCCGCTGGCCTTGGTCGCCCCTGAGCCGGCTACGGCGCAGCCCATAGCCGCGCTTGAGGTGGCTGATCCGCCCCTCACACCCGGTGCGGTAGCGGGCCAGGCGCTTGCGGGTGCGCCGGGAGCCCGGCTCTGCACGCCCTGAGATAACGCTCCTAGCGGGAGCGAGCGTGGCCAGCGCCTGCTCGGTCGGCCCGGGCACGAAGCCGCCGTCGAGGGCGACCTCACGTGGTCGAAGGCCGAGGCGGTCCAGCTCGGCCACGCTCTGGCCGAGCAGGCGGTTCTCGCCCGGATTGCCGGGTGCACTGGTCGCCGGCAGCAGATAGCCGCGGGCGCCGCGGCGGGTGTTGGCGGTGACCTCGGCGAGCTGCACCACCTAGCCGAACTCGTTGGGCTTGCCGAGCTTGCCCTTGCGGATCGGGCGGGCGTCCGGGTCGGCCAGCGACACCAGCCGGTCAGCGATCCGCTCGCCCCGTGACCGCTGCTGGATCTGGGTGGCGATCCGCTGGCAACCGTCGGCGAGTTCCTCAAGCCGCCGCGCGGCCGCCAGCTTGGCCTGGGCCCCGCGCCACGAGCCGAGGCGCGTGCCTGGGCGGCCAGCATGCAGGCCTCACCGATCGAGCGGGCCAGCGTCCGGCCTGCCTTGGCGTTCAGCTTCATGACGTCCTCTCGCCGCTGACCGGTGCGCCGGGCCAACGTCCGGGAGATCGCCCGCACCGTCTTGCCGAGCTGCCGCGAACGATCCACGACCCGCACCGTCGCCCCACGCAGCCGACCGCGGAGTCTGCGGCCTCGCGAGCCAGCACCCGCGCGCCCTGCAAAGCCAGCCCCGCGTCGGTCGGGTAGCGGATGTCTGCCTCGACCACGGTCGAGTCGATCCGCACGGCGCGGGCCACAAACCGGGCCTCGCGCTGGGCCTTGCCGATCACCACCCGGGTCAGCTCATTGACCGTCTCGGGTCCCAGCCGGCGGACCAGCTTGCGGACCGTGGACTCATCCGGCACCCGCTGGGTCAGCGGCAGCAGGCAGAACCGACGCAGATGCAGCGAGTCCGACACCTCCCGGACCAGGGTCTGGTAGCCCCAGCCGGTGCGCTGCTTGACCACCATCAGCCGCACGACGCTGGCCATCAGGATCGTGGGCCGACCATGCCCAAAAGCGGCGCGCTCCCAGGCCCGCTCGATCGGGGCCAGCAGCCGCGGATCGGCCAGCAGCCGGTCCAGCGTGGCCAGCTCCGCCGGCAGCTCCCGGACCTCAACCGGCAGCAGCTCATCCAACAACGACTCGACCTGCCCACCCGCCAACCGCAGCATCCACGCCTCCCACCGCCCAGTCCGCCGGCCCCATTCTCCCTCTGACCAGGCCATACAGTGCCCACTCAGCCGCGACCACTTCCGGGGGAAGTAGTTAGTGTAGGTGAAGCCTCTAGCCAGGGCGCGGTCGGCTCGCCGGTGACCGTCGGGTCGCTGCCGGCGCGAGGACGGCCTCCGCAGGCGGCCGCCCGCAGGGCCGGCCTTGCCCTGGAAGAGCAGATCCTCACAGCAGCAGACCAGGCTTGCTGCCCCAAGCTCGACATACAGAGGAACCCTTCTAGGTCGCTAGGCACGTCAGCGCCCTCGGCCCAGCCGGGGCTAGTCCTAGCTTGACCGCGTTTCCGATCTGCCCCGAAGGCGTTTCGTCTGGAA
>JASLBL010000122.1 GCA_030146615.1 Actinomycetes bacterium
TGGCGGCCGACGAGCCCGCTCCGCCACCGCAGCCGCGTCGGGCGAGGCTGCTCAAGGTGCTGGCTCGGGTCGTGCTCTGGTCGCTCATCACGGTGGGCGCCGTCCGCGGGCTCATGCCGGCCACGGGGGGTGAGTCGCCAACCCGCTCCGCTCGGGCGGGTGCGGCATCAGCGGTGCCACCAGGCTCGGCTCCGGCCGGCGCGACGCCAGCGGTGCCGGCCGAGCCTCGGGGCCGGCACCTGGCCGGGGCGGTGGCCGCGGCCTTTCTGCGCGAGTACCTCACGGTCGGCGAAGACCGGGCGGCGCGAGCGAAGCGGCTCAGCCAGCTCGCCGCGCGTGGGGTCGATCTGCGCCAGTCGGTCTCCCTCCCGGCCGGTGTCGCTCAGTACGCCGACCTGGTGGTCGTGGCCGGCGACAGGGCGGTCCCCGGCGGGGTCGAGGTCACCGTCCTCGCGCACGTCCTCCAGGTTCGCGCGGACGCCTATGCCGACGGCGGGACCCTGGCGTTCGTCGTACCCCTGGCCGTCCGGCGGGAAGGGATCGCGGTGGCGGGCAAGCCGCGCCCAACCACCTTGCCGGTCGCTCCTCGGCTGACAGTCACAGTCCCCCGCCGACCGGCCGTACCGACGTCGCTGTCCCAGCTGGCGGGACGGGTGGCCCACCGGGCGGTGGTCGCCTTCGTCACCAGGGACACGGCCACGCTCGGCCGACTCGGAGGCGGCCGGGAGCCGTCGATCCGCCCGCTCCCAACCGGCTGGCGCGCGGTGAGCGTCGGCCCGGCCAAGGTGACCGGCCCGACTGGCGAGCTCTCTGCCGAGGTACCGGTTCGTGCCCGGCCGCCGGCCGGACCTGCCAGCTACTCTCTGCCGGTCCGTGTCCAGCTGAAGGTCGGTCCCGGGGCAGTCACGGTTCGGCAGATCGACGGCGGTGGGTCGCCGTGACCCAGGGCATCGGGGACCTACGTTCCGCGAGGATGCGATGAAGCTGCGCCGTGGCTGGTATGCCTACCGGGTCGCGGGCGCGGCGAGGTTGCCCTCTTGGGCGGTCGAGGTCGCGCTCACGGTCGAGCGACCCGTGGACCTGGGTCCCGAGGGGTCGGCCTCCGGGAATGAGGAGGCCGCACGGCCATGGTCGCCGGACCCGAGGGGGCCAGACGGCGCAACCCGGGCTGCGCGGCGGTCGCCCTCTCCCCGATCAGGCGTTCCTGGAGGGCAGGCGGCTGATCCTGTGGAACCGGACCCACCGGAGCCCCGACTGGGCGCGCAGGTGCAGGCGATGGTGTTGCTCAGAGCACCGGGCGTGGTGAGCTGGCTGGCGGGGATCGCTGAGGTAGCGGCGGAGGTCGAGGCTGTCGCCGGAGTAGGACCCCTCGCCGAGGTCGGCACGGTGGGCGAGGCGGACACGCTGGTGGACAGCGTGCTTGGCGCGCGGCCGCGCCTGCTCACGGGTCCGCCGCTCCCTGGGCTGGTGCCGATCTCGCCCGCCGTCGCCCAGGTCCAGTTCGGGACCGCCGGCGCGCGGGGGCTTCCGGCTCCGGTGCGGCGCTGGCGTCCGACAGCGGGACCGGCACGCCGTTCGTGGCAGGCCGGCGTGGGATCGGTCATGACCTGCGACGGTCCCTGCGGCCTCTCCGCCCAGGCGGTGGTCGCGCTCCGTGGCGTCGGGGACGGTGATGCGATCACGCCACCGCCCGGCGGTGCCCTGGTCCTCCGGGCATGGCGAGCCGGCCGCACCTGGGGTGCCGCATGCGGGCTTGTTCTTGGCGCGGCTGCCGCGCTCGGCCTAGGGCGCGAGGCCAGACGCGTCGCCGCAGGCGCTCGCGCCGCGGGATGGGATGCGGTCGTCCTCGAAGGCCCGGCTGCCCTGCAACTGGCCCGAGCCGGCGACCATCGGCAAGCAGCCCCCGAAGCGGCGGCTCACGCGGCGTCAGGGCCGCAGGTGGCGGCGTTGTTCGAGATCTTCCTCACCGCATGCGGCCTGGGGCGACCGTCTTCATCTCGCCAGCCTTCGCGTGCGCTGGCAGTTACTCCCTGACTTCTCGGCGCCACTGCACCACCACCTCCCTGCGGGGCTGTGGATACCGGTGTGCGCTCTCCTCCACAGGATAGTAGGGTCAAACGAAAGCAAACGGGCGTAAACAGAGGAGAGTGCCTCCATGACGACGTCGGCACCACAGTGGCCAGGTCAGGAAGGCATGCCGGAACGATCCGACGAGCAGGGCCCGGCGCCGCGACCGGAGCCGGCACACCGGCGACCCGCCCCGGCCATTGGGGACAGCCCGCCCGACGCCGACCGCGAGGCAGGTCGTGGCCCGTCCGGGGAGGCCAGGGCGCAGTCGCCGCCAAACGACCGGTCGGCGCCGCGAGCGGTTGGGGGCAGCCCGGGGCGCCGACTTCAGTCGGTGCCGGTCGAGAACCGGACGGACCTCGTCGGCTCCGCCGGTGAACTCGACGCCACCGGTGAACGCAACGCCACCGGTGAACGCAACGCCACCGGTGAACGCAACGCCTCCACGGAGCCCAACGCCACCGCGGGACTCGGCCCATCCGCGGAACCCGGCCTCACCGGGAAGGTCGGACCCACCAGGGAACGCAGATCCACCAGCCCTACCAAGGAACCCGGACCCACCGGGGTACCGAGCCTCGCCGGAGAACCTGACTCCGGCCCCGCTTCGGTTGTCGACCTGTTGGAGCGGCGGAGGCTGCAGCAGCGGCTGCGGCGGGCGGCGGCTCGTAGCAGCCGGTTCGTGGTGGTGCGGGACGCGACGGAGCGGGACCTGTGGGCGGCGCGGCGGCGGGCTAGGGCGGCCCTGCCGTCGCCGGTGGCGGTCACCAGGGACATCGCGCTGGCGCTGCTCGAGGTGGAGGCGGGCTGCCGGAGCGCGGTGCAGCTGGAACGGGTCTTCAGCCGGCCGTTGTGGGAGGCGCTCGAGCACCGTATCGGCCGGCGGGGCGGGCCGCTTCCGAGCGGCCGCTCGCTCATCTCGGTGCGATGTCAGGAGGACCGACCCGGGCTGGCCGACACCGTCGCGGTGGTGTGGAGAGGCGAGCTGGTCCGGCCCGTGGCCCTCCGGCTCGATGCCTGTGGTGGCCGGTGGACCGTGACCGAGCTGCGCTGGTGGCGTAACGAGACCGACACAGCCGTGTCACCCAGCCGAGACGGCGGATCGTCAAGATGAACCCAATCGGGACCCGAGACGAAGAACAGACTGGTTCAAGGAAACCATGGCCCTGGCATCGCCGGACGACTAAGCTCCCGGGACACGGCGGAGCGGGTCCGGGCGGTACGAGGGTTCGGAGGTCGAGATGGCCGAGATGGCGGAGCGCTACTGGAAGGAGCTGCGGCCGTCGAGCGCTGCCCTGCTCCGGCTGGACGTGAGCATCCGC
>JASLBL010000163.1 GCA_030146615.1 Actinomycetes bacterium
CTGACCGCCTCACCCGGCGCGCACGCTCACTACCAGCGGCGGCGGGCCGCCGGCGACGCCCACGCGGCCGCCCTCCGCAACCTATTCAACCGACTGCTCGGCTGCCTCCACCACTGCCGGCAAACTCACCAGCCCTACCAACAGCACACCGCATTCGCCCACCTCAACGGGACGAATCGCCGGCCCCGGCTTGACGCCTAACCGCATGGGATGTCTAGTCAGCGTGCAGCTTGGCCGGTCGCCTGCGGGGTCGGCCAGGGCGCGCGCGGGGCCTCTTGACCGGCGCGACGGCGTCCACCATGGCCTCCAGCAGCATGGAGTCATGCGTGTTCGCCGCCGACAGCCCGACCGCCAATGGAATGCCACCGCGGTCGACCAGCAGGTGGTACTTGGACCCGGGCTTGCCCGGTCTGTCGGGTTCGGGCCGGTCAGCTCGCCCCCCGCTTGGCGCGCACGCTCACGCTATCCAGGCTGGCCCGCGACCAGTCGAGCTGGCCATCGCGGCCGAGCTGGTCCAACAGCACCTGATGCAGTTGCTGCCACACCCCGGCGCGCTGCCAGTCCCGCAGCCGCCGCCAGCAGGTGACCGGGCTACCGCAGCCGAGCTGGCGGGCAGGCAGCAGCCGCCAGGGGATACCAGCGCGCAGCTGATAGACGATGCCGGCCAACGCGGCGCGGTCATCAACGCGGGGGCGGCCGCCATAGCGGGGAGGTGGAGCGGGCAGCAGGGGCTGGATGGCCTGCCAGAGGGTGTCAGGAACAAGGGTCTCGATAGTGGTCATGGCCGCGGATCATGGCCATGACCAGCGCGAGCGACAAGAGCCGGTCGAAGGTCGGAACAGGCTCTTAGGGTGCGTTGTCGGCGCGGCGCCGTTCGGCTTCGGCGTCGATGATCCGGCCACGCGCGGCGGCCGCCTGCAGACGCTCGGTCTGCGCTCGGCCAGGGTGGCCGCGCCGCTCGTACCGTCGGGCCTCGCCCTCGTGCGACTCGGAGTTCCGGCGGTGCACCGCGATCTCGCGGTCAGTGGCTTCACGCCGCTGCGCCTTGGCCGAGGCGAGCCGGTCCGAGGGGAGCGGCGCCCCACCAAGCACCGCACGAGCCACGGCGACCACAGCACACCCGGAGGATTTGGCCGCCGTTCCCAGCCACTCGAACGCGGCCGTCGCATCCAGGCCTTCACGGTCGACGATGGCCAGCACGGCCCGCTCGATCAGCGACCGGTGCTCCAAGGCCCCCTCCAACTGGTCGGCCAGCCGGCCCGTGACCCGCGCCGTCACCGCGGCCACCAGCAGGCTGGCGACCAGCCCGGCATAGGCCTGCAGGGCGGCCGCGGCACTGTCGTCCCACTCCCTTGGGGCGGTGACGTAGACATCCAGCGTTCCCACGGGGTCACTACCGATCCGGACGGGCACGCTCAGGTCGCCGCCGGCCACGGCCTCGATCACCCCGTCGGAGGCGCTCGCCCACCGCAACGCGCCGGCCGGGTCGATGAGCCTGAGCCCGACCCGGTCCGCATCCAACAGGGTCTTGGCCGAGCCCAGCACCTGCGGCAGCGTCACCGCCAAGTCCTGTTCGACGTCGAGGGAGCCCAGAGCGCCAAGGCTTCTGGCAAGCTGCGCTGGTTGGATCGGCATCGCCTCTCACCTTTCGGGTTGCCGACGACCGGCAGACGGGTCAGCAGCCAGGTCGGGAGGGAAGACCGAACCTGCTAGTAGGTATACACGTCGGAGGGGCTGAGCATCTGCGGGTCCCGCAGGTCGAAGCAGCGCGAGTTGGTTATCAGGCTGTGCAGTCGCTCCAGGGCCGGTTTGTCTGCCTCGGCCAGCGGCTCCTGCGCAAAGCGCCGCGCGTCCTGCTCGGAGGTGAAATACACGATCTGGGTGAAGTCACCTGGCCAGTCAGCGTGCTCGGCCAGCGTCATGCCCAGGATCTGCGGCGCTTTCCGAGCCAAGACCTCCTCCTGGTCGCGCCCGAGGCTAGCCATGCGCTCGATGTCGTCGCTGTAGCCCTGGATGACCTGGACAAAGCCGGCCTCGTCAGCGCCGCGATTCCGATAGATGTGGACCTTGGGGGCATCATGGACAGCGATGCGAGCAAGATGCTGGGAGGCGTCCCGCCACCACTCGCGCTGCTCGGGCCGGTCGCTGTTGCGGCGCGCCTGGGCCTCGGAGGCGAAGCGGACCGCCGCGATGCTCCAGCCGTCTTCGGTGATCCCCGTCGTGGAGCCCAGCCAGCCGTCGGCGCCGGCGGCGAGCTGTCGCTGCCAGCGTCCCAGATCCCTGCGAATCCCGGGTGGGTTGGTCGCCCGCCCTTGGATAACCCGTATGAACATGGCCTCTGTCCTTCCCAGCGATGCCGGTGTTGCGGTCCAGTCGCCGATCCGCGGCCATCGCCATCGCGAGTTCCGTTTCTCGGTTCCTCGCGGCACCGCCCCGTTGCCTGCGTTTGCCGGTCGGGGTGGGCTGCTGGGTTATGGGCGGCCTCCGGCCATGAGGGTGGGCTCTTGGATCCGGTTGATCGCCCGCTGCTGGTGGCCGTCTTGGATCCAGCGGGCGTTGCAGTTGGTACAGATGGCGATCGGGTACAGACCGAAGGTGATGGTGACCAGGGCCGATCGGCACAGCGGGCAGCGTGGCATCAGCAAGCCTCTCAGGGTCGTCTTGTCGTGCCGGGTGGATGGCCTCAACCAGGACGACCGGTGGACGCCCGCGTCACATTCGCCTGATCCGTAGATAGCGGGTCACGTCCGGCACAACGCCGCGGGCCAACACGGCCCCCAGCCCAACCGCTGCAGCTATCACCAACAACGAACGAGTCATGTCAGTTCCTCCCGCCCCGCCTCCGGGCCGCTCTCCACCGCGCGCCTGTTCGTCCAGGGCGGCGGCTTGGAGAGAACCTCAGCTCTGGTCGTACGTGCTTGAGATCCACTTGTCTAAGAACACTGTTCACAGTATGCTGAACACTGTTCACCTGTCAAGGTCGTCGTTCAATGGAGGGCGCACATGGAGCAGCGGCAACAGACCGCTTCCTCCACCCGAGCAACGGCAGCATCCGTATCAGCTGCGACTGACGGAACCGCCGGCTCGTTGTGGTTCGACCCGCCCATCAACGACCAGGACCGCCGCCAGCAGCTCACCCGCGAGCGGGTGGCCGCCGAGGCCCTGGCGGTCATCGCCCAAGACGGCATCCACGCCCTCACCATGCGCCGCCTGGCCGCCCGCCTGGGGGTCGTCCCCGGCGCCCTCTACCACCACGTCCGCAACAAACAACAACTCCACGACCTGGTCCTTGACGGCGTCCTGGCCGAGGTCGACGTCCAGCTCGACCCGGCCCTGGGCTGGACCGAAACGCTCAAACTGCTGGCCCACCGGCTCCGCCAGGTGCTGGAGGCCCATCCCGGGGTGGCCGGGATCCTCAAGACCCGCGACCCGCTGGGACCGCACTCCCTGGCCCTGGCCGAGGCGTTCCTTGGGCCGCTGCAGGCGGCCGGCTTCGGTGACCGCGAGGCCGGGCTGGCCTTCTTTGTGCTGGTCGACTACACCATCGGCTTTGCCGTGAGCGGCACCCCGACCTCGGTCAACGAGCAACGCCTCCGCGACCCAGCCACCAGAACCCAGCTCCACCAGTTCTTCCGCTCCCTGCCCCCCGACCGCTTCCCCGCCCTGGTCGCCCTCGGCGAACACGTCTGGGTCGACAACCGCGACGAGCGGTTCAGTGCAGGTCTGAATGTGTTGGTCGACGGGTTGGAGCACGCGCGCACCTCCCCCCACCGACCAGCATTCAGGGGCCGACCGACGACCACCCCCCCAAGGACCCGCCGACGCCCAGACGGGCGGTAGCTGAGCCCCGGCGCACGGCGATGACCCCTACCGAGCAGGCTCGCCAGCAACCCAGCCCTGCAAGGAGCGACACCATGAGCCAGACCGACCCTGCCCTCGACCCCAGCCCGCCGCGCAGCCTGGCCGAGGCGGCGCCCGCCCAGACAGCCATGGACGTTCGACCGATCCTGTCCCACGAGCTCCTGGTCGGCGACTACCTCGGTGTCATCGCCTCGATGCAGCAGCCCGCGCACTTCCGTCGCGTCGAGAAGCTGGAATACATCGACGCCGACCTGGGCCGGTCCCACCTCAAGCACGACATCTTCTACCTCGAGGCCGCCAACATGGGCCCAGTCATCGCCTGGTGCCACGGGATCGCCGGGCCGCTTATCCTGCCGGCGGGCGACGTCCACATCTGGCTCGATGTCCCCCACGACCGGCAGACAGCCGACGAGCAGGACGGGTACTGGGGCGTCCTCAGCGGCGGGGAGGAGCCGTTGTTCAGCTTCTCCCGCCTGCCCAACCCGACCGACACCTGGCAGCAGCACCGAATCCAGGAACAGCAAGCATTCTGGCAACGCGACTAGGAGCCGGGAGTATCGCTAGCAGGGCCAACCCAGCATCATGGGGCGGTATGCCAGAGACCAACTCGATGCGCAGCGCGCCTCCGATCAGCCCGTCCGGTTCGGAGACGGCTACCTATGCCGCGCCCGGCGAGCTGCCCCGGACCGAACAGAACCCGATCGAGGCGCTTGGTGTCGACTCGCTCATCGACGTTGGCGGATAGCGCCATGTCCTGGAGTGCAGCCAAGCCGCGGATCGCCTGCGTGGCGTCGAGCTCGTCGGCGGCGCGCGCGGCCCAGGCCGACCTGGCCGCCCGCTACGAGCTGGTCGACCCCGGCGACTGCGACGTCGTCGTGGCCCTCGGCGGCGACGGCCTGCTCCTCCACACCATCCACGACCACCTGCAGCTGGGTCGGCCGATCTTTGGCATGAACCGCGGGACCGTCGGATTCCTCATGAACCAGTACCGGCCCGACGGCCTGCATGAACGCGTTGCCGCGGCCACCCCGATCACCATTCACCCGCTGCGGATGGCAGCGACCCACACCGACGGGAGCCGGTCGCACGCCCTTGCCTTCAACGAGGTCGCCGTGACCCGCATCTCCGCCCACTCGGCCAACATCCGCCTGTCGATCGACGGGGTCGAGCGGATGGCCAGGTTCATGGGTGACGGGCTGATCGTGGCCACCGCAGCCGGCAGCACCGCCTACAACCTCTCGGCCCACGGGCCGATCATCCCGCTGGGCTCCAACCTGCTCGCCGTCACCCCGGTCAGTCCGTTCCGCCCGCGACGGTGGAAGGGCGCCCTGGTGCCGCACACGGCCGGAATCGTCGTGGACAACCTGGATGCCGACAAGCGGCCACTGGCCGTCACCGCCGACTTCCATGAGCTGTTCCACGTCGTGTCGGTCACCATCCGGGAGGACACCTCGACCGCCGTGCAACTGCTCTTCGACGCCGACCACTCGCTCGAGGAGCGGATCATCGCCGAACAGTTCCTGAGCTGACCACTCGCAGGTGCCTGGTCCGATCGCGCCCAAGGGAGACCCGCTCGGTCGCATGCACCTACCGGCGCAGCACCATGCAGGTCAGGGTGCGAGTGACGCCGTCCAAGACCTGAATCCGGAAGACGATCAGCCTGCCGAGCTCATCGAGACCGGGCGCCTCCACCCTGGCGATGACGTCGTAGGGGCCGGCGACGTCCTCAGCCATCTCCACCCCATCAACCTTGGCGAGCGCCTCAGCGACATGGGCGACCTTGCCAACCTCGGTCTCGATCAGCACATAGGCGCTCAGCATGTCACCCTGACCCCTCGTCGTCCGACTGCGCCGTCCCTGCCTGATCAACCCGGCTCCAACCTCCACTGGGCGCATGCTATCCCGAGACCAGTCAAGCGGCCGCGACCAAACCGAATGCAGCTGCAGGGGCAGTCGCCCTGGCGGCATCTGGCCCGGACACGGGCTGGCACGATGGCCCTTCGGCGGCGGGCTCAAGGTGGGGAGAGCTGGCAGGTGGGACGGTCCTGTTCCGATCGGCCACAGCAGTGCGGCGGTGGACTACTGTCACCGACGGGAACGCATGGGGCCTCCTCTGCGTCCTGCCTGCGCCGCCGTCAGTCCATCAGACCAGCAGACAGGGAGTGCTGCATGACGAATGCCTCATCCGCGCGACTGCCCGTCACAGCTAACTTCATCAATCCAGAGACGATGCACCACCCGGCTGGCTACACCCATGTGGTGGAGGTAACGGCGGGTCGGCCGGTCTACATCGCCGGCCAGGTCGCCCTCGACCCCACGGGGGCGCTAGTAGGGTCAGGTGACATCCGCGCCCAGGCGCGGCAGGTGTTCGACAACCTCCAGGCGGCCCTCCAGGCCGTCGGGGCCAGCTTCGACCAGGTGGTCAAGCTCACCTACTACCTGCTCGACGCCACCCAACTCCCCGTGGTTCGCGAGGTCCGCGACCGCTACGTCAACACCCAACAGCCACCCGCCAGTACCGCCGTCGAGGTCCGGCGGCTGGCCCGCGATGACCTGCTCATCGAGATCGAAGCGGTCGCCGTGATCGCCTCGTTCCAGCCCATGGCCACAACCGCCTAGGCGCGCGGCTTGGAGGGGGTGGTCTGTACGTGCAGGGAAGGAGCGGCCCAACGCGGCCTGCCGCCTCGCCGAATCGACCCCCACCGGCCACGGCGAGCTGGTCCAAGGCGTCATGGAGCAGCTGGAGCGCTCCGACCTGGAGGACTCACTGGCCTACCTGCACGGCCACTACCCGTCGGTGGGTAATCTGCCCGATGACGGTTGAGGTTGTGGCGCCATTCCCCCGCGACCTTCTGACCGGCGTGGTAGCGCCCGGTGGCCGCACCCGCTACCGTGGCCCGGCAGAGGTTCACGTTTTACTTCGCAAACCCGCAGGTCGAGCTTGTCCCTTGCCGCCGGCGCCACCACGGTCCCGGCGTGACCGATACCTCCAAGATGATGGAGGGAGGGACAAGTACATGACTGTTGGAACCGTGAAGTGGTTCAACGCCGACAAGGGCTTCGGCTTCATCGCCCCCGAGTCCGGCGAAGACGTCTTCGTGCATTTCAGCGCGATCCAGTCGACCGGCTACCGCTCA
>JASLBL010000177.1 GCA_030146615.1 Actinomycetes bacterium
CCTCGGTCATCGGTGACCGGGAGGTGATGGACGGGCCGTACGGCCCGCGGCGGATCATCTACGCCGACTACACCGCCTCCGGCCGGGCGCTGGCCTTCATCGAGGACTTCATCCGCCACGAGGTGCTGCCCCGCTACGCCAACACCCACACCGAGAGCTCGGGCACCGGCCTGCAGACGACCAGGCTCCGCGAGGACGCCCGGCGGATCATCCGCGACGCCGTCGGCGGCGACGACGACACGGTGGTCCTGTTCTGCGGGTCGGGCAGCACGGGCGCGGTCGACAAGCTCATCGGCATTCTCAACCTCCGGATCCCGGCCGATCTGGACGCCCGGTACGGCCTGTCGGACCACATCCCCCCGGAGGAGCGGCCGGTGGTGTTCACCGGGCCGTTCGAGCACCACTCCAACGAGCTGCCCTGGCGCGAGTCGATCGCCGAGGTGGTGGTGATCCGCGAGGACGCCGACGGCCACATCGACCTCGGCCAGCTCTCCGAGGAGCTGCGCCGCACCGCCGGCCGCCCCCTGCGCATCGGGAGCTTCTCGGCCGCCTCCAACGTCACCGGGATCGTGTCGGACACCCGGGCCATCGCCACCCTGCTGCACCGCCACGGCGCCCTGTCGTTCTGGGACTTCGCCGCCGCCGGCCCCTATGTCCAGATCGACATGGGGACCGCCGACGGCGGCCCACTGGCCTACAAGGACGCGGTGTTCCTGTCACCCCACAAGTTCATCGGCGGCCCCGGCACCCCCGGCGTGCTGGTGGTCAGGCGAGCGCTGCTCACCAACCGGGTCCCGACGGTCCCGGGCGGCGGCACCGTCGCCTACGTCAACCCGACCGAGCACCGCTACCTCGACAACCCGGTGGAGCGGGAGGAGGGCGGCACCCCGGCGATCGTCGAGTCGATCCGGGCCGGCCTGGTCTTCCAGCTCAAGCAGGCCGTCGGGGCGGACACCATCCAGGCCCTGGAGCGGTCCTTCATCCGCCGGGCCGTCGAGTCCTGGGGCGCCAACCCCAACATCGAGCTGCTCGGCAACCTCCAGGCCGAGCGGCTCTCGATCGTGTCCTTCGTGGTCCGCCACGGTCCCCGGTACCTGCACCACAACTTCGTGGTGACGCTGCTCAACGACCTGTTCGGGATCCAGTCGCGAGGCGGCTGCTCCTGCGCCGGCCCCTACGGGCACCGGCTGCTGGGCATCGACATCGATCGGTCGCACGAGTTCGAGCGGGAGATCACCCGCGGCTGCGAGGGCATCAAGCCGGGCTGGGTCCGGGTGAACTTCAACTACTTCATCTCCGAGGCGGTGTTCGAGTACCTCCTGGAGGCCGTCCACCTGGTCGCCGACCAGGGCTGGAAGCTGCTCGGTGACTACCGCTTCGACCCGGCCCGCGGCCTCTGGCGGCACCGGCGGGGGCCGGTCGAGCCGCCGCTGCGCCTGCACGGGCTCCGCTACGACGAGCTGGGCCGCCTCCGGGCCAGCTCCGCCCACGCCACCGCCTCCGACGACGCCCTGCCCGGCTACCTGGACCAGGCCCGCCGGCTCCTGGCCGCCCGTCCCCCCTCCGCCGACGGGGACGGCGACGCCGGCGGACTTCCCGGCCTGTCGGCCGACTTCGAGGCCCTGCGCTGGTTCGTGCTCCCCCGGGAGTGCCTCTAGCCGGAGGGGCCGAGCAGGCCGGTGAAGGTCTCGACGTCGGTCTGGAGCGACATCAGGGCGTAGTCGAGGCTGGCCAGGCTCCGCCGGCCGGCGGCAGGGTCGCCCGAGCCGCACGCGTCGGCGACCACCACCGGGATGAAGCCGAGGTCGGACCCGTGGCGGACCGTCGGCTCGATCCCGATCTCGGTCACCGCCCCGACGATGGCGAAGCTGTTGATCCCGCAGTCGCGCAGCACCAGCTCCAGCGGCGTGCCCACGAACATCGACATGGCCAGCTTGTCGAACACGGCCTCCGACCGCTGTCGGCCCCGCGGCGTACCCTTCGGGCCGGCGGCGTGGACAGGGCGGGGGAGAGCGATGGCGAGGCGGAGGAGGGCGGCCGGCCGGACGGGCCCGGCGCCCGAGCCGGAGCGGGCGGCGCTGCTGGCCGAGCACACCGACGAGGTCGCCGCCGTCACCGAGTGGCTGCGGGAGGTGGTCCTGGGCGCCCTCCCCGACGCCAGCGAGCGGGTCTACCGGGGCTGGCACGGGTTCGGCTACCACCATCCAGAGGCCGGCTATGTGTGCGCGGTGTTCCCGCGGGCCGACGAGGTCCTGCTCGCCTTCGAGCGGGGCGTGGAGCTCGAGGACCCGGACGGCCTGCTGGAGGGCGACGGCCGCACCGTCCGGTGGGCCCGCGTGACGACTCCCGGTGAGCCCCCGTCCGACCGGCTCGTCCAGCTGATCGACGCCGCCGTCCTCGCCGGGTCGCGCTGACCCGGTACCGAGATCAGGACCCGGCCGGGGTCGGGCGGGCGCTGCGGCAGAGGTCGAGGACCTCCTGGACGGTGGTGGCGTCGGTGGGGGGCGTTGTCGTCGCGGTAGCGGCCGGTGAAGCGGGGAAGCGCAGGGCCAGGCGGGAGCGGACCCTGCTCCAGGTCGCGGTAGGCGGCGGCCACGGTCTCGTAGTGCACCGCCAGACGGTACGACAGGTCCATCTCCTGTCCGGTGACGCCGGACACCTGGCTTGCCTGGTCGGGGTGGGGCGGAAACGCTCTTGCCCCCAGCGCCGTCTCCGGGAGGATGGGCCATGGCGGAGATCGACTACTCCATCCGTCCACTCTGCTACTCCCACGTCGACCTCCCAAGGGAGTTCTTCGGCGGGGTGCCGATCCACAGCGGGGAGGGGGTCTCGACCTCGCCGATGGTCTACACCCTGGTCACCGGCAAGGAGCCGGACGGGACTGTCCACCACTACCTGGTCGACGCGGGCTTCGCGGCCGACAAGTGGATCCACCGGTTCGGCTTCTACCACTGGGAGGCCCCGGACGCGGTGCTGGCCAAGGTCGGGGTCGCCCCGGCCGACATCGAGAAGGTGTTCCTCACCCACATGCACTTCGACCATGGCAACAACCTCCCCGCGTTCCCGAACGCGACGGTGTACGTGCAGTGGGACGAGTTCCAGGGGTGGTGCGAGGCCCTGGGCCTGCCCAAGCTGTACAGCCCCCTGGGCGACGAGAGCTGGGTCACCTCGTCCTTCGACCGCGACGACATGCAGATGTACGGGCGGCTGGCCGGCGACCACCTCCTGCAGTTCGTCCGCGACGGCCAGGAAATCGTTCCCGGCATCGTCGGGCACCTGAGCAAGGACGGGCACACCTTCGGCAGCCAGTGGATCTCGATCGAGACCTCGGACGGCCCCTTCGTCGTCGCCGGCGACACCGTCATGTGGTACTCGAACATCGAGGAGATGTGGCCGAGCGGCTACACCAACGGCAACACCTACAAGATGCTGCTGACCTACGGCGAGATCCACGAGTTCGTCGGCGGCGAGCTCGACCGGATCGTCCCCGGCCACGACATCGAGCTGTTCAAGCGCCACGCCGCCTGGACGGCCGGCGACAACGAGGTCGCCGAGGTCCATGTGGCGAGCTGGGACGCGTCGCTGCGGGACGGCAACGCCTAGCGAGGCCGGGCGTGACCGGTGCCGGCCATGTCCTATGGCTTGAGGAGTGCGGCCCCGACGCCGCCCCGCTGGTCGGCGGCAAGGCGCTCGGCCTCGGCCACCTGGTCCGCCAGGGCCACCGGGTGCCCCCCGGGTTCGCCGTCACCACCGCCGCCTACACCGAGGCGCTGGCCGCCGCCGGCCGGCCGGTCACGGTCGGGGACCGGCTGGCGGCCGAGATCGCGGCCGCCTACCGGCGCCTCGGCGGGGACGACGGGGTGCCGGTGGCGGTCCGCTCCAGCGCCACCGCCGAGGACACCGCCGAGGCCTCCTTCGCCGGCCAGCAGGACACCTACCTGTGGGTCCGGGGGGCCGAGGCGGTCGTCGACCACGTCACCCGGTGCTGGGCCAGTCTGTTCACCTCCCGCGCGGTCGCCTACCGGGCCCAGCTGGGGATCGGCGACGACGAGATCGCCATGGGCGTGGTCGTCCAGGCGATGGTCCCGGCCGAGGCCGCCGGCGTGCTGCTCACCCTCGACCCGCTGACCGGTGACCGCTCCCAGGTCACCATCGAGGCCGCCTACGGGCTCGGCACCGCCGTGGTCGAGGGCGAGGTCACCCCCGACCGGTTCGCCGTCGACAAGGTCACAATGGAGCTGCGCTCGCGGTCGGTGGGCGAGAAGGCGTTCGCCTACCGGTTCGACCCGGCCGCCGGGCGGGTGGTCCGGGTCGAGGTCCCGGAGGCCCTGCGGGCGCGGCCGTGTCTGGATGACGCCGAGGTGATCGAGCTGGCCGGGCTGGGCAAGCGGGTCGAACGGGCGCTGGGCGTCCCCCAGGACGTGGAGTGGGCGGTCGGGCCGCCGGCCCCGGGGACGGTGGGCGGGCGGGAGCTGTGGCTGCTTCAGGCCCGCCCGGAGACGGTCTGGAGCCGGCGGCCCCGCCAGGCGGTGGTCCCGCCCGGCTCCTCGGCCATGGACCGGATGCTCACCTACCTGGGCCGCCCCGGCGGTCCCCCGGACCCCCCCGATCCACCGGGGGACCACCCCGGCGGTCCCCCGGACCCCCCCGCCGCCTCCGAGCCGGACTGAATGGCCGGCCCCGGCGCCAAGGGCGTCCTGCTCGACGTGGGCGGGGTCCTGCTCCCGACCCCGTGGGAGGTGCTGGAGGACTTCGAGACCCGGCAGGGCTGGCCCTCCGGGACCCTGCCCTGGCGGGGTCCGCTCGACCCGGCCAGCGACCCGCTGTGGCGGGCCGCCCAGGCCGGCGAGCTCCCCTCCGGCGGCTACTTCGACCGGCGGGCGGCCGAGATCAGCAGCCTGCTCGGCCGCTCCCTGAGCTGGCCGGAGGTCACCAGGGTGATGTTCGAGACCCCGGCCGGGCTGGCCGTGCGGCCCGAGGGCCCCGCCCTGGTCGACGACGCCCGCGCCGCCGGGCTGCGCACCGGCCTGCTGACCAGCAAGCTGGTCGCCTTCCTGAGCCGGGAGGTGGTCGAGCGCAGCGAGTTCCTCAGCTCCTTCGACGTGCTCCTGGACGAGAGCGAGACCGGCCTGGCCAAGCCCGACCCGCGGGCCTACGAGCAGGCCGCGGCGGCGATGGGGCTGGACCCGGCCGGGATCGTGTTCGTCGACGACGACCCGGCCAACGTGGCCGGGGCCGACGCCGCCGGCATGGCCGGGGTCCACTTCGACATCGCCGACCCGGCCGGGTCCTTCGCCCGGGTCCGGCACCGGCTCGGGTTGTGAGGACGGGGCCGGGGCGACCGGGGGCGTGGTCCCGGTGACCCGGGTCGCCCCCGTCGTCGAGGCCTATGGGACCGGGGCCGAGCGGTTCGGGGAGCTGTGGCGGCCCGGCCGGGAGGGGCGGTGGCCGGTGGTGGCGCTGCTGCACGGCGGGTTCTGGCGGGCCCAGCGGACCCTGGAGCTCATGCGCCCGCTCGCCGCCGACCTGGCCGGGCGCGGGCTCGCGGCCTGGAACCTCGAGTACCGGCGGGTCGGCCAGCCCGGCGGCGGCTGGCCGGGCACCCTCCAGGACGTGGCCGCCGGCCTCGACCACCTGGCCCGCCTGGCCGCCCGGGAGCCGCTGGACCTGGACCGGCTGGTCGTGACCGGCCACTCGGCCGGCGGCCACCTGGCCCTGTGGTCAGCGGCCAGGGCCGGGCTGCCCGCCGGCGCCCCCGGAACCCGGCCGCGGGTCGTCCCCCGGCTGGTGGTGAGCCTGGCCGGGGTCTGCGACCTGCACGCCGGCGCCGCCGAGGCCATCGGCGAGAACGCCGTCACCGAGTTCCTCGGCGCCACCCCCGACCAGGCCCCCGACCGCTACCGGCTCACCTCCCCAATGGCCCGCCTGCCCCTCGGGGTCCGCCAGCTCCTGGTCCACGGCGACGCCGACCCCCGCGTCCCGGTCGGGCAGAGCCGCGCCTACGCCGCCGCCGCGGCCGCCGCCGGCGACCCCGTCGAGCTGGTCGAGCTGGCCGGCGTCGACCACATGACCGTGATCGACCCAGCCGCGCCCGCCTGGGCCGAGGTCGTCCGCCGGCTCAGCCCGTGACCCCGGCGGCCAGCCGGCGGCTGATGGTGGCGGCCGCAGTCACCACCTGGTCGCGGATGCGGTCGAAGCGGTGGCCGGTCACCAGGTCGGTCGGGCCGGCGACCGAGATGCCGCCGGCGGGGGCGCCGGCCGGGTCGGGGACGGGGGCGGCGACCGAGGTCCGGCCGGGCTGGAAGG
>JASLBL010000251.1 GCA_030146615.1 Actinomycetes bacterium
CCCGCTCGGTCCCCGGCACCGCGACCAGGGGGGCGGCGGGAGGGGCCGAGCGGGGGCGGGCGCCCGAGGCGTCGATCGCCTGGCGACGGTCGCGGGCCCTCGGCAAGCCGAACCGGGGGCGGCTGGCCGGCGGGGTCGAGCTGCCGGCGGCCGGCACCCACTTCGTCACCGTCGACCCGGTCACCGGGTCCAGCCCCAACCGGGCCTGGCGGCGGTACGGCACCGACCGGCTGCTCGAGGTCCTGCTGCGGGTCGCGGTCGAGCATGCCGCCGCCCACCCTGGCGCCCCGCGCCTGGTCGTCGGGGACCTGAGCCGGCCCCGCGGCGGCCGGTTCGGGCGCGAGTTCGGGGGCGACGGCCACCGCTCCCACCAGAACGGCCTCGACGCCGACGTCTACTACCCGCGCCGCGACGGCCTGGAGCGGGTCCCGACCCGGGTCGCGCAGGTCGACCGGCGGCTGGCCCAGGAGCTGGTCGACCGGTTCGTGCACGCCGGGGCCCAGTACGTGTTCGTCGGCCCCCGGACCGGCCTCCGCGGCCCGCCCAAGGTCGTCATGACCCTCGGCAACCACGATGACCACCTGCACGTCCGCATCCGCCCCGGGTCGGGCCGATGAGCGCCGCCGCCCGGGCCGCCGCCGGGGCCCTGGCGCTGGCCCTGGCCGTGGTCCTGGCCGGCTGCGGCGACCGGGGCGGCGGCGGCCCGGTCGCGACCGCGCCCCAGGCGGCCACCTCGGCGCCCGCCACCACCCTGGAGGACCGGCCGGCCGGGCCGGTCCGCTCCGGGTTCGTGGCCTTCGGCGACTTCGGCGGCGGGCCGGCCCAGGAGGCGGTGGCCGACGCCATGGAGCGCTGGGCGGCCAGGCACCGGGTGGACGCTCTGGTGACCACCGGCGACAACGTCTACGAGCGGGGCGAGCCGGAGCAGTTCGCCGCCCAGCTGGACCGGCCGTACGCCGATCTGCGGCGCTCGCGGCCCCTGTGGGTGACGCTCGGCAACCACGACGTCACCGCCGGCCACGGCGACGAGCAGCTCCGCCACCTCGGCCTGCCCGACCACCCGTACGCCAAGCAGCTGCCCGGGGTGCAGCTGCTGCTGCTGGACAGCAACCGGGTCGACCAGGCCCAGGCGGACTGGCTGGAGCGCCAGCTGGCCGGCCCGGGCCCGCCCCTGCGGGTGGTCGTGTTCCACCACCCGGCCTGGTCGTGCAGCCGTCACGACTCGACCGAGGAGGTCACCAGGCGCTGGGGGCCGGTGCTGGAGCGGCACCGGGTGGCCCTCGTCCTCAACGGCCACGACCACAACTACCAGCGGTTCTCCTCCCCGGCGGGGGTGACCTACGTGGTCACCGGCGGCGGCGGCAAGCCGCTGTACCCGCTCGACGACGACTGCCCGGCCGGCACGCCGACCCAGGTGGCCGAGGCCCGCCGCCACCACTTCACCGCGGTCGAGGTCCGCGACGGCTCCCTGGCCGTGACCGCGGTCGCCTCCGACGACACCGTCCTGGACCGGACGGTCATCCGCCGGTGATGTCGACCTCGAACCAGATCGTCCGCCCGGCCGAGCTCTCCCGCACCCCCCAGCGGCTGGCCAGGGCCCGGACCAGCTCCAGCCCGCGGCCGCCGGCCGACCGGACGGCGTGGATGCGCCGCCGCAGCCGAGCCGGCCCGCCGTCGTCGGACACCTCGACCCGGAGCCGGCGGCCGACCACCGCGTAGCCGACCTCCAGGGTGCCGGCCCCCCTGGCCGGGCTCGACTGGTCGAGGGAGCTGGTCACGGTCTCCGAGACCAGCAGCTGCGCGGTCTCCCAGGCCTCGGAGCCGCGGGTCAGGCCACCCCGGACGAACCGCCGGGCGGCGGCGACCTCCTCGGGACGGCGGGCGAAACGTCTGCGGGTCAAGGCTGCCTTGGTCATGTCCGTTCGCACGGGTCTCCTCGGCATGTCGACGGCAGGGTGGGGGGACCGTCTCGCCCGCTTTCTTCCCAGCCTGGCGCGGAGCAAACCTTCCCAGGTCAGCCCACCAGCCCGGGGACGCCGGCCAGGAACGCCCGCAGCTCGCCCACCAGCCGGGGCCCGGCGTGCAGGTCGTAGTCGTTGTGGTCGGCGCCGTCCAGCACGACCAGCCGCTTCGGCTCCGGCGCGGCCGCGAACAGCCGCCGGCTGTGGCTCACCGGCACGATCTGGTCGCGGCTCCCGGCCACCACCAGCAACGGCGCCGTCAGCCGCCCGGCCAGGGCCGCCGAGTCGTACCGGTCGCGCAGCAGCAGCGACACCGGCAGCACCGGGTAGTGCCGCTGCCCGACCTCGGCCAGGGACGCGAACGGCGACCGCAGCACCAGCGCGGCCGGTGGCCGCTCGACAGCCAGCCGCAGGGCCACCGCCGCCCCCAGCGACTCGCCCAGGTAGACCACCCGCCCCGGGTCGACCTCCGGCCGCCCGGCCAGATACTCCAGCGCCGCCCGGGCGTCGGCCGCCAGCCCCTCCTCGGTCGGGCTCCCGGGGTTCCCCCCGTACCCGCGGTAGTCGAACAGCAGCACCGCCAGCCCCAGCCGCGACAGCGCCGCCGCCAACCCGGCCCGCATCGACCGGTCGCCCGCGTTCCCGTTGCACACCAGCACCGCCGGCCCCGGCCCTGGTTCCGGCCCCGGCCGCGCCTCACCCGGACCCGCGGATGCCGGGTCCCCCGGTGGGGGAGCGTAGCCCGGGTTTGGGGAGGGGTGCTCCGGGTTGTCCACAGGGGGGACGAACCAGCCGTTGAGGCGGAGGCCGTCGGCGGTGGGGAAGGCGACGTCCTCGGCCCCGGTGAGGACGGTGGCGGCCGGTGGGACCGGGCCGGGGGAGGGGAGGTAGATCAGGCGGCGCTGGAACACCCAGAGCAGCCCGAGGGAGGCCGCCAGGACGGCGACGACGACCAGCAGGATGGTCCCGGCCCGCATCCCTGAGCCGTACCATGATCCCGCTCGGGCGCACCAGTGCCAAACCACCGGCGGGAGGAGCGACTATGGAGGTCGGGGTCGGGCTGCCCACCACCACGCCGGGTGCCGACGGGCACGCGGTCCTCGAGTGGGCCAGGCGGGCCGACCAGGGGCCGTTCGCCAGCCTGGGCGTGCTCGACCGGATAGTGTACGGAAGCGTCGAGCCGTTCGCGGCCCTGTCGGCGGCGGCCGCGGTCACGACCCGGGCCCGGCTGGTGACCATGGTGGTGATCGGGCCGCTGCGCAACACCGTGCTCCTGGCCAAGCAGGCCGCCTCCCTCGACCTGCTGTCGGCCGGCCGGCTCACCCTCGGGCTGGCCATCGGGGCCCGGGCCGACGACTACCAGGCGCTCGGGGTCGACCCTTCCGGCCGGGGGCGGCGCCTCGGCGAGCAGCTGGCCGAGCTCCGCTCGATCTGGGAGAAGGGCGAGGTCGGTCCCGCGCCGGTCCAGCCGGGTGGCCCGCCGCTGCTGGCCGGGGGCCTGTCGGGGGAGGCGTTCGCGCGGATGGCCCGCGGCGCCGACGGCTACGTCCACGGCGGCGGCCCGCCGCGGGCCTTCGCCGGCGCCGCCGCCAAGGCGTGGGCGGCCTGGCGGGACCTGGAGCGGCCGGGCCGCCCCCAGCTGTGGGGCCAGGGCTACTTCGCCCTCGGCGACGACGACGCCGGCGGCGCCTACCTGCGCGACTACTACGCGTTCACCGGCCCGTTCGCCGAGAAGGTGGCCGCCGGCAACCTGACCAGCGCCCGTGCCGTCAAGGACTTCGTCCGCGGCTATGAGGACGCCGGCTGCGACCACCTTGTCCTGCTGCCCACCGTCCCTGACCCGGCCCAGCTCGACCGCCTGGCCGACGTGCTCGGCTGAAGGAGGCCCGCGGGATGCGCATCGGGGTGCTGGGCGGGGGGCCGGCCGGGCTGTACTTCGCGCTGCTGGCCAAGCGGGCCGACCCCGGCCACGAGGTCACCGTGGTCGAGCGCAACGCCCCCGACGCCACCTTCGGGTGGGGGGTGGTGTTCTCGGAGGAGACCCTGGGGGCGCTGCGCGACGCCGACTATCCGAGCTACGTGGAGATCACCGACACCTTCGCCCGCTGGAACGCCATCGACGTGGTCTACGGTGGCCGGACCGTCCGCTCCCGCGGGCACGTCTTCTCGGCCATCGCCCGCAAGCGGCTGCTGGAGATCCTCCAGCGGCGCTGCCGCGAGGTCGGGGTCGAGCTGACCTTCCGGCGGGAGGTGCCGGATCTCGAGACGTTCGCCGGCCGCGACCTGGTGGTGGCCGCCGACGGGGTCAACTCGACCGCCAGGCGGCTGCTGGCCAGCCACCTGCGCCCCACCCTCGACCACCACCGGTCCCGGTTCATCTGGTTCGGCACCGACCTCGTCCTGGACGCCTTCACCTTCATCTTCCGCAACACCCCCCACGGCATGTTCCAGGTCCACGCCTACCCCTTCGACGCCGACACCAGCACCTTCATCGTCGAGTGCACCGAGGCGACCTGGCGGGCGGCCGGCCTCGACCAGGCCGGCGAGGAAGCGAGCATCGCCGCCTGCCAGGACCTGTTCGCCCCCGAGCTGGGCGGGCGCAAGCTGCTCTCCAACCGGTCGCTGTGGATCAGCTTCGTCACCGTCCGCTGCCAGAGCTGGCACCACGGCAACGTCGTCCTGCTCGGCGACGCCGCCCACACCGCCCACTTCACCATCGGGTCGGGCACCAAGCTGGCCATGGAGGACGCGGTCGCCCTCGGCCAGGCCCTCCAGCGCCACCCGGACTCGGTGGAGGCGGCCTTCACCGACTACGAGCTGGAGCGCCAGCCGGTGGTGGAGCGCTTCCAGGAGGCGGCCCGCGACAGCGCCACCTGGTTCGAGAACGTCGGCCGCTACGACGGCTTCGACCCGGTCCAGTTCGCCTGCAACCTGCTCACCCGCTCCGGCCGCATCGGCCACCTGGAGCTGACCCGGCGCGACCCGGGGTTCGCGGCCACCGTCGACCGGTTCTTCGCCGGCCGCCCGGAGACGCTGCTGCCACCGCCGCCGCTGTTCGCGCCGCTGGGCCAGCGGCAGGTGACGCTGGCCAACCGGGTCGCCCTGGCGGTCCCTGGGGAGGACGACGCCACCGACGGCCGGCTGTCCCAAGCGGCCGGCCGGCGGCTGGCCGAGGCGGCCGCCGCCGGGCCCGGGGTGGTGGTGAGCGAGCTGGTCGCCGTCACCCCCGAGGGCCGGGTCACCCCCGGGACACCCGGGCTGTGGGCCGACGACCAGGCCGGGCCGTGGGCGGTCGCGGCCCGGGAGGTCGCCGGCCACGCGTCGACGCTGGCCCTGCGGCTCGGCCATGCGGGGCGCCGAGGGGCGACCCGCCCGCGTCGCTCCGGGGTCGACCGGCCGCTGCCCGGCGGCGGCTGGCCACTGCTGGCCGCCTCGGCCATCCCCTACCCGCCGGCAGGCCCGCTCCCCAAGGCGGCGCAGGGGGCCGACCTGGACCGGGTCGCGGACGCGTTCGCCGCCGCCGCCGGGCGGG
>JASLBL010000316.1 GCA_030146615.1 Actinomycetes bacterium
TCAGATCACAGTAGGTCAGTGCGTCGGAGACCCACGATTCCTCACGCTTGTAGGTAGCAAGCTCCTCACCGAACCCGCGGAGCCGGATCTCGAACCGCGCCTCGGAGTGGTGGGCGACGAGGCGGGCCAGCCGTTCGGCTCCAAGGGACCGGATGTAGCGGGCGCCATCGAGCTGGTGCAGGCCGGTCCGCCGAAGGTCGGGCGCGTAGCCGATGTCGTGAAGGTAGGCTGCGGCCACCAAGGAGTGGCGATCTTCACGGTCCAGGATCGTAGCCACGCTGCGGGCGCGCTCGCCGACGACTCGGACGTGCCTCCATCGATCGCCCAGTGGCGAGAGCAGGCGTTCAGCCTCGCCGGCGGCCCACTCTTCAAGCGTCATGCGGGGACCATACCCGCGGAACGCACGCACCGATCTCAGTGACTGCTGCTTCGCGCTACGGCCCAGCAGCGACTTTCCATCTAGATGTCCCCTGGTTAGGCTGCTGGAATGGCAACAGGCCGATCGAAGACCTACCACAAGGTCACCACATCGCTGACCGCTGAGCAGCATGAGTGGATCCGACGGGTCGCCGCACAGGCGCAGCTTGAAGGGGTTTCCATCACGGCCGCGGACGTGATTCGACTAGCGCTCAGTCGCCTACAGGAGCAGCTTCCCGAGGGAGATCTGCGGGCTGAGCTCATCGCGCACGTGCTCAAGGAAGTCGAGCAGTATCCAGGTCGGGCGAACCGGGGGCTACCGAAGTCTCCTATCGTGCGCTAAGTGGTCCGGCTCGTAAGTTCGTGTGCGGTCCTGAGCGCACGTCGGGCTTGCGCTCCTGCCAAGTCCGAGTCGTGTTCATGCCGCCAGCAGCGGCACGAAGCCAGCTCCCGGCCTGGGACGGGTGCGACACTCGCCGAGCAGGCTGCACAGCTCCTAGGATGACGACGGCATGAATGCGCTCTCGGCAGCGGGACTTGCCGACCTCGCCGGCGTGACCGAGGCCGAGGTCCACCGCCTGGTCGATCTCGGCATCCTGGTGGCCCGCGACGGCGCCGACCCGTTCCTGGAGACCGACGCGCAGAAGATCCGCGTGGCCACCGCGTGCGAGCAGGCGGGGCTGCCGCTGGCGGGGATCGCCGCGGCCATCCGGGCGGGCCGGCTGTCGTTCGCCTTCCTGGAGGCCGCCCGCTACCGAAGGTGGGCGGTGCGCTCGGCGCGGACCTACCGGCAGGTGAGCCAGCAGACCGGGGTGCCGCTGGAGCTGCTCGGCAGCTTCCTGGAGGCGATGGGGTTCGCCCGGACGGCACCCGACGAGCTGATCCGGGAGGACGAGCTGGAGGTGGTGCCGCTGCTGCAGCTCGGCCTGTCCAGCGGCTTCCTGGACCAGGTCTGGTCGACCCGGCTGGGCCGCGGCTACGCCGAGGGCCTGCGCCTGATCGCCGGCGTCGAGAAAGATGTCTGGCAGGCGCGATGAACCGCGCCTGCCAGACATCTTTCTCGACCCCGGCGATCAGGCGCAGGCCCTCGGCATAGCCGCGGCCGAGCCGGGTCAACCAGACCTGGTCCAGGAAGCCGGTGGAAAGGCCGAGCTGCAGCAGCGGCACCACTTCCAGCTCGTCCTCCCGGATCGGCTCCTCGGGTGCCATCCGGGCGAACCCGATCGCCTCCAGGGCGCTGCCGAGCAGCTCCAGCGGCACGCCGGTCTCCTGGCTGACCTGCCGGTAGGTCCGCGCCGAGCGCACCGCCCAGCGCCGGAACACTGTGGCCTCCAGGAAGGCGAACGACACCCGGCCAGCCCGGATGGCGGCGGCGATCCCCGCCAGCGGCAGCCCGGCCTGCTCGCAGGCGGTGGCCACGCGGATCTTCTGCGCGTCGGTCTCCAGGAACGGGTCGGCGCCGGCGCGGGTCACCAGGATGCCGAGATCGACCAGGCGGTGGACCTCGGCCTCGGTCACGCCGGCGAGGTCGGCAAGTCCCGCTGCCGAGAGCGCATTCATGCCGCCGTCATCCTAGGAGCGGTGTGGCCTGCTGGCGAGGATCGCACCCGTCCCAGGCCGGGAGCTGGCTTGGTGCCGCTGCTGGCGGCACGAACACGACTTGGACTTGGCAGGAGCGCAAGCCCGACGTGCGCTCAGGACCGCGCACGAACTTACGATCCGGACCACTTAGCGCCTCAGTTCGCACAGCACAGCCGAGTACTCAGATTCGGTCGCCGAGGCCAAGCCGGGCGTGTGCGGCCCGGGCGCGCTGCTCGGCCGTGGCCTTGGCGTAGCGGTCCACCATCGAGCGCGACTTCCAACCGGCCAAGCGCATCAGGTCACCCTCAGTACCGCCGGCGGCCAGCCACGAGGCTGCGAACGAGTGTCGAAGCTGGTGAGGATGCAGCCCCGGCAGGCCGACCGAGGCGCCCCGCTCGGACACGACTTGGAAGACGCCCGAGGGGGTCATGGCGCCGTTGCGGCCGATCCACAGGTTCGGCAGCGCTGCATGTGGGTGGCCGGCCCGCACTCGCAGGTAGCGGTCGAGCGCCAGCGCGGTTTTGCGGCCGTAGGCGAGCGCGCGGGGCCGCCGGCCCTTGCCGAGCACGATCACCACCTGGTCGTCCAGATCCAGGTCCTCGAGCATGATCCCGGCGCACTCGCCGCGGCGCAGGCCGGTGTCGATCAGCAGCCGGATGATGGCGGTGTCGCGGCGGGCGGTGAAGTCGCGGCCGTCGCACGCCTTGAGCAGCCGGCGGAGCTGGTCCTCGGTGAGCACCGGCACGGGCGTCTCGGGGATCTGCGGTGGGCGCATGCCGGCCATGGGGCTTGCCTCGAGCTCGCCCTCGGCGACCGCCCAGCCGAAGAAGGACTGGAGGCCGCGGTAGCGGTTGTTGGCGGTGGCGGGCTTCCAGCGGCCGAGCTGGTCGGCGATGAACAGCTCGATGTGCTCGCGCGTGAGTGCGCTCACAGTTAGGGGGTGGCCGTTGGCGGCGCAGAACTCGCCCAGCAGCCGCACCGCGTCGGTGTAGGCCTCGACGGTGCGGTCGCTCTTGTTCTGCGCCCGGAGGGTGCGGCGGAAGCTTGCGTTGAGCGCCGCCAGGTCCGGCCGGGACGCCGATGCACCAGCCATGGGGCCAAGTTAGGGTGTCGCCGAGCGGTATGCAACCCTTGAGCGCTCGTGAACCGCCCTTTAGTGGGGCGGTCCACAGGTGCTCTGAGCTGGGAAAACGGGTGTGATGGTGGAGATGATGGGACTCGAACCCACGACCCCCTGCTAGCAAAGCAGGTCCTCTTCAAGCTGAGCTACATCCCCAACATGCGGCCCCAGCGTAGCCGACCTGGTGACCTCGTTCGAGCTGCACCTCCGAGCCAGGAACCGCGCTGGCCGCCAACGCCAGGTCTGGGAG
>JASLBL010000348.1 GCA_030146615.1 Actinomycetes bacterium
CCGGTCCGTCCGACCGGCGGTCCATGCAGCTGGCGATGCTGGCCGTGCTGGCCGGGGTGATGCTGGCCGCCACCGGGTCCGGGCAGGCCTGGGCCAGGGTGAGCGCGGCGGTCGAGCTGCCGGGAATCGGCTCGGCCCGGCTGGGCGGGGCCGAGGTGACCGGCAACGACCTGGCCCCGCTGGGAGCGCTCGCCCTGCTCGGGCTGGTGCTCCTGGTCGCGGTGGCCGCGACCCGCGGGCGGGGCCGCTGGGTGGTCGGGCTGGCTCTGCTCGCCCTCGGCGGCGCCCTCGTCCTCGGCGGCGCCCTCGGCGGCGCCCGGGTCTCGGACGAGGCGGCCGAGCGAGCCGAGCGAGGGCTGCTCGAGGGCGTCCCCGCCGGCACCGGCCTCCGGGTGGACACGCCCGTGGCCGGCCCGGTCATGGTCGTGGCCGGCGGGCTGCTGCTGGCCGCGGCCGGGGCCGAGGCGCTCCGCCGGGGGGCCGGCTGGCCGGCCCTCGGCGACGCCTTCCGGGCTCCGCCCGACCGCGCCCAGCCCGCCGGCGGCGCCGGCGAGCCGCCCTGGGAGGGCGACTGACCAGGGACTTCATCCCGCTCGAACCTGCCGGGGGCGTCCTCCCGAACCTGCCGCGGCGATGCTAGCGTCGGCCCGACGGCGAAAGGGGACTGGGTGAGGCCCGAGCAACCCTCCAAGGGGACCGTGCTGCTGGTCGAGGACGAGGCGTCCATCGCCGACCTGGTCCGGCTGTACCTGGAACGCGACGGCTTCCGGGTGGTGTGGCGGACCGACGGCCCCTCCGGGCTGGCCGCGGTCGACGCCGAGCGGCCCCGGCTGGTCCTGCTGGACCTGATGCTGCCCGGCATGGACGGGTTCGAGGTGACCAGGGCGCTGCGCCAGCGAGGCGGCAGGGTGCCGATCATCGTGGTCACGGCCAGGGAGGAGGAGGCCGACCGGGTGCTCGGCCTGGAGCTGGGCGCCGACGACTACGTGACCAAGCCGTTCTCGCCCCGCGAGCTGGTGGCCAGGGTCAAGGCCGTCCTCCGCCGGGCCGAGCCCGAGCCCGAGACCGGCCCCGAGGCCCCCCTGCACCTGGGCAGCCTCACCGTCGACCCGGCCCGCCACGAGGTGGTGTTCGAGGGCCGCCCGGTCCAGCTCACCGCCCGCGAGTTCGAGCTCCTTAGTGCTCCGTCTTGGAACTACATGGGTGTAAGTTTCGGCCTGATCGGTTCGGGTTGGGAGGTGGCGCAGCAGCTGGCGGGCGCCCTAGGAAGCGGAGGTCATGGCTCAGCGAGGGCGGAACGAGCGCTGCCGGTGCGGCAGCGGCCGCAAGGTGAAGCGCTGCTGTGGGGTGCGGCGAGGGCCGTCAGAAGTCGAGCTCGCCAAGGCGTGGCTGTATCAGCAGGCCCGCTCGGCCGCGCTGGTGCTGGCTGGACGGTCCGACGCCGAGATGGTCGCGCTGCTGGATGTGGCGACCAGGCTGCCCACCCAGGACGTGTCGATGCAGCTCCCACTGCCCCGGCTGCTCAGCCGGGCGCTGGAGCGGCTGCGCGCCGCCTCGCCGAGGATGACTCCGATGAGGTTGCCGCGGTGCTGCCGGCGGTGCTGGCCGAGGTCGACACCCCACTGGTGCGGGCCGGGCTGGTCCGGGCAGTGCTGAGGTTGCGCGACGCCGGGCGGGTGTCGGCGGAGGTGGCTGCGGCGGTGGCGGTCGAGCAGGCCAGCCGCTCCACCGAGCTGCTCAAGGCCAGCCTGCTGGAAGCGGTCGCGGTCGGCGTTGGGGCGGCCACCACGCCGGCTGGGCTGCTGGTGGTCAGCCACTCGTGAGCCGCCCGAGCCCGTTTGCGGTCACCCTGACCGCCAGCCAGCGGCGGGTGCTGGAGGGCCGGGTGCGCCGGCCGACCGCCCAGCAACGGGAGCTGGTGCGGGCCAGGATCGTGCTGGCCGCCGCCGATGGCCAACAGAACACCCAGATCGCCGGGCGGCTGGGGGTGGCGGTCAACACCGTCTCGAAGTGGCGCAAACGCTTTGTCGAAGCGGGCCTTGCCGGGTTGGGGGATCGCAAGCGGCCGGGCCGGCCGCGCCGCTTCCCCCTCGGCGGTGGTCGTGGAGGTCAAGGCGATCGCCGGTGAGCTGCCGGCCACCAGGGCCGTCCCGCTTGGCCGCTGGAGCCTGGCCGAGCTGCGCGAGGAGGTCATCACCAGCGGCCTGGTCGACGACGTCTCGGTCTCCACGCTGTGGCGCTGGCTGAACGAGGATGCGCTGAAGCCCTGGCGGCACCGCTCCTGGATCTTCCCCGCGATCCCGACTTCGCCGCCAAGGCCGCGGTGGTGCTGGAGCTGTACGCCCGCCGCTTCCAGGGGCGGCGCTTGGAGCCGGGCGAGTTCGTCATCTCGGCCGATGAGAAGACCTCTATCCAGGCCCGCTGCCGATGCCACCCCACCCTGCCGCCCGGGGTGGCCCGCACCATGCGGGTCGAGCACGAGTACGAGCGCGGCGGGGCGCTGGCCTATCTGGCGGCCTGGGATGTGCACCAAGCACGGCTGTTCGGCCGCTGCGAGCCCACCACCAGCATCCAGCCCTTCGGCAGGCTGGTCGATCAGGTGATGGCCACCGAGCCCTACCGCTCGGCCCGCCGGGTGTTCTGGGTGGTCGACAACGGCTCCTCGCACCGCGGTCAGGCTCGGTCGACCGGCTCCAAGGCACCTGGCCGAACCTGACCCTGGTCCACCTGCCCGTGCACGCCTCCTGGCTGAACCAGATCGAGATCTACTTCTCGATCGTGCACCGCAAGGTCCTGACCCCCAACGACTTCCTGGATCTCGTTGAGGTCCAGCGGCGGCTGCTGGCCTTCCAGCGCCGCTACCAGCAGACCGCGGTGCCGTTCGACGCGATGGGTCGCCCTGGTGGCGCCGAGGAGGTTGTGACTGCCTGTCAGCGCGTCCAGGATCACAACGAGGGTGGCTCTCACTTGCCAGCATCTGCCAGAAATCTTGCCTCGCAGCCCCACA
>JASLBL010000396.1 GCA_030146615.1 Actinomycetes bacterium
CGGCCGGGAGCGTGGTCGCCGAGGACGCGCGGATCCCCCCCGAGGTGCTGGCCGCCGGCGCCCCGGCCCGGGTCAAGCGCGAGCTGTCCGGCAGGGCGAAGCAGTGGGGCCGCACCGCCGCCGGCGAGTACCAGCGGCTGGTCCCCCGGTACCTGGCCGACGCCCGGGCCGTCCACCCGACATCGGGCGGGTCGGGATAGGGCGACTGGCCGCTATCTGCTGGCGCCGAGCTTGACCTGGTCGCCGGGCTGCACGCCCGCCGCCTCCTGGGCGGGCTGCCCGGCCGCGACCCGCTCGGGGATCATCGGGCCGTCGCCGGAGGGGTCGATGATGCCCGCCTCCAGCCAGGTGTAGTCGCCGCGCAGGACGCGTTGGGCGGCCGCGTAGTCGCCGGTGTCGTCGTTGGCCCACAGGTCGTGGAAGAGCCGCTCGACCCGGCGGCGGGCGCCCCGGCAGAACAGCTCGGCCAGCTCGACCGCCTCCTCGGCCGCGGGCGCGCGGTCGTCGACCAGCATCTGGGTCCGCACGCAGGTGGCGCTGATCGCGAACAGCTCCGCGCCGATGTCGACGATCCGGCCCAGGAACCGCTGCTTGCGCTCCAGCCGGCCCTGCCAGCGGGCCATGCCGTAGAAGGTCGAGCGGGCGAGCCGCCGGCTGGCCCGCTCCACGAAGCGCAGGTGCGTGGCGAGCCGACCGAACTCCTCGAAGCCGCTGGGGACGTACCCCTTGCCGACGGCCAGCTGGGGCAGCCAGCGGGCGTAGAAGCGGCTGGCCGACGCGGCCGCCCTGGCCTTGCCGGCGAGGCCGGTCTCCGGGTCGATCAGGCCGCCGGCGACCGAGAGGTGCTGGTCGACCGCCTCGCGGGCGATGAACAGGTGCATGATCTCGGTCGAGCCCTCGAAGACACGGTTGATCCGCAGGTCGCGCAGACTCTGCTCGGCGCCGACCGGGCGCTCGCCGCGGGCGGCCAGCGAGGTGGCCGTCTCATAGCCGCGCCCGCCGCGCAGCTGGACCAGCTCGTCGGCGACCAGCCAGGCCATCTCGGAGGTGTACAGCTTGGTCAGGGCGGCCTCGATGCGGATGTCGTTACGCTTGTCGTCGGCCAGCGCGCTGGCCAGCTCCAGCATCGACTCCATCCCGTAGGCCATGCCGGCGATGAACGCGAGCTTGGCGGCGACGGCCTCGTGCTTGCCGATCGGCTTGCCCCACTGGACCCGCTCGTTGGACCACTGCCGGGCGATCCTCAGCGACCACTTGGCCGCCGCGCAGCAGATGGCGGGCAGGGACAGCCGCCCCGTGTTGAGCGTCTGTAGCGCGATCTTGAGCCCGCGGCCTTCCTCGCCGAGCCGGTCGGCGGCCGGGACGCGGACGTTGTCGAAGACGGTGACGCCGTTCTCGATCCCGCGCAGCCCCATGAATTGGTTGCGGTGAGTGACGGTGATCCCGGGCGTGTGGGCGTCGACCACGAACGCGGTGATGCCGCCCCGGTGCCCTTGGGAGCGGGGCACGACCGCCATCACCACCAGCATGTCGGCGATCACGCCGTTGGTGGTCCACAGCTTGGCGCCGTTGAGCACATACGCGCTGCCGTCCTCGGTCGGTGTGGCGGTGGTGCGCATGCGGGCCGGGTCGCTGCCCACGTCGGGCTCGGTCAACAGGAACGCGCTGACCTGGTCCTTGGCCACGCCCGGCAGGATGCGCCGCTGCTGGTCCTCGGTGCCGAACAGCCGCACCGGCTCGGGCACCCCGATCGACTGGTGGGCGCTGAGCAGCACGCTGATCGAGGAGTGCGCCGACGCCGCCAGGGCCAGCGCCCGGTTGTAGTACACCTGGGACAGGCCGAGGCCGCCGTAGCGCTCGTCGATCTTGATGCCGAACGCGCCCAGCTCGCCCAGCCCCCGCACGACTTCGTCGGGGATCTTGGCGTCGCGCTCGATCTGCAGCGGGTCGACCGTCTCGCGGAGGAACGCCTCCAGCCGCGCCAGGAAGGCCTCGCCCTTGCGCCGCTCCTGCTCGGTCGGGCGCGGGTGGGGATGGATCAGGTCGAGCCGCAGCCGACCGAGGAACAGCTCCTTGCCGAAGCTCGGCTGCTGCCAGTCCTGCTCGCGCGCCGCCTCGGCGACCTTGCGGGAGTGCTGCTCTGTATGTGCCTGTGTGTCCCGGCTCACCGTACCGCCTCCGTTGCCGGCTGCCCGTTGCTGGTCCTGGACTGATTGTGCCCGTTCGACCAGGCCTTACGCCCGGTCGGTGGTCTCATCGTCCGTCGCCTCACGCCGCGCGGACCTGCAGCCGGCCGCCCAAACTCGCCCTCGATGGCGCGGGCGACGTCGCCGTCGCGTTCCCCAGGGAGCCCCCAAGCCTCTGACCGCGTGATCTGCCCGTGGTCCGGCTCCGACGAGGTCGAGCGGGTTCGGCGAGGTCGGACCAACGGTCATGACCTCCCAGTAGCTCTGTGCCGCCTGCGCGAGCCCGTTCGAGCGGATCCGCAGGCGCGGCCGGTCGGGCGTTGTTGCATTGCGGCGACCAAGGGCATGCTGGAGCCTCGACTCCGCCCGATCAGATGGCCATGGCCAGTTCGTCGAACGCGACCGCCACCCGCCGGCTCCCTGGCTCCTCTACAGCCAGCTCGTAGTGTCCGCGGCGAACGTTCTGTACCAACGCATGTCCCGCGACGACCACCCTGGCGCTGCGGTCATGCTTGACTGGCCGCGCGTCGCTCGGCGGTCCAAGCCGCCGGCGATGGCCAACGCCAGCTCCACGCGCTGGTCATCGCCGCGCCACCGGCCGTGCCGGAACGGCTCCGGGCAGTGGGTTCACCCCGCCAGCTGGTGGCTGTCTGCGCCCGCATGCGGAGCCACAGCGACGGGGACGTCGAGACCAGCAGCACCGCCGCCACGCTGGGGAGCCTGGCCCGTCGGAGCCGGGAGCTGACCGCTGAGGCCGCCGACCACCGCCAAGCCATCCTGGCGCTGGTCGGGGCCTGGCGACCCGACCTGCTCACCCGAACCGGGGTGGGCCCGATCGTGGCCGCCACCGTGCTGTGCGCCTGGTCCCACCCTGGCCGCTGCCGCTCCGATGCCGCCTTCGCCATGCTGGGCGGCGCCGATCCCCGCCTCCAGCGGCCAGACCATCCGGGTTCGGCGCAACCGCTCCGGGGACCGCCAGCTCAACCAGGCCCTGGACACCGTGGCCCTGACCAGGCTCCGCACCGACCCAGCAACCCGCGCCGACGCCCAACGGCGCCGCGCCCAGGGCACGACCAACCGCGAGATCAACCGCTGCCTGGTCCGCTAGGTCGCCCGCCAGCTCTACCGGCTCCTCCAGACCCAACCAGCACTTGACGCAACATAGGAGCGTCCAGGGAATGACCGCCGAGCAAGCAGAGCAAGGACGAAATGGGGCTTGACCTGCGGTTTCTGGTGCCCCTGGCCGGACTCGAACCGGCAGCCTGCTGTTTAGGAGATGTCTCGGTCTAGACGCTGTGCCGGAGCGCGAAGTTCCAGGTCACCAGCGACCGTAGAGCGAAAGTTATCCTCTGGTGCTGGCGGCCGTCCTTAGTCGGCCATCGCCGCCTGTACTGCCCCATCATCAACGTCCAGCGCCGGTGGGACCGCCGATCGCACTATGGAGCCCCGGTACCCCTGCAGGGCTCCAGCATCTGCGTCAACTGCAGCACATGCAAGAAGCCAGTGGCTAGATCCGCTTTACTGTCGTGCGCCAGGTTCGCACCGCTGGCAGAAGGTCGGCGTCTGCATTGCTAGCTCTCGCTGCTGCGTTCCTGCTGATCGGGCTGCTGGTCTTGGAACTGGTCCGGTTGGCTGGCGGTTGCCGGTGTATCTGGTTGATCGGTTGGGGCCTCAAGGGCGCCTCGGTTGCTGGGCTCTAGCTCCTGGCGGGTGTCGACCAGAGTGAGCCCAAGGGGAGCATAGACCTGGCCCAACTGCTCAACCATTCGTTGGCGCAAGGAGGTCAGCCGCTCCGTCTCGGCATCGAGCAGTCCCCGTTCACGCGCGGCCTTCTGCCAGGCAAGGGTAGCTTCCTCCTGTGCCTTGTCCAGCAGTGCCGCCGCGTCACGGTCTGCTTGGGCTCGTAGCTCCTCGGCGGCCGCAGTGGCCTCGGCCTGGATGCGGGCCCGCTCGGCCTGAGCCTGGACCAGCGTGTCTTGGGCGCTCTGCTCCAGGTTGTGGGCCTGGTCTTCGGCCGCCTTGAGTCTGGCGGCCGCCTGTGTCGCAGCGTCGTCCATGGCCTCTTGGGCGCGCGTTTCGGCCTCGGCAACGAGCCGCTCCGCGGCGGCGGTCGCCTCGCGTTGACTCCGGTCTCGCTCGGCCTCAGCCTGAGCTATGGTCTCCTGGGCGCGCTGCTCCAGGGTTTGGGCTTGTTCCTCGGCTGCCTTTCGCCGGCTGGCCGCCTCGGCCTCGGCCCCGTCGATGGCCGCCTGGGCATGGGTGCCGGCCTCGGCCAGCAGCTGGTCGGCGGCCCTGGCGGCCTGTTCACCGACCTGACGCACCTCGGCCCCGAGGCTGGAAAACCATGCCGGCAGCTGTCGGCCGACCCTGACGTCCTGCTGCAGCTGCTGTAAGGCTTGCTCAGCCTCGTCGGCTCGTCGCCGTTGCTGGTTCAGCTCTTCTGCCAACTCGGCCAGGCGGGTGTCCACCAGGTGCCGGTCGTAGCCCCGCAGCACGAGAGGGAACTGGGCGAGGCTGCCCTTGGGGTCGAGGGTGTCGTTGGGGTCGGTTTCCGGTTGGCTGGCGCTCATATTCATCCCTCCCGGGCGGCGCGACGCAGTCGCTGCTGGCTGGAATCCGGGCCGTTGCGGCGATCAGGCTTAGGCTGGAAGCAGGGTTGGCAGCGACCGCAGCTGGCAGCGGCAGATCATTGCGATGACCTGAGAGCGGTGGCATGGCCGCTGGGGCCGATGCTGCCGCGCGGAGCGAGATGACGCCGGGCGGGAGGCGGGTGCCTACGGCGCCGTCGCGGCGCCATCTGCCTGACCCGGGTTCCGTGGAGACCATCACCATGGCGCCAACGCTGGCGCAGATTTCTGGTTGGCGGTGGTGGTCACGCTGTTTGGTCGTGCGGTGCGCGGAGCCATCGGTCAGGCACATCCCCCAGTACCCAAGCTGGCCGCGCGATCGTAGCCCTCACCGGTGATGGCGGCCCGCACCGGCCTACTCGGCTGCCGTTGCCGTGTCCGACGGCACAGCCTGTTCGGTCTCTACCTCCGGGCCACCCTCGCCGTCGAGCTCGATGGCTCCAGCGGTCGGCTCACCCTGGCCGGCATCCACATCCGATCCACCCTTGCCCTGAGCACGGTCGCTGGTGGCGCGCAGGGCCAGGCCCAGGTGGGTCTGGACCTGACCAAGCTGATCGGTGAGGATCTGGCGCAGGGTCTGGAGCCGGTGGGTCTCGGCCTCCATCAGCAGCCGTTCACCGTCCGCCTTGTGCCACGCCCGTTGGATCTCCTCGCGCGCCGCGACCCGTTCCGCCTCGGCGTCACGTTCCGCCTCGTCCAGTAGCGCCTCGGCCGCCTCGGCCGCCTCGGCCTCGATCCGGGCCTGCTCGGCCTCGACCTCCGCCAGCCGCACCTGGGCCGCCTGCTCCAGTTCGCTGGCCTGCTCCTCAGCCGCCTGCAGCCGTGCCGCTGCCTCGGCCTGGGCCGCATCGATGATGGCCCGGGCTTGCTCCTGGGCCTCACCGATGAGCCGCTCTGCGACCGCGCCGGCCTCCTCGAAGACCTTGGCCGCGCGCGCGCCGAGGCTCACGAACGAGGCTGTCGGCTGGTCGCGGACGGCCAAGGCGTTGCCTTCGTCGAGCTGGTGCAGCTGTTGCTCGGCGTCGGCGCGTTGCTGTCGCTCCTGCTCCAGCTGCCTAGCCAGTTCACCCAACTGGGCGTCCACCAGCTGGCGGTCATAGCCCCGCAACACCACCGGGAAGTGGCCGGCACCGCCCTCGGGTTCGCTGGCCGGGCTGGGGTCGAAGGCGGTCACGGCGAACCTCCTGTGGTGAATCGATGCTGCCGCCACCAGGCAGCGTGCAGGCTCCCGGTGGCGACTTCAGCCTGAGCTCATGCGCAGCAGCCGACGGATTTGGGCAGCAGCCACCAACCACCGGAGCAGCACGCCTAAAGAAGCGTCAGGCTGGTGCCGGCGTTACATGTCTCCGAAAAGGGGGAACGGGCGCGCCGCCCCGAACCTGAATTCAGGGGCTTCGATATCATTGTAAAGATCAGGCGTTCCGAGTGGTTAGCGTCTGGCCTGGCGTGCTCAGCTGCTGGACCACGGTTGATCGTCGCGCTGGATGCCGGAGCCGCCCCTCCCTGCCTGGTGGGACTCGTCAGCATCAACAACAAGGAGCCCAAGTGGGGCATACAGTCGCCCGAGGTGCTCGACCATCCGCTGACGATGGGTCGCCAGCGCGTCAGCCTCAGCCTCGAGCAGCCGGCGCTGGCGAACGGCGGCCTGCCAGGCCAACTCGGCGTCCTCTCGCGCCTTGGCGATGAGCGCTCGGGCCTCGCGGTCCGCTTGAGCCCGCAACTGCTCGGCGGTGCGGGTGGCCGCCGCGTGGATTCGGGCCCGTTCCAGCTCGGCCTCGCCCAGGAGCTGCCGAGCCTGCCGCTCAAGGCTGCTGGCCTGCTGAGCAGCTGTCTTTAGCCGGTCAGCAGCCTTCGCCCCGGCGGCCAGGATCGTTGCCTCGACGCGCCGGCCGGCCTCAGCCAGCAGCCTGGCGGCGACCACCCCAGCCTGCTCAAGCATCTGGGCCGTGTCCGCCTCACGGGCGACGGCCCCCTTCGGTCCTTGCCCTCGAGGTGGGTGGATGTCCAGCCGCAACTGAGACAGTGCTCGTTCGGCCTGGTCGCCCCGACGGCGTTCCTTAGCAAGCTGTTGCACCAGCTCGGCCGCATGGGCGTCCACCAGACCCCGATCGTAGCCCCAGTCCGCCACTGCGAACCGCAGGCCGCTGTCGCTGGGATCGGCGGCGGTGTCGGATTCGCCGGCGGTCATGTCAGCTCCAACGCCTCATGGTCGGATCCTGCAGGATCGGCTTGGCATCAAAGCAGTCCCTTTGAAGCGCCGCCACTTCGGCCGTTCACGGGCAAGCCATAACTGGAGCGCTGAATATGCACAACTGCCTCGCCACCCGACAAGTCCGCGCGCTTGCTGTCCAGCAGACAGTTGCGCCACCTGAGCTCACCGGCCAGGCGCAGCCAGCCGCCGCCGCCGCGATGGCCGGCCTGAAAGCGCGGATCGAGCGCCTGGCAGCGGCCGGGCTCCTCGGCGGGGCGCACCGTTGATGCTGCCGCCTGTGAGTTCCACGCCGTTTGCGAAGGACTGGCAGCCGTCGAGCTCCGTGGCCTCGTCCACGACGGCGACGAGGCACCGATCTGGCGCGACGCCCTCGGAGCCTTTGTCGCTGGTCTCGCGAGAACGCCAAGCACACTGACGCCCGAAGCCTCCTGAAGCAGACGAGTAGCAACCGAGCGCTTTGAATTCTCGCCGTACCAATTCCGCTGCCGGAAGCGGCGTTGAGCGCGACCGGGCCCAGCAGCGATGCTGCAACCGCGAGGCATTATTCGGGTCGGCGAGCGCTGTGCAACGCCTGGAACGAGGTGACGACCTCGGGAGAGGGCCTTTCTCGCCCATCTGACCTGCGACAATGGAGCATTGGTGCCCCTGGCAGGACTCGAACCTGCAACCTGCTGTTTAGGAGATAACTGCCAATCTTCCGCTCAGACCGGTCCAGTAGGGTCTAGGCAGCTCAGGTTGGGAAGGCATTCCGTTGAGTGCGGTCTGGTTGGCTGCAGTAGGGCCTGGTGGAATGACCGCGGGAATGACCAGCTGAGCAAGCGACGATAGGGTTGGGTTCACTGGCGGTCCGATACGCTGAGCGACGAGGAGCTGGTCCGGCTGGAGGAGGTTAGCCGGCCGCCGCTGCTGTATCCCTACTGGCATCAGGCCAAGACCGCCGCCGACCGGCTCGGCCCGGCCGACCTGTCGCTGCTTGATCCCCACCTGGCCGGGTGACCCGTCCAGCTCGCCCTCGATCAGCCTCGACGGGAGCGTTGGGGTTCACGGCCCGGACCGGTCGGGTTCCGTCGGGCCGGTGCCGGGGTTGCCGAGCGAACAGGGAGTGGGGTGCCGTGCAGCAACGACGACTGGGCCGCCTCGGGCATGAGAGCTCGGTCCTGATCTACGGGGCGGCCGCCCTGGCCGAGGTCGACCAGGACACCGCGGATGCCTCGGTTCAGCTGGCCCTGGACGCCGGGATCAACCACTTCGACGTCGCGGCCAGCTACGGCGACGCCGAGCTGCGGCTGGGCCCGTGGATGCCGAGCATCCGGGGCCGGATCTTCCTGGCCACCAAGACCGGCCTGCGGGACCGCGACCAGGCCTGGGCCCAGGTCAACCACAGCCTGGAGCGGCTCCAGACCGACCACCTGGACCTGATCCAGGTCCACGCCGTCGGCGACCTTGAGGAGCTGGACCTGGTGACCCGGCCCGGCGGGTCGCTGGAGGCGGTGGTCCGGGCCCGGGAGGAGGGGCTGGCGGCCGCGGTCGGGATCACCGGCCATGGGGACCAGGCCCCGGCGACCCACCTGGAGGCGCTTCGGCGGTTCCCGTTCGACACCGTGCTGTCGCCGCTCAACTGGGTGCTGGGCCGGGACCCGGCGTACCTGGCCGACTACCAGGCCCTGGTGGCCGAGATCCAGGCCCAGGACGTGGGGTTGATGATCATCAAGGCGGTGTCGCGCCGGAACTGGCCCGAGGAGCCGGCCGAGCATGGCTACAGCACCTGGTATGAGCCGTTCGACGACCAGGAGCGGATCGGTGCCGCGGTCGCCTGGGTCTTGGGGCATCCCGAGGTGACCGGGATCGCCACCCCCGGCGACGTCCGGCTCCTGCCGCAGCTGATCGAGGCCGAGCGGCGCCTGCCCGAGACCAGCCCGGCCGAGGCCGAACGGGTGCTTGCCCAGGCCACCGACTACAGCTCACCCTTCATCCACATCCCCATCTGACAATGACAAGCTGCAGACACCGATGGGAGGCGTGCCGTCGGCCTTGTGGTTGGCTGGATTCGTTCACGTCTTCTCGGATGGATCTGCCACCCTGCGAAGTGGACCGAGTCTCCCCAGGCGCTTCGGCAGGACCCCGGGTACGGCTGGCATATCCCACCACCCGCTGAATTGTGGCAACTGATCAGCCGAGTGATCACGTGCCGATCCCTGGTGACGTGATTCACCGACCTCCCGGCAGCGGGTCCAGAAGGACTGAGAAGGTCGCCGGGGCGGGATCGAGGCGGTAGGCAGGCAGGACGCCCGGCCCGCAGGACGCGGAGCCGATGCCCTGCTGGGCTCTGTCCAGGTTGATCCAGAGACGGTCGCCCTGGACGAGGTCGATGGGGTGGTGGGCCTCGTCGAGTTGCTCGCTGGTCCACGGCCGCACGGTGACGTCGATGGTGGGTTCGCCTCGAACCCGCAGGCCGCGCCCCTGGTCGTCGGTGATGGTCGCCCAGCGCACGTCGGCGCGGTTGCCGTTCTCCTGAGGGTACAAGTAGGGGGTCTGGAGCTCCTCGACCGTTGCCGTGAAGCGGCCGATCCGGGCCGCCCGGCCGGTGTCGGCGTAGGCCTCGCCGGGGCCACGGCCGAACCACTCGACCTGGCCGAGCGCGGCCGGCACGGCCATGCGCAGGCCGAGTCGGGGCAGCGGACAAGGCCAGTCCCCCTCGGGGACGACCTCGACCTCTAGGCGCAGCCCGCCGTCCACGGCCGTCCACCGGTAGGTGGCGGCCACGCCCAGGTCGGTGGCCGCGGGCGCCACCCGGGTGCGCACGACCAGAGCCGCCTCCTCCACCGCGACCTGGGCGACCCGGTGCTGGAGCCGGTGCAGCCCGACCCGCCGCCACAGCGGCTCCAGCGCCTCGCCGTGGTGGCCGCGGTCGTTGTCGGTCGGCGCCCGCCACAGGTCCAGACGCGGGCCGGTCACCGGCAGGTCGCCGATCCGCACCAGTTCCCCGCCGGCGTCAAAGGTCCCAGGACCCACCGTCAGAGGGCTATGGACTACCGAACCCACACCCGCGCCTGGGTCGGTCGGGGTTACGGGGAGCTGGCCCCAGGCGATCTCGTGGCCGGCGTCGGCCCAGGGGTGGTCGGTCGCCAGGACGCCGCGGACCGTGACCCAGGACTCGGTGTCGGTGGGCGGCAAGGGCGGCACGGCGATCGTGGCGGTGTCGCCCGGACCCACCTGGGGGACCTCGAGATGGCCGGAGGCGACCGGAGCCCCCTCCGCCTCCAGCGTCCACTCGAAGGCGAGGTGGGAGAGGTCGAGGAAGGTGTGCAGGTTGGTGATGCGGATCCCGCCGTCGGGGTCGCCGGTGATGCG
>JASLBL010000425.1 GCA_030146615.1 Actinomycetes bacterium
CCGGGGCCGATAGGCTGGGGCACCGCGATGACCGCTGACGACTGGCTGGACGAGACCGGGGTGATCGCCCTGCCCGGCGGGGCCCGGGTGCGGGGGCGCCGGCTCGGCGATCCGGCCAGCCCGGCCGACTTCGCCCTGGTCCTCGGGAAGGGCGCCGCGCCCGCCTGGCCGCATCGGCGCCTCCGCTGGCCCGACTTCCGCGTCCCGGCCGACCGCGGCGACGCCCTCGACGCCCTCCGCGAGGCTCACCGGCGGGCCCTGGCCGGCGAGCGGGTCGAGGTGGCCTGCCGCGGCGGCGTCGGCCGCACCGGCACCGCCCTGGCCGCTCTGGCCGTCCTGGACGGCCTCAGCCCCGGCGAGGCCGTCGGCTGGGTGCGGGCGAACTACCACCGGCGGGCCGTCGAGACCCCCTGGCAACGGCGCTGGCTCGGCACGGTCCGGTGACCCGCTGATGCACGCTCCCGCGCCCATCTGCGACGATAGACCGATGAACCCCACCGTTCAGACCACGTCCAAGCCCTGGGCGCCCGACACCTGGCGGGCGTTCCCGGCCGCCCAGCAGCCCGACTGGCCCGAGCCGGCCGTCCTCGACCGGGTCCTCGGCGAGCTGGCCGCCCAGCCGCCGCTGGTGTTCGCCGGCGAGGCCAGGACCCTCCAGTCGACTCTGGCCACGGTCGCGGACGGGCACGGCTTCCTGCTCCAGGCGGGCGACTGCGCCGAGACCTTCGACGCCTTCTCGGCCGACTCGATCCGCGACAAGCTCAAGGTCATCCTCCAGATGGCGGTGATCCTGACCTACGGGGCCGGGCTGCCGGTGGTCAAGGTGGGCCGCATCGCCGGCCAGTTCGCCAAGCCCCGGAGCCTGCCCAGCGAGCTGGTCGACGGGGTCGACCTGCCCGTGTACCGCGGTGACATGGTCAACGAGCTCGGGTTCGACCCGGCCGCGCGCCGGCCCGACCCGACCCGGATGCTGCGCGCCTACCACCAGTCCTCGGCCACTCTCAACCTCCTGCGTGCCTTCACCAAGGGGGGGTTCGCCGACCTCAACCAGGTCCACAGCTGGAACCAGGAGTTCGTGGCCCGCAGCCCCTCGGGGCGGCGCTACGACGCCGTCGCCGACGGCATCGACCGGGCGCTGCGCTTCATGGCCGCCTGCGGGATCGACCTGACCGCCTCCTCGGTCATCCACCAGGTCGACTTCTACACCTCCCACGAGGCCCTCCTGCTCGGCTACGAGGAGGCCATGACCAGGCGCGACAGCCTCACCGGGTGCTGGTACGACTGCTCGGCCCACCTGCTGTGGGTGGGGGAGCGGACCCGCCAGCTGGACGGGGCCCACCTCGAGTTCCTGCGCGGCGTCGGCAACCCGGTGGGGGCCAAGGTCGGCCCGACGGCGACCCCCGAGGAGGTCCTCGCCCTGTGCGACCTGCTCGACCCGGGGCGGGTCCCCGGCCGGCTGACCCTGGTCGCCCGCATGGGCGCGACCCGGGTCGAGGAGCGGCTGCCCCCGCTGGTCCGGGCCGTCCGCGAGGCCGGCCACCCGGTGGTGTGGGCCTGCGACCCGATGCACGGCAACACCTTCGTCGGGCCGTCGGGCCACAAGACCCGCCGCTTCGACGACGTCATGGCCGAGCTGGCCGGCTTCTTCGCCGTCCACCGCTCCGAGGGCACCCACCCCGGCGGCATCCACGTCGAGCTGACCGGCGAGGACGTCACCGAGTGCCTCGGCGGGGCCGACGAGATCGAGGACGGCCACCTGCACCGCCGCTACGAGACGGCCTGCGACCCGCGCCTCAACGCCAGCCAGGCCCTGGAGCTGGCCTTCCAGATCACCGAGCTGCTCCGGGGCTGAGGCGGCCGTGGCCACGATCCTCTGGCAGGACGTCGAGACCTCCGCGCTGGACCGCTGCCGGATGGAGGCCGGGCGAGACGGGCTGCGCCTCTCGGGCACCGTCCTCACCCCCGAGCACGGCACCCCGCTGGACGTCCGCTACCTGGTCGAGGCGGCCCCGGACGGGCTGACCCGCCGGGTCGAGCTGGAGCTGGACGGCGGGGCCACCCGCCGGGTCCTGCTGGCCGACGGCGCCGGGCGCTGGCGCTGGGACGACGGGCCGGAGCTGGCCGAGGTCGACGGGGCCCTGGACGTCGACCTCGTGATCACCCCCGCCACCAACACCCTCCCCATCCGCCGCCTTGGCGCCCTCGAGCCCGGCCAGGCGGCCGACTTCCGGATGGCCTGGGTCCAGTTCCCCGGCCTCGAGGTGATCCCGTCGGCCCAGCGCTACCAGCGGCTCGCCCCCGACCGCTGGCACTTCTCCACCGACGACTTCCACGCCGAGCTGCTGGTCGACCCGGACGGCCTGGTGCTCGACTACGGCGGCCTGTTCCGCTCCCTCGCCTACCGCCGCGACTGACCCGGCCGGGGAGTGGGATCGATGGGCACGCGCTGGCTCGAGGACCCGGCCGAGGGCGAGCGACTCGTCGACCCGCTGGCGCGGCTGGCCGGGGCCGTGTCCCGGATGCTGGACGGCCTGCCCCCGGCCGCCGCCCCGCCGCCCGGGCGGGTCGACGCCGCCGCCTCCGCCCTGATCCTGCCCCACCCCGCCGTCCACGGGTGCCGCCTGGTGATCCAGCTGGCCGAGTGGTCCGCGAGCGTCGCCCGCTGGTGGTCGGCCGGGAGCGACTGGCGGGCGCAGCCGGGAGACCCGGCGCTGTTCGCCGAGTTCCCGCCGGGCCATGGCCCGGCCGGCGGCCCGGGCCGGCCTCGCCGGCGGGATCCTGCTCGTCCTCGCCTGGTCGCCCAGCCTCCAGCTCGGGACCAGCTGGCTGGTCCCGCTCCTCCCCCAGACCCTGGCCGCGGTGGTCCTCGGCGCCCCGGTCCTGCTCGCCTGGTTCGCCGGCACCGCCCTGGTCGCGGTCGCCGCGGCCGCGCCTCAGGCGCCGTCCAGGGTGGACCGGACGGAAGTGGGCCAGCGCGGCGATGCCCGAGAAGGCGTTGGCGGCGACGGCCAGGAGGGTGACGACGACGGCGGCGGTACGCATGGGGTGCTCCGACGCCTCCCCCTAGTTGGCGACGCCGACGGCCTGGCCGACCGTCTCCGGCCGGTCGAGGGCGGCCAGCATGCAGTGGGCGACGTCGGCCCGCGAGACCAGCAGGCCGCCGCGGAGGTTCCGGCCAAGGGCCGTCCGGTAGGTGCCGGTGGCCGGCCGGTCGGTCAGCCGCGGGGGCCGCACCACCGTCCAGTCGAGGCCGCTGTCGCGGAGAGCGTCCTCCATCAGGGCGAGGTCGTCGTAGACCGGGCGGAACACGGCCTTCACCAACGGCATGGCCACGTACCGGGTAACCGGCCCGTCGCCCGGGTCGTGGTGGGGCGGGTGGGGGCGGCCGGGCGAGGCCACGGTGCCGACCGGGGCGGCGCTCACCACCACCACCCGCCGCACGCCGGTCGCCCGCATCGCCCCGACGATGGCCAGCGTGCCCCGGGAGGCGATGCCG
>JASLBL010000475.1 GCA_030146615.1 Actinomycetes bacterium
TGGCTGACGTGGTAGGAGCCGAGCAGGACGCGGTGGTCGGGGAGCGGGGCCTCGGCGGCGTGGGCGAAGCGGGGCTTGGGGCGGACGGGGCCGAGGTGGCGGAGGGCCTGGTCCCAGGCGAAGGAGCCGAGGGCGACGACCACACGGATGTCGAGCAGGGCGAGCTCGGCGGTCAGCCAGGGGGCGCAGGCGTCGCGCTCGGAGGGGAGCGGCTTGTTGTCGGGCGGGGCGCACTTGACCGGGGCGGTGATGTAGCAGCCGGTCAGGGCGAGACCGTCGTCGCGGGCGACCGAGGTCGGCTGGTTGGCGAAGCCGGTGCGGTGCAGGCTGGCGAACAGCCAGTCGCCGGAGCGGTCGCCGGTGAAGATCCGGCCGGTGCGGTTGCCGCCGTGAGCGGCCGGGGCCAGGCCGAGGACGAGCAGACGGGCCGCCGGGTCGCCGAAGCCGGGAACCGGGCGGCCCCAGTACTCCTGGTCGCGGAAGGCGGCCCGCTTCTCCCGGGCCACCTGCTCGCGCCAGGCGACCAGCCGGGGACAGCGGAAGCACTCCGACACCTCGGCGGCCAGCCGGTCGAGACGCTCGCCGGACGGGCTCCGGGCTGGGGATGCGGTGCTCGGCATGCCGGCACCGTAGCATCGGGGGTCATGAGCGAAGGAGGGCAGGCCGACCTGGCCGCGCTACTGCGAGCACGGCTGGCCGCCGCCGGTCTGGAGCCGCCTGGCGACACCACCAACCTCGAGCGCGACCTCGCCCTCCACCTCGAGCGGGTGGCCGCCCTGGCCGCGGCCGCCGACCTCGGCCCCGACGACCCACCCCGCACCGACCCGACCACGGCGATCGGGTCGGGGGGCGTGGACAGCGGCTGGGGCGTCGATGACCGAGGAGGTGTGGACAACCGAGGGACCTCCGCACCCCGGTCGGCTACCCTCCCGAGTGGGGGCCCCGCCACCGGTGCTGAGGCTGAAGCGCGGGCTGCGGGCGGGGGCGCGGAGGCAGGACCCGGGACCGCCGGCCTGTTCGAGCAGGCGCGGATGGTCCGGGAGGGGGAAGTCAGCAGCCTCGAGCTGGTCGAGCGGGCGCTCGAGCGGATCGCCGAGCTGGACGGGGTGCTGGGGGCGTTCGTGCTCGTGCTCGGCGACCAGGCCCGGGCGGAGGCGGCCGAGCGGGACGCCCAACGGCGGCGCGGGCGGGCGGACGGGCCGCTCCATGGGGTGCCGGTGGCGGTCAAGGACCTGATCGACCTGGACGGGGTGGTGACCGGGGCCGGGTCGCCCAAGCTGGCCGGGAACCGTGCCGGGCGGGACGCCGAGGTGGTGGCCCGGCTGCGGGCGGCCGGGGCGGTGGTGGTGGGCAAGACCCGGACCCATGAGTTCGCCTACGGGGTGACGACGCCGGGGACGGTCAACCCCTGGGACCCGGAGCGGATCGCCGGAGGCTCCAGCGGCGGGTCGGCCGCGGCGGTGGCGGCCGGGCTGGTGGCGGGGGCGCTCGGGAGCGACACCGCCGGGTCGATCCGGATCCCGTCGTCGTGCTGCGGGGTGGTCGGCCTCAAGCCGACCTGGGGCCGGGTGCCGGCGACGGGCGTGTGGCCGCTGTCGTGGTCCTGCGACCACGTCGGCCCGATCGCCGCCACCGTGGCCGACGTGGCCCTGCTCGACGCCGTGCTGACCGGCGCCGCGACAACCGGGGCTGTGGACAGCCAACGCCACCGCTCGGCCGCGTCGGCCGGGGCGCCGAGGATCGGGCGGATTGTCGGGCCGGACCTCGACCCCGTGGACCCGGCGGTGACCGCGGTTGTGGACGAGCTGTGCCGGCGGCTGGAGGCGGCCGGGGCGGTTGTGGACGAGGTGAGGTTGCCGCTTCAGGCGGCCAGGGGGGCGGTGGCGGCGATCGTGCTTGCCGAGGCGGCCGAGGTGCATGCGCGGCTGCTGGCCGAGACGGGAGAGGACGGCTACAGCCGGGCCATGCTGGCCATGATCCGGATCGGCCGCAGTGCCCTGGCCGGGGAGTACCTGGCCGGCCTGCGGTACCGGGGGCGGTTCGTGGCCGAGGTCGAGGGGCTGCTGGCCGGCCGGGACGCCCTGCTCTTGCCGACGCTGCCGTGCCCGGCTCCGCTGGTCAGTGAGCGGACGGTGACCGTCGCCGGGACCAGGGTCGGCGTTCAGGCCGCCCTGACCCGCCTGCCCGGACCGTTCAACTGCTCCGGCAGCCCGGTCCTGTCCCTGCCCGCCGGGCTGGGCCGACCAACCGGGGCACCCCTTCGGGGTTCCCCGGACCCCTCCGTCGGCCTCCCGGTCGGGGTCTCGCTCGCCGGGCGGATCGGTGGCGACCGGGAGCTGCTGGCGGTGGGTGCCTTCGCCGAGGCCGTGGCCCCGGACACTGGGAGGCCGGCCATCCCCGCGTAACTGCCCGTCCCCAAGCCGGTCTGGTTGAATGCATCAGGGAGTTGCCGGGGGCGGGAGGCCACGTGAGTGAGCGCGAGCAGAGCCAGCCGGCTCGGGCTGGTTCCCCCCGCAGGCGGCCCAGCGTCCCCACCTACTCGTGGGCCAGGACCCCGCCGGCCCGCATGGTCCGCAGCGGCATCCAGTACGGGGCGCTGGTCCCGCTGCTCAAGTTCATCTCGCCGTTCACCGTTATCGGCAAGCGCAACCTGGCCAAGCTCGACGGCCCGGCGGTGTTCGTGGCCAACCACCAGAGCCACTTCGACGCCCCCGTGTGCCTGGCCGCACTGGGCGGCCGGGTCCGGCGGCGGCTGGTCGTGGCCGCGGCCGCCGACTACTTCTACAGCTCGGCCATGAAGGGCGCGGCCGCGTCGCTGACCCTGGGCACGGTGCCGTTCGTGCGCTCAGGAGGCTCCAGCCGCGAGTCCCTCCAGTTCCTCAAGGACCTGGTCGGCGGCGGCTGGTCGGTGCTGATCTTCCCTTCGGGCACCCGCGGCACCGGCGCCTCCGGCTTCAAGAAGGGCTTCGCCTACCTGGCCGTGGACGCTCAGGTCCCGGTCGTCCCCATGTACCTGCACGGGCTCGACCAGGTGATGCCCAAGGGCTCGTTCCTGCCCCTGCCTGGCGGGGTGGTCGTCGGCATCGGCACGCCCATCCCTCCCGGCGAGGACTACAACGCGCTGGTCGCCAAGGCCGAGGCCGGCGTGGCCGAGGTGCACACGGTGGTCAAGGGCTGGGAAGGGGCGTAGGCCGGCCGGTGCCCCGCAACCCCTTCGCCAACCCCCTCTTCCTGCCCGTGTTCCTCCGGGTGATGCTGCTGATCGTGGTCGGCCTGGCCGCCGTCCTGGTCTCCCAGCGCCGCTCCCTCCGGGTCTGGCGCCGTTCGACCCTGTTCCTGCGGGCCCGCACCTGGTTCGTGATCGGGCCGCTGTTCGTCCTGGCCGTGTTCGTCGGCGGGTTCCTGGCCTTCCTGCTGGCCACCTTCGTGGTCGTGCAGGGCTGCTCGGAGTTCGCCCGCATCGCCGGCATCGAGCGGCGCTACGCCTATCTCCTGATCGTCGGGGGGGAGCTGGGCCTGCTGGTGGCCGCCCTAGCCAGGGACTTCTTCGGCTTCCTGCCATTCGGGTTCTTCATCGCCCTGACCCTGCTGCCGATCCTGTCCGGCAAGATCACCGACGCCCACCGCCAGATCGCCGACACCCTGGTCGGGTACGTGTTCGTGGCCCTGCCCATGGCCTACATCGTCTTCGTCAAGTCGGCCGAGCCGTGGGGGCTGAACTTCCTGGTCATCGTGACCGTCTCGGTGGCCCTGTCCGACATCGCCGCCTACGCCACCGGGTTGGTGCTGCGGGGCCGCAAGCTGGTGCCGCGGGTCGACTCGACCAAGACCTGGGGCGGGGTGCTCGGCAACCTGGTCGGGGCGGCGGTCGGGGTCGGCTGGCTGTGGGTGGCCGTCCCGCCCGAGTGGTCGGTGGCCGCCGTGGTCGTGCTGGTCCTGGTGATCGCCGCCGGGTGCGTCTGGGCCGACCTGACCGGCAGCTTCATTCAGCGGGCCTTCGGGACCGAGGTCCGCAGCACGGTCATCCTCGGCTACGGCGGCGTGCTGAGCCGGGTCGACTCGCTGCTGATGGCCTTCCCGCTCTCGTACTTCGCCCTGCTCCTGGTGCACAAGCTGCTCGCATGACCCGGCTGCTGACCCTTGGGCACGGGACGGCGTTGGAGGCGGAGCTGCTGGCGCTGCTGGAGGGGGCCGGGGTGGAGCGGCTGGTCGACGTCCGCGCCCACCCGGGCAGCCGCCGCCACCCGCACGTCGGCCGGGAGGCGATGGCCGGCTGGCTGGCCGGGGCCGGGGTCGCCTACCGCTGGGAGCCGGAGCTGGGCGGGCGCCGCAGGCCCGTCCCCGGGTCGGTGAACCACGCTCTGCGCGACCCCACCTTCCGGGGCTACGCCGACCATATGCGGACCCCTGGGTTCTGGTCGGCGCTGGACCGCCTCCTGGCCGCGGCGGCGGCCGCCCCGACGGTGGCCATGTGCTCCGAGACGCTGTGGTGGCGCTGTCACCGCCGGCTCCTGGCCGACGCGGCCGTGCTCGTCCGCGGGGCCGAGGTCCGGCACCTCGACCACCGGGGCCGGCTGGAGCCGCACCGGCCGACCGAGGGCGCCCGCCGCGACGGCGACCTGCTCGCCTACGACCTTGGCTCGACCCCGCCGCTCCCGGAGGCCTGAGCCGGGGGAGTTGGGGAGGGTCGGCGGTGCATGGCGAAGAACAGGCCCAGGGGCTCACCGTCGGGGTCGGCCGGCCGGTCCACGTACTCGTCGAGGATGGCCAGCACCCGGCGCTGGAGCTCCTCCTGCGAGGCCTTGTTGAGGGTGAGGGCGAGGCGGCTGAAGCCGGTGGCGGCATCGGGCCCGGCCTCCTCCAGCTCGGCCGTGAACGCCTCCAGCATGGCCTGGCTGGCGTTGGTCTCGGTGGCCAGGTTCGCGTCCAGGCTGAGCGTCCAGGACATGCCGGTGGCCCGGTAGGGCTTCTCGAGCGCGCCCTTCTCGCCCTGGCGGACCTCCTCGGGGACGAGGAAGCCGGTGGCGACCAGGGTGCGGACGTGGTGCAGGACCGTTCCCGGATCGCGGCCGAGGCGCTCGGCCAGCTGCTTGTTGGTGAGCGCCTCGTCGAGGCAGAGTCGCAGGATCCGCATGCGCAGCGGGTTGGCGAGGGCCCTGGCCTCTTCCGGGGTCGCCGGGCGTCGTTTCATGGGTTCTATTCTATCGATTGACTCCTCCAAATCAATGGGCTAGGGTCGATCCATGACCCTGGGACGGAACTTCCACAAGGCGCTGGCCGCCTCCGGCTTCGCCAACCTGGCCGACGGGGTCTTGTGGGTCGCCCTGCCGCTGCTGGCCGTGCAGCTGACCCGGTCGCCGCTGCTGATCGCCGGGGTCACCATCGCCGCCCGGATCCCCTGGCTGCTGGCCCCGGTGGCCGGAGCCTGGGCCGACCGCCTGGACCGGCGCCAGTCGATGGCCCGGGTCAACCTGGTCCGGACCGTGCTCCTCGGCGGACTGGCCCTGGCCGTGGCGGCCGACGTGGCCACCCTGGCCATGGTCTACGCCGTCGCCCTGCTGCTGGGGGTCGCCGAGACCCTGTTCGACACCTCGGCCCAGTCGCTGCTGCCGGCGCTGGTCCCCCGCGACGACCTGACCCGGGCCAACAGCCGGCTGTTCGCGGTCGAGCTGGTGGCCAACACCTTCATCGGCCCACCCCTGGGCGGCCTGCTGGCCGCCGCCGGCCTGGCCGTCGCCCTGGGCGCGCCAGCGGCTGCCTACCTGGCCGGAGCCGGTTGCCTGGCCCTGATCAGCGGCAGCTTCCGGGCTGCCGGGGCCGCGCCGGCGGGGTCGACCCGGCTCCGGGACGAGATCGCCGAGGGCGCCGGCTTCGTCTGGCGCCATCCCGTGCTGCGCCCGCTGGCCGTCATGCTCGGGGTCGAGAACATGGCCTTCGCGGCCGCCTTCGCGGTGTTCGTCCTGTACGCCGTCGACCCCGGGCCGATGGGCCTGTCCGAGGCCGGGTTCGGGATCCTGTCGGCCACCCTCGGCATCGGGTCGCTGCTCGGCACGTGGCTGGCCGCCCCGGCCGAGCGCCGCCTGGGCCGGGTCCGCACCCTGGTGGTCAGCGTCGTCCTCTCCGGGGCCAGCCTGGTCGTGCCCGCCCTCACCACCAGCCCGGTGCTGGTCGGAGCCTCGTTCGTGCTCAGCGGCGTGGGCGTCGTGCTCTGGAACGTGGTCACCGTCTCCCTGCGCCAGCGGATCACTCCGGACCGGCTGCTCGGACGGATGAACGCCGCCTACCGGCTGGTCGGCTGGGGGACCATGCCGATCGGGGCCGTCCTGGGCGGGTTCCTGGCCGAGGCCCTGGGGCTGCGGCCCACCTTCTTGGTGGCGGCCGCGCTCATGGCCACCTCGGTGGCCGGGTTCCGCTTCGTCACGGAGCAGGCCATCGCCCGGGCCGAGGCGGCCGAGACGCCCACCCGGTAGGGTGCCGCCATGGACACCACCGAGCTGCGGATCGACACCGGCGGCAGGCACGTGCTCGACCTCACCGACCGGGCGGCCGCCTTCGCCGCCGAGGCCGGCGGGGACGGCCTGCTGCACGTGTTCGCGCCCCACGCCACCGCCGGGCTGGCCGTGATGGAGACCGGGTCGGGGTCCGAGGAGGACCTCGAGGAGGTGCTGGGCCGCCTGCTGCCCCGCGACGACCGCTGGGCCCACCGCCACGGCAGCCGCGGTCACGGCGCCGACCACCTGCTCCCGGTGTTCGCCGGCCCCTCGCTGACCGTCCCGGTCCAGGCCGGCCGCCTCCTGCTCGGCACCTGGCAGCGGATCTGCCTGGTCGATCTCAACGACGACAACCCTCGCCGACGGGTCCGCCTGAGCTTCCTCCGCGGCTAAGTCCCTCGATCGTCTCGATTTGGTCACAGGTCCTGGAACTACGGGATCTCCTCACGGAGCGCGGTCTAGGATGCGCCCCGCGTCACCACGGTCCCACTTCCCCGTACGCAAAGGACCACCATCATGAGCGCCATCGCGCCCGTTGCCGCGTCCTCGTTCGCTCCCGAGGAGCGCCCCCAGCAGCTTCAGGCCAAGGAGTCCCGCCGCACCGGCCGGCACGAGCCGATCCGTTCCTCGACGACGCGGATCGCCACCCGTGGGGCCGGGCTCGGGATCACCATGGCCGCCGGGGTGGCCGCTGGCATCAACTATCTGGAGCAGGACCTGGAGCTCTCGCTGCTGGCCGGCGCCCAGGCCGGCTCGGTGGCCGCCGGCATGGCCATCGTCGGCGCCTGGGCCGAGCGCCGGCGCATGACCAGGATCGCCCGGGCCGCCTCCGACCTGGCCGTCCGGCTCACCGCCGACGGCACCCCCGTGGACGAGGCCGCCGCCCGGCTGCTGGCCCTCCGCGGCGCCGACCGGGTCGAGCTCGAGCAGGCCGCCCGCCGCGCCGCCGGCAGCCCCGACAGCGGCCGCGCCCTCGGCCTCCTCGGCCGGGTCGCCGTGCTCCGCGCCCTGCTGTAGCCGCCAGCTAGAATCCCCGGCATGCCCGCCGTGCTGGTCACCCGCGGGGTGCCGGAGCCGGTCCGCGAGCACCTGGCCGGCCGCTGTGAGCTGGAGGTCTGGGAGGGCGAGGGGGTCATGCCCCGGGCCGAGCTGCTGGAGCGGGTCGCCGGCAAGGCCGGCCTGGTGGCCATGCTGACCGACCGGGTCGACGGCGAGCTGCTCGACCAGGCCGGGTCGGAGCTGGCGGTGGTGGCCAACTACGCCGTCGGGTTCGACAACCTCGACCTGGAGGCCTGCACGGCCAGGGGCGTGCTCGCCACCAACACCCCCGAGGTGGTCACCGAGGCAACCGCCGACCTGACCTGGGCGCTGCTGCTGGCCGCGGCCAGGCGGGTCGCCGAGGGGGACCGGTTCCTGCGGGGCCGGCGGCCCTGGATCTGGGGGCCGGAGTTCTTCCTCGGGTTCGAGGTCCACGGCAAGACCCTCGGGGTGGTCGGCCTGGGCCGCATCGGGCGGGCGGTGGCCCGGCGGGCCGCCGGGTTCGGGATGCCGGTCCTCTACACCGCCCGCCGCCGGCTGCCCGCCGCCGAGGAGGCCGCCCTCGGGGTTGCCTGGCGCGAGCTGGACCAGCTGCTGGCCGAGGCCGACTTCGTGAGCATCCACACCGGCCTGTCCGAGGCGACCCGCCACCTGATCAGTGTCGGGGAGCTGGCCCGCATGAAGCCGACGGCCGTCCTGGTCAACACGGCCAGGGGCCCGATCGTGGACGAGGCCGCCCTGGCCGCCGCCCTGGCCGCCGGCGAGCTGGGCGCGGCCGGCCTGGACGTGTTCGAGCGCGAGCCCGAGGTCCACCCCGGCCTGCTGGGCCTGGACAACATCGTCATCGTCCCCCACCTGGGCACCGCGACCCGGGAGACGCGGGTGGCCATGGGCATGACCGCGGCCGCCAACCTGCTGGCCGCCCTGGAGGGCCGCCGCCCCCCGAACCTGCTCAACCCGGAAGCGCTCGGCTAGGGGCGCAGGTGCCGCTGCTCGCCGACCCGGTAGGCCTCGGCCAGCCAGGCGGCCACCTCGTCGTCGACCTCCTCCAGGCGCTCCAGCCGGAACTGGTGCAGGTGGTTGCGGGGCGAGAAGGTCTCGACCCGCCGGAACCTCGGGTGCTCGAGCCGCCGGGCCAGGACCACGTGGCCGTCCACCCAGGTCCGGCGCACGGTGAAGGCGGCGAAGCTCATCCGCACTTGGAAGGCGATGCGGGTCCGCTCGGCCAGGACGGTGACCGGGCCGTTGCGCTCGGCCAGCTCGACCAGCCGACGGAAGATGGCCACCACCTCGGGGTCCTGGCCGGCCAGGTGCCGGTCCAGGTCGAGGGGGCCGCAGGCGTGCGACTGGTTGCGGTTGGCGAAGGACCGCCCGCAGCGCGGGCAGGTCCACATCGGTGCCGGGTCCACAGTCGGTAGCATCCACCAGAACGACACGGGAGGGCCGCAATGGCGCAGCTGTGGCAGGGCGAGACCGAGAAGGCGATCGAGCACTTCCCCATCTCCGGGGAGCGGGTGCCGGCCGAGGTGGTGCGGATGCTGGCCCGGGTCAAGGCCGAGGCGGCCCGGGTCAACGCCGGCCTCGGCCTGCTGGACGCCGACCGGGCGGAGCGGATCGTGGCCGCCGCCGAGGCGGTCGCGGGCGGGGAGCACGACGACCAGTTCCCGATCGACGTGTTCCAGACCGGGTCTGGCACCAACACCAACACCAACGTCAACGAGGTCGTCGCCACCCTGGCCGGCGAGGGCGTCCACCCCAACGACCACGTCAACATGGGCCAGTCCTCCAACGACACCTTCCCGACGGCCGTCCACCTGGCCGCCCTCGACGCCGCCGTCAACAACCTGCTGCCGGCGCTGGACACCCTGGCCGGGTCGCTGGAGGCCAAGGCGGCCGATTTCCGCGACGTCGTCAAGCCCGGCCGGACCCACCTGATGGACGCCGTCCCGGTCACCCTCGGCCAGGAGTTCGCCGGCTACGCCACCCAGGTCCGGGAGGGGGGCCAGCGGGTCGGTGACGCCCTGCGCCGGGTGCGCAAGCTGCCCCTCGGCGGGACCGCGGTCGGCACCGGCCTCAACGCCCACCCCGAGTTCGCGGCCAGGGTGCGCGAGCGGGTCGCCGCCGCCACCGGCCTTGAGCTGTCGCCACCGGCCCACCCGTTCGAGGCCCAGGGGGCCCGCGACGCCCTGGTCGAGCTGTCCGGGGCGCTCAAGACGGTGGCCGTCAGCTGCACCAAGATCGCCAACGACATCCGCTGGATGGGGTCGGGGCCCCGGGCCGGGCTGGGCGAGCTGTTCCTGCCCGAGCTCCTGAAGGGCTCCTCGATCATGCCGGGCAAGGTCAACCCGGTCATGGCCGAGGTCCTCACCCAGGTGTCGGCCCAGGTCGTCGGCAACGACGCCGCCATCACGGTCGGCGGCCTCTCGGGCCACTTCGAGCTGAACGTCTACGTCCCGCTGATGGCCCGCAACCTGCTCCAGTCGATCACCTACCTGGCCGCCGCCTGCCGGGCCTTCGCCACCCGCTGCGTCGACGGCATCACCGCCAACACCGAGCGGGCCCACGACCTTGCCGAGTCCACCCTGGTCCTGGTCACCGCCCTCAACCCGATCGTCGGCTACGACGAGGCCGCGGCTATCTCCAAGGAGGCGGCCGCCACCGGCCGCTCCCTCCGCGAGGTCGCCCTCGACCACGGCGTCGCCCCCGACGTCCTCGACAAGGCCCTCGACCTGCGCACCGTCGCCCGCGGCAACGGCTTCGCCAGCTAGAGCACCTCGACCTGGGCCCGGTGCCCGGTGGCCCTGGCCAGGCGGGCGTCCCGGGTGACCAAGGTCGCCCCGCCTCGGATGTCGGGATGATGAGGTAGTCCGAGCCTGCGCGGTCAGGCGTCGGAGAGGCGGACCCCGAAGCCTTTGACGGCCAGCTTGAGGACGACCTGGCCGGGGGCCATGAGGTCGGCGACCCGGGTGGCGGCGAGGCGCTCGAGCTCGGCCAGGCGGGCGGCGTAGGCGGCGGGGCCGGCGCGGCGGGCGTGGTCCAGGAGGCGGGCGTTGGCCCAGACCTTGGCCCGGGACTCGCGCAGGAAGCGCTTGGTGGCCAGGCGGTTGAGGGGCTGGAGGACCCGGTCGGTGCGGCTCCGGGGGCCGCCAACGGCCTCCAGCTCGGTGTCCTCGGCGCCGACCCTGGCCACCAGGACCTGGTCGATGTGCTCGTGGTCGGCCCGGCGGTCGGCCAGCAGCCCCGGGTTGTCGAACTCGGCCTGGGAGATGACCGCCAGGAGCGACTGGGCCAGGTCGTAGTTGATGTGGGCGTTCATGCCCAGCAGGACGTGGCGCAGCGGCGGCAGGCCGTCGCCCCCGCCGGCGCCGAAGGCGACCGCCCACGGCTCGGGCGGGCGGCGGCCGGCCCGGGCGGCCTCGACGGCGTCCAGGTAGAGGCCGGCGAAGGCGACGTCCCAGCGCTCGACCCAGGCCGGGTCGCGGAACCCGCCCCTGGCCAGCTCCTCGGCCACCGCCCTGGTGGTCCGCAGGTAGGTGGCGAGGAAGAAGCGGGCCGGGTCGCCGGCGGGCTCCAGCGGCGCCAGCAGCCCCTCCATCCGGCGCACCAGGGCGTCGATGCCGCCTGCTGGTTCCATGGCCGAAGCCTGCCAGCAGGGCACGCCAGCGTCCAGCGGTCCGGGGCGCCCGGCCGGGATGCGCAGTATGGGCGTCCAGGAGAAGATGGCCGGCATGGAGATCCTGGTCACCGGGGCCGGCGGGTTCGTCGGGGCCGCGCTCGCGCCCGAGCTGGCGGCCCGGGGCCACACGGTCCGGGCCGGCACCCGGCGGCCGGAGCGGTACCGCGGCCCGGCCGGGGTCGTGCCGCACCGGTTCGACCTGGACGACGAGGCCACCCTGGCCCCGGCCCTGAAGGGGGTCGAGCTCGCCTACTACCTGGTCCACTCGATGGCCGAGAAGGGCGAGTTCGCCCGGCGCGACCTCCAGCACGCGCGAGCCTTCGGCCGCGCGGCCCGGGCCGCCGGGGTCGACCGGGTGGTCTACCTGTCCGGGCTGGGGGACGAGCGCGAGGGGCTCAGCGAGCACCTGGCCAGCCGCCGGGCGGTCGAGGACGCGATGGCCTCGACCGGGCCCGAGCTGACCGTGCTCCGGGCGGCGATCGTGCTCGGCCGGGGCGGGGCCAGCTTCGAGATGCTGGTCCAGCTGGTCCGGCGGCTGCCGGTGATGGTGTGCCCCCGGTGGGTGGAGACGGCCAGCCAGCCCATCGCCCTGGCCGACACCGTCGGCTACCTGGCCGACGCCGCCGAGACCGACGCCACCCGGGGCCAGCGGCTGGAGATCGGCGGGCCCGAGGTGCTGAGCTACCGGGAGATGATGCTCCGGTTCGCCCGGCTGGAGGGCCGGCGGCGCCTGATCGTGAGCGTTCCCCTGTTCACCCCGGGGTTGTCGTCGCACTGGATCGGGCTGGTCACCGACGTCCCGGCGGCGGTGGCCCGGCCCCTGGCCGAGGGCCTGCGCAACCGGGTGGTGGTCAGCAACGGCGCCGCCCGCCGTCTCATGCCCCGCGAGCTGGCCACCTTCGAGGAGGCGTGCCGGGCCGCCCTGGCCAACTAGACCGCGCAGCCCCCGACCGAGACCGGGCGGCGGTTGCCGCCGTTGCGGTCCAGGGCCCGGCGGACCTCGGCGTTGGTCAGGGCGTAGCCCTCGGTGCGGTCGGCCGTCGAGGCGGCGAACACCACCCCGAGGGGCCGGCCCCGCAGGTCGACCACCGGGCCGCCGCTGACGCCCTTGCGCACCCGGGCATGGAGGATGTAGATGTCGCGGCGGCTCTGGGTCCTTGAGTAGATGTCGGGCGCCTCCGGCTGGGTCCGCAGCACCACACGGGCCCCGATGACGTCCTGGGGGCCGCCGCTCGGGTAGCCGATCGCCACCGCCCGCTGGTCCCGCCTGGCCGCCGCCGTGGCCAGGCGCAGCGGCCTGACCGACAGGTCGGGGACCGACAGCAGGGCCAGGTCGTGGGCCGGGTCGAAGTAGACGACGCTGGCCCCGGCCCGCACCCCCTTGTTGGTCACCACCTCGTGGCGGCGCGACCCGGCGACCACGTGGGCGTTGGTGATGACCAGCCTGTCGGCGACCGGGAAGCCGCTGCCGAACAGCACCCCGCCGCAGCCCCGGCTCTCGATCTTGAGAGTGGCGTTGGCGGCTCGGAGCACGGCCGGGTTCTCGGCCGCCTCCGGCGGGGGACCGGAGACCACCGGCGGGCGCAGGGTGGCGAACGCGTCCGGGAACCCGGAGCGGTCGAGCAGGCCCCGCAGCTGGGCCAGGGCGGCCGGCGGCCGGGGGGCGTAGTTGTCGATCGTCCGGAGCACGCTGGAGGAGTTGACCGCCCGGGAGAACGGCGAGAGGGGCACGTTGCTCAGGGTCAGGGCGATGAACCACATGGCCACGGCCGCGACCACCGTGGCCACCACCGCCCCGCCGATGGCGTCGGCCCGGCTGGTCCAGCGTCCGCCCAGCAGCGAGCGGACCCGGATGCCGAGCAGGTTGCCGACGGCGTGGCAGGCGGCGGCGACCAGGAAGAACACCACCACCGCGGTCAGCAGCCGCCGCACCGAGCTGTCGGCCGAGACGAGCAGGCCCGCCTGGGTGGCCGCCCACGCCCCCAGGGCCAGCCCGACCAGCAGCCCCAGGTAGCCGAGCAGGACCATCGCGAACCCGCGTCGCCAGCCGCTCAGGGCGGCCAGGGCGAGGATCACGAGCAGGAGGACGTCGATCGGTTGCAGGTCGAATGGCATCGCTGTTCCGGCCCAGCTGGAGCGGGAAGGGTGACCGTCTCATCCTAATCGGTCGGCGGACCAAGCACCGGGGGCTTCACCGGGGGCGAGGGCGTGCCGATGCTCACAGACGTATGGACATCGACGTCGACACCGAGCTGGCACCGCTGTCGCTGGCCGCGGCCCGGGCGCTGTTCCGGGCCCCGCAGGCCGAGGACGCGTGCTGGGCGGACGTGCACATGCCCGACGGGACGGTCAGGGCCTGCGGGCGGCCCGAGGCGACCAACCTGGGGCTCTGCGCCGAGCACCGGGTGGAGCTGTTCGGCCTCGAGGCCTCCTGACCGCCGGGGCCGCCTAGCGGCAGTCGGCCAGGGACCGCTCGACCTGCTCGGAGAGCTTGCGCACGGCGATCAGCACCGGGTCCCAGACGGGCGAGAACGGCGGCGCGTAGGACAGGTCGAGGTTGACCATCTCGTCCACGGCCATGCCGTTCCAGATGGCGGTGGCGAACACGTCGATGCGCTTGGCCGCCCCCTCCTTGCCGACGATCTGGGCGCCCAGCAGCCGGCCCGAGCGGCGCTCGGCCAGCACCTTGGTCCGGATCGGCTCGGCCCCGGGGAAGTAGCCGGCCCTGGTCGTCGAGTCGACCGCCGTCTGCTCCCACTTCAGGCCCAGGTCGCCCAGCTCGGCCTCGGACAGCCCGGTGCGGGCGACCTCGACGTCGCACACCTTGGAGACGGCCGTGCCGAGCACGCCCGGGAAGGTGGCGTAGCCGCCGCCGATGTTGATGCCGCAGACCCGGCCCTGCTTGTTGGCGATGGTCCCCAGGTGGTAGCTGACCGGCTTGCCGGAGACGAGGTGCTGGGACTCGGCACAGTCGCCGGCCGCCCAGACCCCGTCGTGCGGGGTCTGCATGCGGGGGTTGACCGCGATGGCGCCGCTCGGGCCGAGCGTGATCCCGGACGACTCGGCCACGCCGACGGCCGGCCGGGTGCCGAGGCCGAGGACGACCAGGTCGGCCTCGAGCGTCCGCTCGGCGGTCCGGACGGCCCGGACCCGCCCGTCGCCCTCGATCGCCGCCACCTCCTCCTCCAGGTACAGGTCGACCCCGATGTCGCGGACCGCCTTGGAGACGAGCTCGCCCATGTCGGGGTCGATCCGGTTCATCACCTGAGGGCCGGCCTCGACCAGGGCGGTCGGGATGCCCCGGCCGACCAGGGCCTCGGCCGCCTCCAGGCCGATGTAGCCGCCGCCGACGATCACCGCCCGCCGCGGGCCGGCGTCGACCGCCTTGCGCAGCTCGATGCCGTCCTGGAGCACCGACAGCCCATACACCCCCGGCAGGTCGATGCCGTCGATGGGCGGCCGCAGCGGCTCGGAGCCGGTGGCCACCACCAGCAGGTCCCACGGCTCCTCGACCACCCGGTCGCCGTCCAGGTCGCGGACCCGGACCCGCCGGGCCTCCAGGTCGACGGCGTCGACCTCGTGGCGGGTCCGGACCTCGATGTCCTGCTTGGCGAACTCCTCGGGGGTCCGGGCGACCAGGTCGCGCCAGTCCTTGACCACGTCGCCGGCGTAGTAGGGGAGCCCGCAGGCAGAGTAGGAGGTGTGCCGCCCCCGCTCGAAGGCGACGATCTCCAGCTCCTCGGGCTCGCGGCGCCGGCGCGCCTGGGTGGCCGCGCTCATCCCGGCCGCGTCGCCTCCGACCACCACCATGCGCGTCCCTGCCACGGATCCTCCTCGTCGCCGGCTGCCGGGGGCTAGTCTGCCCTCTCGGAGCGACGACTACCCGGGAGGTCGGGCCAGTTGACCAGGATGCTGTTCCACTGCACCCACGGGCGCGACGACCCGGAGCGGGCGATCGTGCCGTTCATCGCCGCCAACGTGGCCGCCGCCTCCGGCCAGGAGGCGGTGGTCCTGCTGACCATCGAGGGCGCCTGGCTGTGCCAGCGCGGCTACGCCGAGACCGTCAAGGCCGACGGCTTCCCCGACCTTGCCGAGCTGGTCGCCTCGTTCGTGGAGGCCGGCGGCCAGATCTGGGGCTGCTCCGCCTGCACCACCCCCCGCGGCATCACCGAGCCCGACCTGATCGAGAGCGCCCAGATCGTCGGCGCCGCCACCATCGTCGCCGCCGTGGCGGATGGAGCGGTCCCGGTCGCCCTGGGGTGAGGGCGCCTAGTTGCCAGGGCACTTCGGTGTTCCGTCGCCCGGCGGCCCCACCCTGCAAGTGGCCACCGTCCGTCCGGCCGCGTCCACAGCGGTCAGGGTGGCGGCCGCCCACCCGCCCTGCTGCGGACTGGTAGGGCCCTGTGGGAAGAAGCCGGCATAGAAGTTGACCGGATAGCGGTCCCCTGCCTCGACGATCACAAGATCCATCGGCGGCCGACCGTCCCGGAACCACAGTCGCACGCGCGTCGCATTCTTGTGACCCGCTCGCATACGCCTCCTGCGCGATCTCCTCGGCCTCGTGCAGGTCGCCGGTCACCGGAGAGAGGACGCCGATCAGCCGACCGCCGGTGGCAACCGGTCAGCGCAGGCCGCGGACGTCGAGGGACTCGGGGGGGACGGGGGCGCCGCAGCGGGCACAGCTGGAGCGCATCAGGACCCGGCCGCCGCAGCCGGCGTGGGTGGCCAGGGCGGAGGACGGCTCGCCGCAGTGGCGGGTGCCCCAGGCGGCCAGGCTGGCCAGCACCGGGGCCAGGTCGCGGCCCTTGTCGGTGAGGTGGTAGACGCGGCCGTCGGGTGCCCGCTCGACCACCTGCTCCTCCTCGAGCAGGCGGAGCCGCTCGGCCAGCAGGTTGGAGGGGATGCCGGGCAGGGCCCGCTCCAGCTCGGCCCAGCGGCGCCCGCCGAGCAGCAGCTCGCGGACCACCAGCAGGGTCCACCGGTCCCCGACCACCTCCAGCGATCGGGCCACCGGCCCAGGGAGCGGATAGAGCTTGGGCACGGCTCGACCGTACCACCGGTGAGAAGTTCACTTGACTTTCTGAAGTGACCCGTCGAACCTGCCAGGTATGGACATCTCCCCGGCCACCCCGCTGGACGAGCTGCTGGCCGAGGCCCGCCGGATCCGCGACCGCCACCATGGGGCCAGGGTCACCTACTCGCCCAAGGTCTTCATCCCACTGACCATGCTGTGTCGCGACCACTGCGGCTACTGCACCTTCGCCAAGCCTCCGGCCCGGCTCGGGACCGACCCCTACCTGGGTCCCGAGCAGGTCCTGGAGATCGCCAGGGCCGGGGCGGCCGCCGGCTGCTCGGAGGCCCTGTTCACCCTCGGGGAGCGGCCCGAGGAGCGCTACCCGGCGGCCCGCGAGGCCCTGGCCGCCCTCGGCCACGCCTCGACCGTCGACTACCTGGCCGAGAGCTGCCGGCTGGTCCTGTCCGAGACCGGGCTGCTGCCCCACGCCAACGCCGGCGCCCTGCTCCCGGCCGAGCTGGCCGCCCTGCGCCGGGTCAGCGCCAGCCAGGGCATGATGCTCGAGTCGCTGTCGGAGCGGCTGCACGAGCCGGGCGGCCCCCACGCCCGCTGCCAGACCAAGCTGCCGGCCCGCCGGCTGGCCACCTTGGAGGCGGCCGGGGAGCTGGCCATCCCGTTCACCACCGGGATCCTGGTCGGGATCGGCGAGACCCGGGCCGAGCGGCTGGAGGCGCTGGCCGCCATCGCCGCCGCCCACCGCCGCCACGGGCACGTCCAGGAGGTGATCGTCCAGAACTTCCGCCCCAAGCCGGGCACGGCCATGGCCGGGGCCGCCCCGCCGTCCCTGGAGGACTACCTGTGGACGATCGCGGCCGCCCGGCTCCTCCTCGACCCGGGCATCCACCTCCAAGCCCCGCCCAACCTCACCGAGGAGTTCGGGGTCCTCCTGGAGGCGGGGATCGACGACTGGGGCGGGGTCTCGCCAGTCACCGCCGACCACGTCAACCCCGAGGCGCCCTGGCCGGCCCTAAAGCGGCTGCGCCAGGTGACCGAGGCCGCCGGCATGACCCTGGCTCCACGGCTCACCGTCTACCCCGACCACGCCGCCGACCCCGGGCGCTGGCTCGACCCGGACGTCCGGTTCCCGGTGCTCGACCGCTCAGACGCCGAGGGCCTGGCCCGCGACGACCGCTGGGCCGCCGGCGACCACGAGCCCCCGCCCGTCCTGGTGGACCCGACCCGCTTCCCCAGCAAGGCGGCCGGAGGCCGGGTGGGGGAGGTGCTGGCCGGGGTGGCGGCCGGGCAGCAGCCGGGCGAGGAGGAGCTGGTCGCCCTGTTCGCGGCCAGGGGGCCGGAGGTCCGGGCGGTGGCCGAGGTCGCCGACGACCTGCGCCGCCAGGCCATCGGGGACGTGGTCACCTTCGTCCGCAACCGCAACATCAACTACACCAACGTCTGCACCTTCCGCTGCCGCTTCTGCGCCTTCTCCAAGGGCCCGGCCAGCCTCAACCTGCGCGGCGCCCCATACCTGCTCGGCCTGGACGAGGTGGCCCGGCGGGTGGTCGAGGCCAACGAGCGCGGGGCCACCGAGGTCACCCTCCAGGGCGGCATCCACCCCAGCTTCGACGGCGACTACTACCTGCACGTGGCCGAGGCCGTCCACGAGGCCGTGCCAGGTATGCACATTCACGGGTTCACCGCCCTGGAGGTCCACGAGGGGGCCAGGCGCCTGGGCGAACCGCTCCGCGACTACCTGCTGCGGCTCAAGGCGGCCGGCCTGGCCAGCCTGCCCGGCACCGCCGCCGAGATCCTCGACGACGAGGTCCGGGCCATCATCTGCCCCGACAAGGTGACCACCGAGGAGTGGCTTGAGGTCCACCGGGTGGCCCACTCGGTCGGGCTGCGCTCCAACATCACCATCATGTTCGGCCACGTCGAGTCGCCCCGGCACTGGGCCAGGCACCTGCTCCGGACGCGGGCCCTGCAGGCCGAGACGGGCGGGTTCACCGAGTTCGTGCCCCTGCCGTTCGTGCACATGGCCGCCCCCATGTACCGCAAGCGCCAGTCCCGTCCGGGCCCGACCTTCCGTGAGGCGATCCTGATCCACGCCGTGGCCCGGATCGCCTACCGGGGGCTGATCGACAACATCCAGGTGTCGTGGGTCAAGATGGGCGCCGACGGGGTCCGCCAAGCCCTGCTGGCCGGGGTCAACGACCTCGGCGGCACACTGATGGACGAGAACATCAGCCGCGCCGCCGGGGCCGCCCACGGCCAGCTCATGGAGGAGGCCGAGTTCCGCTCGATCGTCGAGCCCCTCGGCCGCCGCCTGGAGCAGCGCACCACCCTCTACGGCCGCACCCGCACCGAACCGGCCCCGGTCGCCTGAGCCCTACTTGCGGGCGTGCTCGACCACGACCAGCCCGCCGGAGATGTACCTCCCACATGCCGCTTGGGGCGCGGCGGTTCCCGGGTCCTCGCGATCAGGCGATCCCGCCGAGCAGGGCCCCGACCCCGAGCACGACCAGGTAGGCGACCAGGCCGCCGCCGACCACGGCCGCCCGCAGCCAGGCCGGGAGCCTCGGCCGGCCGAGCACGTGGTAGGCGATCACGCCCAGGAACGGCACCAGCAGGACCACCGCGATCCAGCCGACGGCGGCGCCCCGGCTCAGGTCGTCGCGGCGGGCCAGGTCCCACAGGGCCAGCGAGGTCCAGGCGGCGTAGAGCACGAAGGGCAGCAGGTACCCGTAGAGGGCGAACACGAGCTGCCAGGGCGATGTGGCCAGGAGGGGGACGCCGAACACGGTTGGCTCCTTGCGGACGGTCGGAGGCCGGCCGGAGGGGCCGGGCAGCGGGATCGTGGCCAGGTCCACGCGGTGCTGCTGGAACACGTCGACGGCCGGCTGCACCGGCGCCCCGGCCCCGCCGGGGAGCTGCGCCTGGGGCGGGGGCGCCGGCTGGTCCTCGGGCCGGTTCCGGGGGTAGGCCCCGGTGTTGGCCTCGGCCACCTGGCCGAGGCTGGCCAGGGTGGTGGACAGGTCCATGCGCAGCGGCAGGCGCGGCCCCGAGCAGCGGTGGAACGCCTGGAGCCCCACCGGGATCGAGGTCCGGGCCTGGTTGCCCTCGAAGCAGTTGCCGGCGCCGGCGGGGCCGGCCAGGGCCAGGTCGGCCCGGCCCGACCCCTCGACCAGGTTGCCGGCCACCCGGTTGCCGGCGGCGGTCCAGAGGTGCTTGTCCACGTTGGGGGTGACCAGGATGCCGTTGTTGACGTGGTCGAGGACGTGGTTGCGCTCGACTCGGGAGTCGTTGCCGCCGCCGAGGACGATGCCGTTGCCGAACGGGCCCCACTCCAGCGGCACCCCGGGCGCGTCCCGGTTGTGGTTGGCCTCGACCCGGTTGCCGACGATGTCGACCTGGCGGAACGGCGGCAGCAGCTCCGAGTCGAGGGTGTTGGGGACGATCCCGGCCCAGTTGGCCCGCCATACGGATCGGACGATTTGAAGATTCCCACCGGCGTTGGTGCCCGAGTAGCCGAGGCCGTTGCGCTCGGCCACCACCTGGTCGATCACGGCGTCGCAGGGATGGCACTGGCCGATGTAGAAGCCGGAGTCGGGCGACCCCGAGGCATACGAGTGCTCGAACAGGCCGTCGGTCGAGTCGAAGGCGTAGATGCCGTAGTCCTTGTTGTTGTAGGCGGTGACATAGCTGGCCCGGTAGCCGCGCACGCCGGTCCAGAAGAGGCCGTTGATGAGCGCGTTGCGGACGGTCAGGTTCTCCACCGCGACCTCGTCGGCGGTGACGCTGATCCCGTTGGGCCGCAGGAACTCGCCGTCGACCACCACCCGGTTCCGGTCGCGGCCCCGGATGATCAGCGACGGCACCGCGACCTTGACCTCCTCCCGGTAGACGCCGGGGCCGATCAGGACCAGGTCGCCCGGCCGGGCCGCCTCGACCGCCTCCTGGATGGTCTCGTGGTCCTCGGGCACCCGCCGGGTGACCCCGCTGGCCCGCTCCACCGGCACCAGCTCCGGGCCGGCCACCTCCTGGCCCGGGTAGTAGCTGACGTCGCCCACCACCATGGTCGCGGCCATGCCCTGGCGGCCGTCCTCGGTGGCGTGGAAGGTGCAGTAGAAGCGGTACACGCCCGGCCGGTCGAGCACGACCGTCGCCGCCTGGTCGGCCCCGATCTGGGTCGGCGTCCCCCAGCTCCCGTCCACGGCCACGGCGTTGTGCGGGGCCCGGCCCTCGTTGGGGAACCGCACCGTGGCCCCGGCCGGCACCCGGGTCACCTCGCGGGCGAAGAAGTTGTCGTACATGGGCACGTTCACCGTGCCCCGCGGCGCCTCCTCGCCCGAGCACCCGGCCAGGACCGCCGCGGCCACCGCCAGGCCCAGCAGCAGGCGGCCACGCCGGACACCGGCCATGGCGCCTCCTCCGGATTCGGGCGGGACGCCCCTATCTTCGCGTCCCGCCACCTCCCGCCGCCAGCGGGCCGCGTATGCTGCCGCGGTGGACAGCGGTTTCCGCTTCGCGGTCGGGATCGAGGACACCTTCGTTCCCCACGCCTTCCCCGGGCACCGGGCGCTGGACGAGTACGAGCTGACCCAGCACTACCGCTTCTGGTCCGAGGACCTCGGCCTGGCCGCCGCCACCGGCGCCGGTGCGATCCGCTACGGGCTTCCCTGGTACCGCCTGAACCCGGAGCCCGGGCGGTTCGTCTGGGACTGGGCCGACCGGGTGGTCGACCGGCTGGACGAACTCGGCCTGGAGGCGATCGTCGACCTGGTCCACTACGGTACCCCGCTGTGGCTGGACAACGGCTTCCTGCACACCGACTTCCCGGCCCGCCTGGCCGAGTACGCGGCCGCATTGGCGGAGCGCTATCGGGGTCGGCTGCGGCTCTGGACGCCGATGAACGAGCCCCAGATCACCGCCATGCACTGCGGCGAGCAGGGCATCTGGCCGCCCCGGCTGACCGGCCACGACGGCTATGTGAAGCTGGTGCGGGCGATCGTGCGGGGCGTGGTCGCCGCCCAGCGGGCGGTCGCCGAGGCGAGCGGCGGCCAGGCCAGCTTCGTCCACGTCGAGGCCACCTTCCGCTACGTCGGCGCGACCGACGCCTTCGCCGACGAGGTCGAGCTGCTGCGGGCCCGCCAGTACCTGATCCAGGACCTGCTCTGCGGCCGGGTCGACGACGGCCACCGGCTGGCCGGCTACCTGCGCGACCACGGCTTCGGCGACGTCGACCTGGCCTGGTGCGCGGCCAATTCGGCCGTCCCCGACGTGATCGGCGTCAACTACTACCCGCACCTCACCACCACCGAGTACCGGGCCTCAGAGGTGCTCCCGGTCGCCAGCCGCCCCCGGCGCGACGACTGGACCGCCGGCCTCGAGGAGGTGGTGCGGGCCTTCGCCGGGCGCTACGGGCGCCCGTTGATGGTGACCGAGACCAGCGTCCTCGGCGACGTCACCCGTCGCCTGGCCTGGCTGGACGCGTCCCTGGAGCTGGTGGCCGGCCTGCGCGAGGAGGGCGTGGAGATCGTCGGCTACACCTGGTGGCCGCTGTTCGACCTGGTCGGCTGGGAGTACCGCGACGCCCTCGGCCCGGTCGGGGAGCACCTGGTCAGGATGGGCCTGTTCGACCTGGAGGCGGACGAGATCGGCACCCTGCACCGCCGCACCACCCCGCTCCTCGACCGCTTCCGGTCGTGGGCGGCGACGAACAGGTTCACACAGAATTCCTGATGCAGTCTGTTCGTGATCGGGCGGGTACGCTACGGTTGGCGCAAGGAGGCCGATGGTGCTTGCGCAGGAACGTCGGGACGCCATCCTCCGCGCCCTGCTCCCCTCGGGCGCGGCCACCGTCGCCGACCTCGCCGAAGGGCTCGGGGTCTCGGAGATGACCATCCGGCGCGACCTCGGCGTGCTCGCCGCCCAGCAGCTGGTCGAGAAGGTCCACGGCGGGGCGGTGCTGGCCAAGCGGGGCGCCGCGGAGCCCCACTTCGCCACCAAGCGCCGCCTCAACGCCGCCGCCAAGGCGGCCATCGCCGAGGCGGCCGTGGCCATGATCGACGACGGCATGACCGTCGCCCTGTCGGCCGGCACCACCACCTGGCAGGTGGCCCGGCGCCTGCGCGGCGGGGTGGTCCGCGACCTCACCTTCGTGACCAACTCCCTCAACGTCGCCGGGGCCCTCGAGGCCAACGGCTGGCACTCGGTCGTGGTCTCCGGCGGCTCCTTCCGGACGCCGTCCGACGCCCTGGTCGGCCCCTTCGCCAACCAGACCCTGCGCCAGCTCAACGCCGACCTGCTGATCCTGGGTGTGCACTCGGTCGACGCCAAGGTAGGGCTGACCACGCCCAACATCGCCGAGGCGGAGACCAACCGGGTGCTGGTGGCCGGCGCCCGGCGGGTGGTCGTGGTGGCCGACTCGAGCAAGCTCGGGCAGGTGTCGCTGGCCACGTTCGCCGGCTGTGAAGAGGTCGACGAGCTGGTCACCGACACCGGCGCCGACCAGGCGACGCTGGACGCGCTGGCTGACGCCGGCCTGCGCACCCGGCTGGTCGACCCCGAGCCCCTGCGCCGGCCGGCCGAGGGGGCGGCGTCGTGAAGCTGACCAGGACCTCGATCCGGCTGGCCGACGGCCGCGAGCTGATCTACTTCGACGAGCGCGAGGGCATCGACCGCCAGGTGCCCGACACCCGCGACCTGGGGCCGGCCGTCACCTCCAGCCAGATCCGCTGCGACCCGCTGCGCCAGGAGTGGGTGGTCGTCGCCTCCCACCGCCAGGGCCGCACCCACCTGCCCCCGGCCGACCAGTGCCCGCTGTGCCCGTCACGGGACGGCCGGGCCACCGAGATCCCGGCCCCCGACTACGACGTGGTCGTGTTCGAGAACCGCTTCCCCTCGCTGACCCCCGACCCCGGCCCGGTGCCGGACGCGGCCCCGTTCCGGCGCCAGCCGGGCGTTGGCCGCTGCGAGGTCATCTGCTTCACCGCCGACCACGGCGGGGCCCTGGCCCGGCTGCCGGTCGGCCGCATCCGCACGGTGATCGAGGTCTGGGCCGACCGGACCCTGGAGCTGGGAGCGCTCGACGGGGTCGAGCAGGTGTTCCCCTTCGAGAACCGGGGCGAGGAGATCGGGGTCACCCTGCACCACCCCCACGGCCAGATCTACGCCTACCCGTTCGTCGCCCCCAGGACCGAGCGCCAGCTGGACGTGGCCCGTGCCCACCGGGAGGCCACCGGCGAGTGCCGCAGCTGCTCGATCGTGGCCGCCGAGGCCGAGGGGGAGCGGGTGGTCGCCCGGGCGCCGGGCTGGCTGGCCTTCGTGCCCTTCGCCGCCCGCTGGCCGTTCGAGGTCCACTTCTTCCCGACCCGCCACCTGCCCGACCTGCCGGCCCTCGACGACGGCGAGCGCGACGGCCTGGCCGCCCTCCTCAAGGACGTCCTGGTCAGCTTCGACGCGCTGTTCGACCAGCCGCTGCCCTACATGCTGACCTGCCACCAGGCGCCGGTGCGGCGCGACCGCGACCTGGCCCACGCCCACCTGGAGGCGTTCTCGATCCGGCGGACGGCCACCAAGCTCAAGTACCTGGCCTCCAGCGAGTCCGGGGCCGGGGTGTTCATCAACGACATCGCCCCCGAGCAGGCGGCCGAGCTGCTCCGCGCCGCGGCGCGGATATCCCGCTGAAGCCGGGGATTCGCGCGGTTGCTCAGGTGGTATGTCCGTCCTGGACAGGGCTCTTCTCACGCGCTCAAACACAAAGTAAGGTAAAGAGCACAGAAACGGTCAGGGACGCCCACTGAAGGAGTTGGTCCCATGGTCCGGGCCATGGCCTCGCCGCCAAGGCACCGCCCCCTGGCTGGCCGCCTTGCCGCCGCCGTGCTCCTGCTCGCCCTCGCCCTGGCCGGGGCCGCCCTGGCGCCAGCCGCCGCCCGGGCCGCTCCCGCCACCTACACCAACCCGGTCTCCCGCGACTTCGCCGACACCTTCGCCGACCCGGCCGTGATCAAGGCCAAGGACGGCTACTGGTACGCCTACGGCACCACCGACCCGCTCCGCGAGGGCGAGGGCACCCGCCACATCATCCCCACCGCGCGCTCGAGCGACCTGGTCAACTGGGACTACGTCGGCGACGCCTTCACCGAGTCGACCCTGCCCGACTGGGCCGCCCCCGACGCCGCCCTGTGGGCGCCGGACATCCGCTACCTGGACGGCACCTACTACCTGTACTACGTGGTCACCCAGACGACGGTGACCGACGAGCCCAACGACAACGCCATCGGGGTGGCCACCTCCGATAGCCCGACCGGCCCCTGGATCGACTCGGGCGGCCCGGTGGTCGGCCCCCGCCGGGGCGACAGCGGCAACCCGGGCGACTTCAAGTGGACCTTCGACCCATCGCAGTTCACCGACCTCGACGGCACCCGCTACCTCTACTACGGCTCCTACTACGGCGGGATCTTCGTCACCGAGCTGAACGAGGACGCCACCAGGGCCGTGGGCGAGCCGACCATGGTCGCCATCGACAACCGCTACGAGGGCGCCTACGTCGTCCGCCACAGCCGCTGGTACTACCTGTTCGCCTCCGAGGCCAACTGCTGCGCCGGCCCGACCACCGGCTACACGGTGTTCGCCGGCCGCTCGGCGAGCCCGCGGGGCCCGTTCACCGACCGCGACGGCATCTCCCTGACCACCTCGCGGGTCGGCGGCACCATCGTGGTCACCCCCAACGGCAACACCTGGGTCGGCACCGGCCACAACGCGGTCGTCACCGACCTGGCCGGCCAGGACTGGTTCGTCTACCACGCCATCGACCGCCGCGACCCGTTCCTGGACGAGCCGTTCGGCATCAACGAGCGGCCGATGCTGCTCGACCGCCTCGACTGGGTCGACGGCTGGCCGACGGTCCGGGCCGGCCGCTGGGCCTCGGAGGGGCCGCAGCGGGCCCCGGTGACCGACTGGACGGTCAGCGGCAGCTTCGAGCTGGCCGGCGCGCCCAGCTGCCAGCCGGACGTCGAGGTGACCCGCGGCCGGTCCCCGGCCGACTACCGGGCCGAGGCCGACCTGCGCCTGGGCGAGGGCGCGACCGCCGCCGGGCTCGTCACCAGCTGGCGGAGCAAGCGCAACTACCTCGTCAGCTGGCTCGACCGCGAGGCCGGGGCCCTGGTCACCGACGTGGTCCGAGGCGGGAAGTCGCTCGGCCGGGAGTCCAGCCCCCTGCCCGAGGGCTTCCGCTACGACGTCTGGCACAACGTGGCCGCCGAGCTGCGCGGCCGGGTGCTGACCGTCGAGGTCACCGACGCCCGCCTCAACGACCCGGTCGCCGTGCAGCGCCGGGTCCTGCCGCCCGGCACCGGCGGGGCCGGGGCGGTCGGGGCGGCCGCCCGCTGCGGCCCGGCCGACGCCGCCAATCTGGGCGCGGCCCGCCTCTACGACCCGGTCCGCCACCAGGTCCCACCGCCCCGGGTCGGCGAGGTGGTCTACACCGACCAGTTCGACGACGGGACGCTCGACCCGTCCTGGAGCTGGGTGCGCGGGCCGGACCCGGCCGCCACCGAGACCGGCGGGGTGCTCCGCTGGCCGACCCAGCCCGGCGACCTCGTCGGCGCCAACGAGACCGCCTCGGTGCTGCTCCGCGACCCCCCCGAGGGCGCCTACACGGTCGAGACCAAGCTGGCCATCGACCTCGGCACCGACGACGTCCGCAACTTCCAGCAGGCCGGCCTCGTCGCCTACCTGGACGACGACCACTTCCTGCGCTTCTCCCACGTGGCTATCTGGAACACCCGCCAGACCGAGTTCGGCAAGGAGATGCCCTTCGCCGACGGCACCTCCTGGGGCGGCATGGCCGTTGGCACGCCGGCCCCGGTGACCTGGCTGCGTCTCCAGCACCGGATCGACCCGGCCAACGGCGAGCACGAGTTCCGGGCCGCCTCCAGCCGCGACGGCCGGCACTGGACCTGGGGCGGGGTCTGGACCCTCCCGGCCGGCACCACGCCCCGCATCGGGCTGATCTCCCACGGCGGCACTGGCGCCGTCGCCGAGTTCGACTACCTCCGCATCTACCAACCATAGGCACCGCGGCCCCGGCGGACTCCGGGGCGGGAAAGGTGGGAACATGGGCAAGGACCGCAACACCAACCAGGGGCCGCTGAGCCGGCGGCAGTTCCTCGGGCTGGGCGCCGGGGCCGGCGCCTCGATGCTGCTGGCCGCCTGCGGCGGCGGCACCGACACGCCGCCGGGCGCCGGCGGCGGCGGGGGCGGCGGCGGCCAGTTCGGCGAGGGCAAGGAGTACACCGGGCCCAACGTCAGCCTGGCCTTCTGGAACGGCTTCACCGGCGGCGACGGCCCATTCATGCGCCAGCTGGTCGACCAGTTCAACGGCGAGCACCAGAACATCAAGGTCAGCATGAACGTGCTCCAGTGGGCCGACTTCTACCCCAAGGTCCCCACCGCGGTGACCAGCGGCAACGGCCCCGACATCGCCATCATGCACATCGACCAGCTGGCCACCAACGCCGCCCGCCGGGTGATCATCCCGGTCGACGAGGTCGCCACCGTGCTGGAGTACCAGGAGGGCGACTTCGTCCCGGCCGTCTGGTCGGCCGGCGTCTGGCAGGAGAAGCGCTACGGCATCCCGCTCGACATCCATCCGCTGCTCCAGTACCACAACCAGAAGGACCTCCAGAAGGCCGGCCTCAACGAGGCGCCCACGGACCGGGCCAGCTTCGAGGCGGCCCTCGAGGAGATGGAATCGGGCGGGGTGCAGAACCCGTTCTGGGTCACCTCGACCTGGCCGGCCCACCTGATGTGGTGGTCGCTGATCCACCAGTTCGGCGGCACGCCCTACAGCGAGGACGGCTCCCAGGCCCAGTTCAACTCCGACGCCGGCGTCGAGGCCCTGACCTGGCAGATCAGCAACATCCAGAAGGGCTACAGCCCCAAGAACGTGGCCAACGACGCCCAGGCGGTCGCCTTCCGGCAGGGCAAGAACGCCCTCACCTGGGACGGCATCTGGATGATGAACGAGTGGGCCAAGGTGAAGAGCCTGGACTGGGCGTCGTCGCCGGTGCCCCAGATCGGCTCCCAGCCGGCCGTCTGGGCCAGCTCGCACAACTTCGTGGTCACCTCCCAGGCCCAGAAGGACCCCAACAAGCTCCAGGCGGCCAAGGTCTTCATCTCCTGGATCAGCGACCACTCGATCGACTGGGCCAAGGCCGGCCAGATCCCGGCCAGGGCCTCGGTCCGCGAGACCCCCGAGTTCCAGGAGCTGGAGGTCCAGAACATCGCCGCCCAGCAGCTCGACTACGTCAAGTTCCCGCCGGCGGTGCCGGGCATCGGCGAGGTCACCGCGCCGACCTTCGAGCTGGCCGTGAACGAGGCCGTGCTGGGCAAGAAGTCGCCCAAGGCGGCCCTGGACGAGGCCACCTCCAAGGCCAACGAGCTGCTCACCGCCAACAAGAAGAAGTACGGGGGGTAGCCGGCGATGACCACGACGGACCTCGGCGGCCGGGCGGCGCCCCCGGCCGCCGGGCCCGGCGCCGGCCAGCTGCGCCG
>JASLBL010000507.1 GCA_030146615.1 Actinomycetes bacterium
CCCGTCCGGTGGCGCCTCGCCAGACGATCCTGACTGGCGACCTCACTGAACCACCTCGCCCATGGCGACATTCATCAGGGTTCATCGGGATCCAGGCGCCGCCCACCGAAGCGTCAAAACATCTCAGCGACGGACCACTAGCGATCGACCGACACCAGGAGCAAGCAGGAGCCAGGCCAGCATGAACATCACCATCCTGACGGTCGGCCCGCGCGGGGATGTGCAGCCTACCTGGCCCTGGCTGGCGGGCTCCGCCGGGCCGGGGGAGCAGCTGGGCTGGCAGCCCTTCCGCCGCCATTTCAACCACTGGCGGCGTCAGCGTCTGGGGCTGGCGCCGGTGGGGCTGCTCGGCCCGGGCCGGTACCAGCGGCGCCGCCGCCAGCCGGTGCTGTACGGCTACAGCTCCAGCGTCGTTCCTAGGCCGCGAGACTGGGGCAGCCACCTGCACGTCACCGGCTACTGGTTCCCCGATCCCGATCCCGCCTGGCAGCCCCGCCCGCCCTCACCCGGTTCCTCCGGGCTGGCCTGCCGCCGGTGTATGTCGGCTTTGGCAGCATGACCGACCGCGACCCGCCGGGCTGGCCCGCACCGCCATGGCCGCCCTGCGCCGGGTCGGCTGTCGCCGGGGTGCTGGCCCGCGGCTGGGCCGCCCTGACTGGCGCCAGGGACGATGACGACCTCGTGGTGGTCGACGAGCTCCCCCGCCAAATGCTGACCGTGGACCGCCTGGCCGCCGCCATCCAGGCGGCCGTGACCGACCCGGCCATGCGGGCCCGAGCGGCAGTCCTGGGCCGCCGCATCCAAGCCGAGGACGGCGTCACCCGCGCCGTCCAGGCCGTCCAGAGTCACCACGCCCTGGATGAGCAAGCACCGGAGGCGACGTCGGTTGCTCCCAGCCAGGGAAGGGCTCGAGCACCGTCCAGGGAGGTGAGGTAGGCGACGGTAACGGTCAAAGATGAGCTCAAGGCCGCGCCCGCCGAGTTGATCGAGCTCGGCTACAGCTGCCGGCCGGGCTCCCGCCGTCCCACGAGGCGCGGGAACCCTGCGTGCCACTTCCTAACGTGATATCTTCTTCAAACTCGTTAGAGAGGAGCCGTGATGGACGCCGGAACAAAGGTGCTCGAGCTCGTCGTCTACAAGCTGCACGAGGGAGTATCTCGCGAGCAGTTCCTCGGCACGAACGACGCCGTCTCGAGCTGGATCAGCCAGCAGCCCGGATTCATCTCCCGTGAGCTGGTGCATGACGCCGAGGGCGACCGCTGGGTCGACGTCATCTGGTGGGCGACACTTGAGCAGGCCCAGACCGCCAGCGAGCGGTCGATAACGTCCGAGTCGTGCTCGCCGATGTTCGCCCTGATCGACATGGAGTCGGCGCTGATGCTCCACGGCACACCGGCGATCAACCGCGTCGACGCGGCCACGCCGGTGCGGGCCTAGCCATCGGCGCATGGCGAGCCGACCCCTCCTCCCCGCCCTCGAGCCCGAGGAGCTCCGCAGCGATCTCCTCGGGCTCGACCCCGGCCTCCGACGCGAGGCCTACGACGGCGAGGGCTCGGTCTTCCCCAACCCCGGCGGCGTCGCGCCGCTGGGCGCCATCTTCGCCTCGATCACAGACCGCGACGGGCCCAACGACAAGGCGGCCAAACTGTCGCGCCAGGGCGTCGACCGCTTGGCCTTCTGCCTCACCCCCGATCGGTTCGCCGAGCGCTTGGGCCAGAGGCCGCACCGTCCGCCCAAGGGCGGCCTGGTCGACCTCGCCGGCTACGACCTGACCCGCCTGGGCGAGCGGACGGCCCATCCGGTCGACGTCTGGATGCCTTGGGTGCAGCTCCTGTCGCCGTCGCGGCCCCAGTACGAATCGCTGCAGCCGCTGCTTGCCGAGTCGCTTGAGGTCGTCAAGGGGACGTGGACCCTGAGGATGGCCGGCTGATGCTCGAGGTGACCTGGGAGTGGATCGCGCTCGACACGGCCGCCCTCGACGTGGCCAACACCGTCGCCGTCGACAAGGGCGTCGAGCACGACCTGCTCGCTCCCGCCGGCGACTACGAGCGTTGGGCCCAGGCCGCGGCCCAGTCGCCGGAGCTGACGCCCGACGAGGCGGCGGCCATCACGGCCGCGCGGCCGCGGGTGCTTGCGTTGCGTGAGCACATTCGCGCCGTGTTGCACGCCACCGCCACTGGTGAGCCGCTGCCTGGGGCGGCGGTCGCGGCCCTGAACAGGGTCAGCCGCGCGGCGGCGCAGTGGCCCGAACTCGGCCACGGCCGCCAGATCCAGCAGCACGCCCTCGGCGATGCCGTCCAGCGCCTACTCGCCCACTACGCCCGCTCGACGATGGAGATCGCCGCCGGCGGCAGCGCCAAGCTGCGCGTCTGCGGAGCGCCGTCGTGCGGCATGTTCTACCGGCCCCGGCGCCGCCAACAGCGTTGGTGTTCAGAGCCGTGCGGCACCCGCGCCCGCGTCGCCCGCCACTACCGCGCCCATCACAAGTCCAGCCCGCCGCCCCCAACCCGGCGTTGAGGTGGCCGCTCGCCGCCAGGCGAGCTGTCGATGGTTGGGCCCCAGTCGGCCTCCAAGGCCTGACGGAGGGCCTGAACCTGGTCTCGACCGAGTCGTTGGGCCAGCTCGCCCTCGAGCTTGGCCAGGGTGGTCTTGGCCACCCCGATGCTGTCGCGGCCGCGGTCGGTGGGCACGACCAGCTTGGCGCTGCGGTTGGTGGGGTCCGGGACCAACCTGACCAGGCCGAGCCGCTGGAGCTCCTGGACCGTCTGATGGACGGCCTGGCGGGAGATGCCGGCCCGTCGGGCGATCTCAGCAGTCCGAGTGCCGCCGGGGTCCAGCTGGGCGAAGACCAGGGAGTGGGCGCGGGTGAGCTCGGGCCAGCCGGCGGCGTGCAAGGCGGCGATGAGACTCTCGTCGAACCAGCGGAAGGCCCGCAACAGCAGCTGGCCAAGGTTGACCGGCTCGGCCATCCCACCTCCTAGCGTCAGGCACCTTGACACTAGTGTCGGTGATGGCTACCCTCATCGCAAGCGTCAAGGAGCTTGACGCTAAGGAGAGGAGGCAGCATGGCCACCCTGCAGACCCACACCGTCACCGTCACCATCAACGCGCCGCTCGTCCAGGTGGCAGCCGACCTGGCCGACCCCACCACCCACCCTGAGTGGGCGACCGAGTTCTACGCCGGACCGGTCCGCCCCACCGAGGGCGGGGAGTTCATCGCTCCGGTGCCGATGATGGGCGGCCAGGTGCGGCACAAGATCGACGCCGACATCGCCCGGGGGATCCTGGACCTGTACTTCGCCCCCACAGGGGCGCCCTACGGCCCACCCATCCCGGTCCGGCTGGTCCCCAACAGCGACGGGGTGGACGTGCTCTGGACCCTGGCCCGGTTCCCGGGGGTCAGCGACCAGGCCTGGCAGCAGGGCCTGGCCGCCATGGCCCGCGAGCTCCAGGCCCTCAAGCGCCGCCACGAACCCCAGGCCCCCACCAACCGTCCACCCACCCCGTAGCCAACCCGCCCGGCGAACACCCCGGCTGGACCGCCCAGGAGGACGCGGCTGCGTCCTCTTGGTGCCTTTACACAGGCTGGTACACGGCAAGCGATAGATGCGCTCGGCGCTCGCCTGTGTCGCAGCCAGAGCCACACCACTGTCGGTTCTACGGTTCCGTCGGCCTCGGTCACCTCCCTATGGACATCCTTGGCAACGACGAGCACGTGGTCGTGCTGGGGAGCGCGAAAGCCACCGCCCGGGACGGGTCGAGCGCCGAGTGGAGGTGCTCCCAGATCTTCCACATCCGGGACGGGAAGGCGACCGAGGTCTGGGGGATGGCCGAGAACGACGCCGCCGTCGACCCCTTCCTGGACGGCCTGCCCGACTGAACTCCGGCCAAGGTCCAGTCGGGCCCCGCCCTGGGGAGGGCGCCATCGCCGTCGTCTGGGCGATCGCTCTGTACGCGATCGTGTTCGGCGTCACCTTGTTGGCCCTCAGTGCCCGGCTTCGCCAGCCCGGCGCCGCATCGACGGGACCCCCTGGGCGCCTTGAGTGCTGTCGGCACGTAGCGAAACGTAAGATCACCCGGCATGCCACCGCGGGCCCGTCACCCCTTGAGGAGGTAGGGCAAGATGAAGGTCACGATCGTTGGAGCAGGCAACATGGGCCGCGGCATTGGTACCCGCGTGGCCGCGGGCGGCCACCAGGTCCAGATCATCGACCGCGACCCAGCAGAAGCCCAGCGGCTCGCGGAGGACCTCGGCGGCTCGGCCACCGGGCTCGATCCCGGAGCGCCGTTCGCTGGTGAGATGGTCGTCTTCGCCGTCTACTAACCCGGCATCAAGGACGCCGTCCGCCAGTACGCCGATCAGCTCGCCGGCAAAGTCGTGGTCGACATCACCAACCCGGTCGACACCCAGACCTGGGACCGGCTGGCAACCCCGCCCGGCAGCTCCTCGGCCGAGGAGACTCAGCAGCTCGTCCCCGAGGGCACGCCGGTGGTGAAGGCGTTCAACACCACCTTTGCCCCCACTCTCGTGGCCGGCGAGGTCGCCGGCCAGCAGCTCGACGTGCTGATCGCCGGGGACGACGAGGCCGCCAAGTAGAAGGTCGCCCAACTGGCCGCCGACGGCGGGCTACGCCCGGTGGACGTGGGACCGCTCGCCCGGGCCCAGCAGCTGGAGCAGCTCGGCTTCCTCCACATCGCCATCCAGCAGCCGCTCAACCTCGGCTTCGCCAGCGCCATCAAGCTGCACCCCTGACCGCGCGGCGGCGGCGCTCACAGCTAGCTGCAATCTTGGAGGTACGAGCCCCGAGCAGCGTCAAAGAAGAGAACACCGAACTCATCCAAATCAGGCGAGGACGCCCCAACATAGGGACGGACTCGTACGTAGAAAAGCGGGGCGGGGTCACGCCCAACACCGCGCGTGACCCCGCCCCGTTAGCTGTAGGAGTTTGGATCGTTGTTGATGCGGCTGATGGGTGGCTGTCCCCCGAGTGCGGTGTGGGCCGGAGATGGCGGCCCTGGCCCGCTTCCACACCGACGTGACCTGGACCGGCAGCATCAAGGCGGGCAGCATGGGCCCGGGCACGCCGGCCATGACCGCGGTCGGCTGGGGCAAACATGAGACCATCCAGAACGGCCGTTGGATCGTCGGCACCTACCAGCAGGACCAGTTCCTGCCCGACAACACGTTTGTGCTGACCTGGCAGTTGCACTGGGTCGCCGGCTGGGATCCCACCCCCGGCGAGTACCGGGCGACGCTCGCGGACAACGACGGGCATGCCGACGTCATGCACGGCTGGATCGAGGGGATCGGCTCACCTTCGAGACGATCGGTGACCGCCCGGTTCGCCTTCGCCTCGTCTGGGACAGGAGTAACCCGGCCGAGATGACCTGGAGGAACGAGATGTCAGTGGGCGGGGCGCCCTGGTCGCTGGCCGAGGAGTACCACTGCAGGCCTACATGATCTCCAACAGCGCCTGCACCTAGTGGGCTCATTCGGCTCATCGGCCATCAGCTCCGAGGCCCAGTCGGTCAACCCGTGTGGTCACCGCCCTGTTCGGCCTGGGGCGAGAAGCCGGCTCCCATGGCATCGGCGATGCCGGCCGCCCACTGGCGAATCTCGGTCCAGTCCCGGAAGTCCCCCTCAGGGACGCGCAGGGCAGACACGATCGCCCTCTCAGGGAAGCTGAGCTGCTTGCGGACCAGCTTGCCGGCGAACACCCGATGCTCCCGGGCGCCGGTGACGGCGAGGAGGTCGGCCACGTCGACGGGGTCTTCCTCAGGCTTGGGCGGGTCACCGACGGGGCCGCTGGAGAACAGCCACACCGGCCGGCCGGCCAGGGCGCCGGCGTGACGCTCGACCAGCTCCCGGGCCGGCTTCAGCCAGTGCCCGGCATACACCGCGCTGCCCACCACGACCGCGTCGTAGCCATCGACCCCCTCGACCTGCTCGGGCGGGAGCACCCTGGCCTCCAGCCCCTGCTCGCCCAGCACCTCGGCGATCGCCGCGGCGATCTCTGCGGTGGCGCCGTACTTGGTCGCCGCCGTCACCAGCACCCGCATCACGCGCTCCTCTGCGTCCGTTCGTAGGCATCGGGCGGGGTGTCCCAGTCCATGTCCGGCCGCCGGTAGGTGGCCGACCACCAGTGGGCCCCGTGGCCCGCCGGCCGCCAGCCCTCGGCGAGCAGCTGCCGGTGGAGCTCCTGGAACCGCTCCTGCTGGGTCTCCAGCCAGGCCCCCTGGGCGGCCACGTCCTCCACGGACGGCCGGGTGGCCGGGAACGTCGCCCCGGCCATGGCGTAGGTGGGCCAGCGCGAGTCGGTGCTGCGGGCCCGGGCCACGAACCGGAAATACCCGTTGCCGTACTGGCTGGACAGAGTCGTCACCAAGCTCGCCGCCAGTGAGGTGCCGCCCACGTCCTCGGCCTCGATCTCCAGCACATCCTCCTGGTCGGTGAGCCGGAACCATTGCTGCTGGTGGTCATCCCACCACCAGCAACCGTCTTGCGAATAGTGACCGGGACCACGGGGCGGTCCGGTGTCCAGGTACTTGCCGCGCCACTGGCTCATCAGCAGCCTCCTCGGCCGAGAGGAACGGCCCACTCCTTCCAGGTCAAGGATGCCCGGCATAGCCAGGGGCCGGCAGCGGCGTCCGGCCCAGGACCCGCAGGACCAACGGCCCTCCCCCAGGGCTACGGCCGGGCATAGCGTCGGGCAGGAAGGACACCACGCAAGAAAAGGAGACCAAGATGACCAGCGCAACCGAGACGCTTGGTCACGGTGTCACCGCGCCCACGCCGGCCATCCATGTGACCGGCCGGCGGGTCGTCGCCACCATCATCGACGGCCTCGTCCTGGGCGTCGCCTACTGGCTGCTCGCGCTCGCCTTCGGCGATCTGCGGACCGAGGGGGAGGCAGCCAACTGGGTCGCCAACCTGCCCACGGTGGCTGACGTCGCCTACGGCTTGTTCGTGCTCGGCTACTTCATCCTGCTGGAGGGCCTGGTGGGCCAGACCCTGGGCAAGCTGGCCGTCGGGATCAAGGTCATCACCGAGGCCACCGGCCAGGCGCCAGGGATCGCCGCGGCGGCGATCCGGACCCTGCTGCGGATCGTGGACGGGCTGCTCGGCTACACCGTCGCGTTCATCACGGTGCTGGTGTCGGCCAAGCGGCAGCGGCTGGGTGACATGGCCGCCCGCACTCTGGTGGTCCGCACCTAGCACCTAGGAACGCCAATCCGTGAACCGAACCTCGCCCCTGATGGTGACCGCGCGGACGGCCTGGGACCTTCGACAGGCCGGCCGCGCGCGGGCCGGCGGGCCTCCAGGCTCGCCAACAGGCCCGGCTGGCCGACCTACTGACCTATGTGCAAGCCCGCTCCCCTACTACCCATGACACAGTTGCTCTCCAAACCCACGACGACACGGCCGGCACCGACCGGCGGTCACGCCGCGTCCCTGCCCCGGCGCCTCCGTAGGAGCCGGGTGCTGCGCGCCTGGACTGCAGCCTGGCTCGGGGCCATGGCCCTGGCGTCGCGAACGCCGCGGTCCGCCGGGCCGTGTACGTCAACCGGCTGGGCGAGCTGACCGCCCACCAGCTCTCCACCGCCACCCTGCTGGCCGAGCTCACCTTGTACATCTGGCTCATGGACCGGCGCCGGCCGATCCCCACGACCCGGAACGCACTGGTGATCGGCGGCATCTGGGCGGCGCTCACGGTGCTGTTCGAGTTCGGCCTCGGCCACTACATCGTCGGCTCCCCGTGGTCAGAGCTGCTGGCCAACTACAACCTGGCCGCCGGCCGCATGTGGGTCCTGGTGCCGCTGTGGATGGCGGCCGGGCCGCCCGCCGTCCTGCGGGTCGGCACCCGGCGGGGATAGCCCGCGGACTGCTGCTCGTCGCCGGCATACGATCGTCATGGGAATCATCACCGACCGGCCTGCTCGGCATCGGCGTGGTGGGCGTCGGGATCTTCCCGGGCAACGTCCATCCCCAGCACCCGCTGTTCGCCTTCACGGCCCTTGTGGCCGGAGGGCTGGCGGTGCTGCTGTCGGCCAAGGTGACCCCCCAGCCGCTGCGGGCCATCTTCGCGGTCATGGGAGCGATCTCCCTGTCGTTCACCCTGGGCAGCGTGTTCCTGCCACGTTCCCTTATGGTCACAGGGAGGGTGTGCGCAGCTCCCGGTAGCGCTCGGAGAGGTCGGCGTGGCGCACGACGCTGCACCACGCCGACCAGTATGCGCGACAGCAAGCTTGCTTCGGCAAACCTTAGGAGTTCCGCGCCTTCGGTGGTATGCAAGCCGATTCGCGGTCGGGCCCAGGATCCCCGTCATGCCGCCTGGTTGTGCGGCTCCAGAGGCTTCAGGCGCGTTGCGGCCAAAGAGGTGCGCAGTTCAACCAGCTCCACCCCGGGGAGGCTGTGGACCTTGACGGGATAGCCACAGTCGCGGAACACCTGGATCATCTGGCGGTTCTCGGGCAACACCTCGGCGTCCAACACCTGGATGCCGAGCTCGTTGGCGGCCTCGGCGAGCTGGCAGAGCAGCGCGGTGCCCAACCCCTTGCCCTGCATGGCGTCGGCGATCTCCAGAGCGACCTCGGCCCGCTCCGGCCGGTCCAACTCACGCTCCAAGCCGGCGTGGCCGATCATCTGACCATGGCCATCGACGGTCGCCACGAGCCCGTAGCGGCGGTCATTGTCGACCTCCGCGGCCCATCGGGCAGCCTTTGCCAGGTCCGGGAAGGCGGAGAGGAACCGCAGCCACCGGCTTCGATCGGACAACCCCTTCAGGAGCAGCTGCATGGCGGGCGCGTCGGAGGGCCTGGCCGGGCACACGTGCACGGTCGAGCCGTCCCGGAGCACAACGTCGACCTCCCGAGAGCCCGGACGGGTGGCCATTGCCATCCCTCCTCGTCACCCAACCCCCCAGCTGAGATCGACCCTCCCACGTCAGGTCGCCGACCGGACCGGCCAACGGTCCCGTGGGAAGGGGGCCGTTCGGCTCATGCCCGGGTCCGCCGATGCGGCGAGACTGCTGGCATAGAGCAAAGGAGGCCATCATGGCCATTCGGGAGATCATGGGGCTGGAGGGCTCGCTGCCGACAGCCGAGCGGACCGGCCGGACCGAACCGGCGTTCGGGGCGATCATCACCGCCCGCGCAACCAAGTTCCTGGCAATCGTGCGTGTGGTGGTCGGGTTCGAGTTCCTGTGGGCGTTCCTGGACAAGACCTTCGGGCTCGGCTACGCCACCCCGGCCGCCAGGGCCTGGATCAACGGCGGCTCGCCCACCAAGGGGTTCCTGAGCCGGGTGGCGGTCGGCCCCTTCGAGTCGACCTTCCACGCCTGGGCCGGGGCCGCCTGGGCGGACTGGCTGTTCATGGTCGGCCTGCTCGCCATCGGGATCGCGCTCATCTTCGGCATCGGGCTGCGGATCGCGGCCGTCAGCGGCACCCTGATGATGCTGGGAATGTGGGCGGCCGAGTGGCCGCTGGCCAAGTTCACCTCGGCCGGCGAGCCGAGCATGTCGACCAACCCGATCGTCGACTACCACATCATCTACGCCCTGGCGCTGATCGCGCTGGCCGTGACCTACGCCGGCCACACCTGGGGCCTGGGCAGGCTGTGGGCCAGGCTGCCGTTCGTGCAGCGCAACCGCTGGCTCATCTGACCCACCGAGCGGGAGTCTGTGGCCACCAGCACCCACCGTGCTGGTGGCCACAGGGGCGCCAAGGGCGCCCCCGGAACGAGGAGGCGAGGATGAGATCCCGGGTTGCCCACCAGCTGCAGCCGAACGATGCCCCCGAGGCCGCGTTCTCCCCAGCGGGCTCGCAGGCCTGCATCGAGCTGTACTGGCTCCCTCTAGGGGCCGGCGGCTGGTTCGTGCGCCTGAATGGGTGGATCTGGGAGGCCATCCACGCCCGGCTGGAGCACCGGCGGCCGCTCGACCTGTACCACACCGCCCTGATCCTGCGAGTTCCAGAGGGCCGCTATGTGGTTGAGGACTGCTGGCCCATCCCCGACGCGGACGGCCCATCACGCGGCGTGCTCGTCGAGGGCCCGGTGGGCAGCCGCCGGCTGGGGCGCTGGCGGGTGTTCCGCTACGAGGTGCGCTGCTGGCCAGATGGGATCATCGCCGACGCCGAGGAGGCGGTCGCCAGCCCCCAGCTGCTCAGCAATGACCCTGCTGTGGCGCGTCGTCTACTGGACCTGGTTGGCGCCCTGCCCAGCCCGGTCTGGGGCCGAGATGAGCTGCGGACGGGCGAGATGTGGAACTCCAACTCGGTGATCGCCTGGCTGCTGGCCCGCAGCGGCCTCCTAACCGACGCCATCCGTCCCCCGGCTGGTGGCCGCGCCCCAGGGTGGGAGGCCGGCCTGGTCACGGCCCGCCGCCAGCAGCGCAGCGACAACCAGGCGGTGCACGAATCGTGCGCGAGCCCTAAGTTGATGACTCCGGTTGTGACCCGCATGGGCCGGCGCCTGGAGCAGAGCATCTGGACGGGCCTCAAGCGTGTTCTGGAAGGGCAGGAAGCTCCCTCCCCCGCTGGCCGGTGATCGGCTCCCAACAGGAGCTCCCAGGAGGTTTCTATGAAGGTCCGACACGCCGGAGCGGCCGCGCTCGCGCTGGCCGGCGGCTACACCGCCGTGCTGGTCGGCGCCCGCCGCTGGCATCAGCACTGGGGGGCCACCAACGAGGAGATCACCCGCCCACTGCCGGGCGACGACCTCATCGGCTCGTCCAAGCTCGACTCCACCCACGCCATCACCATCCAGGCCCCCGCCGACCGGATCTGGCCGTGGCTGGCCCAGATGGGCTACGAGGACCGCGCCGGCACCTACAGCTACGACCTGTTCGAGCGAAGCACCGGCCGCAACCTCTACCGGGTCGACCCGGGCATCCCACCCTTGGCCACCGGCGGCACCATGCCGTTCTACCCGGGTGCGCCGATGACCGTGGCGGTCGCCAACCCACCGCATGCCCTGGTGCTGTGGCAGGTCACCTCAGGAGGCAAGGCGATCGATCCGGCTGGGCCCTGGGGCGACAACTATGTGGCCTGGAGCTGGGCGTTCGTGCTCGTACCGGTCGATGCGGCGGCCACCCGGCTGCTCGTGCGGATGCGGGCCAGCTACCAGCCTTCGGCGAAGTGGGCGCCGTACATGTGGCTGCTGGTGGAGCCGGCCCACTTCGTCATGGGCCGCCGCCAGCTCCTCGGCCTCCGAGAGCGAGCCGAAGCCACCAGCCGTGAAGCCTCTCTGTCAGAACGCGCCTGATCATCCGCTTGATCATCCAGATCGGCCCTCCTGTCGACACAGGGCCGGAGTGTCAGGCCTCGGCCCTGTGTCATAGGGAGGCAAACAACTAGCCTTCGGTGGTCAGCAGCACCTTGAGGGCATTGGTCTCGCCTGCACGGGCGAAGGTGTCGTAGGCCTGGATGGCCTCGTGTAGGGGGAAGCGGCGGGTGGTGAAGCGGGTTGGATCGATCCGCCCGGCCGCCACCGTCTTGAGCAGGGTCGGGGTGGAGAACGTGTCGACCAGGCCGGTGGTGATGGTGACGTTCTTGATCCACAGCGACTCAAGGTGCAGCGTCGCCGGCTTGCCGTGCACGCCCACGTTGGCCACCCGGCCACCCGGGCGGATCAGCTCGGTGCACTGCGCGAAGGTCTCCGGGATGCCGACCGCCTCAACGGCCACGTCGGCGCCCAAGCCGTCAGTCAGCTGGTCGAGCTCGGCGCGAGCCTGGTCGGGGGTGGTGACCACGTTGGCGCCGAACTTCTCGGCCCACTCGCGCCGGGCCGGTACCGGGTCGACCGCCACGATCGCGGCCGGTGAGTACAGCTGCGCCCCCAGGATCGCCGCGAGCCCGACCGGACCGGCGCCGACGATCGCCACGGTGTCGCCGGGCTGGACTCGGCCGTTGAGCACGCCGACCTCGAAGCCGGTGGGGAGGATGTCAGCAAGGTAGAGCACCTGCTCGTCGGTGAGCCCCTCGGGGACCTGGTAGGTGGAGGTGTCGGCGAACGGCACCCGGGCGTATTCGGCCTGCACCCCGTCGATCCGGTGGCCGAAGATCCACCCGCCACTACCCAGGCACTGGCTGTACTGGCGCTCACGGCAGTAGCGGCAGCGGCCGCTGGCCGAGATGCAGGAGAGCAGCACGTGGTCGCCCTGCTTGACCGAGCGGACCCCTGGTCCGATCTCGGTGACCGTGCCCACGGCCTCGTGGCCGAGAATCCGTCCCGGTGTCATCGCGGGGACGTCACCTTTGAGGATGTGCAGGTCGGTGCCGCAGATGGTGGTCGAGGTGACGCGAACGATTGCGTCGCCGTGGCCTGCGCCGACAGCACGCTCACAGAACCGTGATAGCCAGGCCGACCCATCGAAACCCGGTCACGGTCGATATCGCGGCCATGCGACGGGAGAGGGAGCCAACCATGGCCATGAGGGCAGATCACCAGGATTGAGGTACGCGCGGGGACCACTCGGGTGCGCGCCGCCTGATCGACGTCAGAACATGCCGGGCATGGACGGGGCCGACCTGGTGGCGTTCGCCTCCCGGCGCGGGCCAGTATCTGGGCGCCGAGATGCGCCCCCGGTACAAGCGCACGTCAACCGTCCGCTACGCGCCGAGTAGTGCTTGATCCTCGAAGCCGTGCTCCCGGGCCAGGCGGGCCAGCCGCGCATCGGCCCAGGCCAGGAACGAGGCGAACTCCTTGGGCACCTCCTGGCCGGTCGCCCGCAGGCCGGGCATGGCCTGGTCGACCTCGGCCCGCAGCCGGTCCAGGCGGGCAGCGGCCTCGGCAGGGTCCAACGGAGCTGGCTGCCCACCACTTCTGGAGCGACCGCCGACGTAGTTGGCGTCGTAGTCGTCGACGACGCGCCGAACGGTCGCCTCCAGGGCCGGACCGAACACGACCGGGATCCGCTGATCGTCTTGGCGCACGCCCCAGCGCAACACCAGGCACACCATGATGCCGGCGCGCAGCAGGCGGTTCATCGACTCCTCGGGCTGATCGGGGTGGAAGTAGTACAAGACAGGAAAGCGGGTGACGTTCTGGTGGGCTTCGATCAGGGCGTGCTGCAGGTCGGTGAGCACGGTCGGCCCGCCGTGCACGGCAACCCGCACCACCTGGGCTGGCTCGGTCAGGCCAAGATCCGATGCGTGCAGGGCCGCGCTGCGCTGCCGGGTCACCAGCGGATACACCGACAGCAGGTAGGTGATGGCAGCGGTGATGGCCGCCAGCCCGCTGGCGCTCTCGGCCACGGTGACCAGGCGCAGCGCGTCGCTGGAGGCAACTACGTCCCCGAAGCCGACGGTGGTGAGGGACACGGCGCTGATATACAGCGCCTCGGCGATGCCCTTGGAGCCGAACGGCACCGCCTCGCTGTAGCTGAAGCGGTCGATGGACGGCAGATAGATGAGGGCGAATCCGATCCAGAGGCTGCCGACCCAGCCGAGGAAGCCGCCGGCCATCGCCGCCGGACCGGCGAAGCTCAGCAGCCGGGTGTTGCCCAGGCGGCGGCTGAGGGTCCGCACCACCAGCCAGATGCCGCGGCTGATCGCATAGCTCAGGGGGCCCCGACGGGCGGGATGCAACACGGCGAGCGCCGTGTCCCACAGGCCGAGCAGCAGCAGGCAGCTGCCGGCTGCGATCATGACCCCATGCATCACGCTTCCAAGTGCTCTGTGGTGTTCTGCGGCGAGGCCGAACCCGTTGACGGGTCGACATCAGTCAACTCGACGGCCGCCGTCCTCACCGGTGCGTTAGCCGCACGAGAATAGAGCAGTCCACCTGCCCATGTTCCCCCCGGCCCGCAACCGCAGATCCACACCTATGTAGTGAAGTGGGACGGGCTACGCTCAACGGCTGCGTATGACACCACGGCGGGGTGAGCCGCCACCTGACACGTGGCAAGCGGCCCGCGGCGAGCGCACGAGTCGAGAAACGAACGTTCTGCGACAGCCCTCCGTTCTCTGAGGACCGAAGATCGGGCATGGCCGACGGCGGCCGAGCTCCCGGGTAGATCGTCCTCTTCAAGAGGCTCAGGGTCCGGCGTTCTCTCGATATGACGGTTGATGAGCCAAGGGGTCTCCGCTGGGTTACCTTTGCCGTCTGTGGTGCTGTGCCGCCGCGGTGGAGGCTGCAGCCTCGCTGATGTCGGCGATCAGCCGAGTCATCGGTTCCTTCCCAGAAGGAGGTACGTGATGATCTCTCCCTTGCCCTTGACGGGGATTGGCCCCCGCCGCTCGAAGCGGTACCCGTCCTTGAGGCGCTGGTAGGTGCGAGCTGTCACCTGGATGCAACCAGGGACCCCATAGGACTCCATGCGGCTGGCCGTATTGACCGTGTCGCCCCACAGGTCGTAGCTGAACTTGCTGGTCCCGATCACCCCGGCCACCACCGGGCCGGTGTCGATGCCGATGCGGACCGCCAACGGCTGACCACCCGGGTCCGGGTGCTTGGCGACCTCGTCGCGCATCGCCAAGGCCATCTCGGCCACCGCATGGGCGTGGTCGGGGCGAGGGTCGGGCAGGCCCCCGGCCACCATGTAGGCGTCACCGATCGTCTTGATCTTCTCCAGCCCTCGCTGCTGAGCGTGTCGGTCGAACACCGAGAACAGGTCGTTGAGGGTTTGCACTACCTGTTCCGGGGCGACGCGCTCGCTGCGTCGGGTGAAGTCCACGAGATCGGCGAACAGCACGGTGACCTCGCCGAAGGCATCGGCGATCACGCCGTCGGTCTGTTTGAGCCGGGCCGCGATCGGGGCCGGCAGCACGTTGAGCAGCAGCCGCTCGGACTTCTCTCGCTCCAGGTCCAGTGCTCGGCGGGTCCGCACCGCCTCCCCGAGCAGCAGCACCGCAGCAAAGAGCACCACGTCCGGCACGCTCTCATTGAGCACCCGGCGCACCGGTTCCGGGTCGACCAAGGTTCGGAACAGGAGCGGTGCGCCAGCGAACCAAGCAGCAATCAGCAGTGACCATCGCAGGTGGCCGGCGGCCCAGGCGGTGGCGAGCGCCACCGACAGCGGCACCGCGGGACGGATGCCGGCGTAGTCGAGCAGGTAGTAGATCTGCAGGGTCGCCGCCGACACCAGCAGGACCGCCAGCGGCCAGCGCCGCCGGACCAGCGCCAAGGCGGCGATCGTCAACCCCAGCGCGTAGGCAAGCGCATCGGGTCGCCTGCCCTCCGGCGGCGACACGCGGATCGTGATCGTGATGACGATCGCCACCGCCAGCGCCAGGCCTGCGTCGATCACCGGCACAGGAAGGTGCTGCAGCCGATGGCGCAAGGGCGTCACATCCAGGTCTCCAGTGTCGTGCTCGGTTACCTTGCGGTTGGTAGGAGATGCGCTGCCGCCGGGTGAAGCGTGTAGTTCCACTCGCCGTGGAACTCATGCCGCACCAGCGGCACCGCCGCCAGCTCCTCGTCACACACCTTGACCCCCAGCGGGTAGCGGCCGCGGTCCAGCTCCGCCCGGACCCGCAAGCCGGTGTGGGTCCTGGTCGCCCCGATCAGCTCCACGAACACATCGTGGCTTTCCAGCGGGCGGCCGCGCCAGTTCATCGAGATGGCGCTGAACAGCCGGTGCTCGATCCGGTTCCACTTGGAGGTCCCTGGCTGCTCCCTCGCCAAAGAAGGTGTCAGGCCGAATGCTTGGGTTCTGGTTGCAGGGCGTTGAGGCCGGCCAGGAAGGTGCGGATGCCGAACTGGAACTGGTCGTCGGTGGAGATCCGGGCCAGCAGCGGGGCCAGTTCGACGGTGTGGGGGAACTCGCCGGGGGGGAGGGCGGCGAAGAAGGCCCACATGCGGCGGACGAATTCGTCGCTGGTCTGGGGGGTGGTACCGGCCCGGGGGATCTCCAGGGCGACGAACCCCAGGATGTATGTGAGCAGGGCATAGACGATGCCGACCACGGCCTGGTCGGAGAACCCGGCCGGCCGCAGGACGCGATAGATGGCTTCGCCCAGGCGCAGGCCGTGGGGGCCGAGGCCGGGCTGCTGGAGGGCGTAGGGAACGACGGCGGGGTGGGCGAGCAGGTGGGCCCGGATGGCCTGGCTGAGGGTGGCCAGCTGCTGGGTCCAGTCGCTGGAGGAATCGGGCTCCAGGTCCAGGCCGGCGTAGACCTGGTCGATGAGCCCGTCGATCAGGTCCGCCTTGCCGCGGACGCGGTAGTACAGGGCGTTGGGGGCCACGCCCAGGCGGTCAGCCAGGCGGCGCATCGACAGGGCCCCGGGGCCCTGTTGTTCGAGCAGGGCCAGGGCTTCTTTGATGATCTCCTCGCGGGTCAGCGAGCCCCGCGGGCGTGTCCTGTTGGTGTCGCCGACCATGTGCCCTCCGGTCTCCCTTGACTCTTGAACGATGTACCGTCACTGTACTGTACAGTGTTCATAACATCATTCAAGGGAAGGACGGTCCTCATGCAGGACCCCCGCCGCTTCAACCTCAAAGCCTGGCTGCTGTGGACGGCCGGCTTCGTCGCCTTCATCATCGGCGGCGCGCTGGCAACAGGCGCGGTCGGCCGGATCAACGACGTCGGTTCGGCCCTGGTCGGCGGCATGATCGCCGGGGCGGTCATCGGCACCGGCCAGTGGCTGGTCGCCCGCCGCCTGCTCGGCAACCCCCAGACCTGGATCCCGGCCACCGCCCTGGCGATGGGCATCGGCCTTGCCGTTGGCGCCTGGGCGGTCGGCTATGGCACCAGCCTTGGCGAGCTGGCCCTGATGGGGGCCATCACCGGCATCCCGCTCGGCACCGTCCAGGCCTATCTGCTCCGCGACCGCCTCGCGAATGCCTGGGTCTGGGCGGCGGCCATGCCGCTGCTGTGGGCCCTTGGCTGGACGGCCACGACTGTCGGCGGCATCGACGTCGACCAACAGTTCGCGGTCTTCGGGCTCTACGGCGCGATCACCTTCATGGCCCTGTCGGGGGTGCTGCTGGACCGGCTCCGCGCCACCACCACCCCAGCCGCACCAACCCTGGACCCGGCCCCGGCCAGCAGCAAGGCGATGGCTCAGTAGCCACCCAGCACACGTAGGGGTGTTGGCATCGGCAGGACCCGACGTCGCCGCGATCAGCGGGGAGCATGGTCCGCCGGTGCCAAACCAAGGGCCGGCACAACAGAGGAAGAGACGAAGCGATGAATGCAAACCAAGTCGCGTGGCCTACGGGCATGTCTGACCAGGACCCTGCTGCTCGTGGGCGGCCGCTGGTCTTTGATCCCCAAGGGTTCCTGGTCGCCATTCTTGAGGACGCCGACCAGGCCGAAGAGGCCCGGGTGGCGTTGGCCGAGGCTGGGTTCGCCGATCGTGACCTGCGGGTCTACACCAGCCGGCAGATCCTGCACAGCTGGGAGCGGTTCCAGGCCGAGCGCACCCTCGCCCAGCGGGTCGCCGGTGCCATCACCGATGACCCAGCCACCATCGAGCTGTACTTCGGCTACGCCCGAGCGGGCCGCTCCGCGCTGTGGGTGCACGTCCCCGATGAGGCCGACGCCAAGCGAGCCATCCGCGGTCTGGCCGACCACCAAGTCCTCCACTTCCGCCACTACGGCCACGACCGCCAAGACGACCTCCACATCGGCTGAGGCGAGCACGAAACCCCAGAAGGGAAGACAACCATGAGCACAACCACAACCGGTGACGGTGCTGGGCTGCGCCGGGTGACCGGCTGGCTCTTGGTGGCCGGGGCCGTGGCCTTTGCCGTGGCCGCCACGGTGCTGTCGTCGACCTTCGAGTGGCCCGACATCCTGCGGGAACCGCCCGAGGTGGTGCTGCCGGCGTTCGTGGCCGGCGGGACCAGCCTGGTCTGGACCTGGTTCGCGGTCGCCTGGACCTATGCGATCCTGCTCGTCCCGATCCTGCTGCTGCCGGCCGCGCTCGGCCGACGCGATGACCCGGTGCTGCGAGCGGCAACCTTTGTGGGGGCCGCCTCGGTGCTGTTGTCGCTGATCGGGTTCTTGCGCTGGGTGTTCGTGGTCCCGGCGTTGGCCGGCAGCTATGTCGCCGGCGACCCCACCACCCAGGCGGCGGTCGCGGCCGCCTGGACCGCCCAGCACCAGTTCGGGGGCGCTCTGCTGGGCGAGCACCTGGGCCAGCTGCTGGTGATCGGCTGGTCGATCACCGTCAGCCTGCTGGTCCTGCGCACCGGGATGCTGGCCCGCTGGGTTGGTTGGGCGGGGCTGGCCGCCAGCGTGCTGTACCTGTCCGGCCAGGGCGACATCCTGGCCACCGCTGTCCCCGGCTTCCCCGTCTGGGACCTCGGGGGGCTGCTGGGCAGCACCCTGTGGGGCCTCTGGGTGATCGGCTTGGGCGTGGCCGTGCTGCGAGCTCCGATCCGCCGCCCCACCTCCAACCCCGCGGCTACCAACTACCAACCGCGGCACCCGGTCCCGAGCGACAGTAGGAGCTGACGCATGATGGCCGCCACGCTTCGGCATGTCATTTTCGGGACCGGTGCCATCGGCCTGGCCACCTTCGAGGCGCTGCGCCGCCGGGGCGAACGGGTGCGGCTGGTCAACCGCTGCGGCACCGCCCCAGTCCCCGACGACATCGAGATCCTCAGGGGCGACGCCAGCGACCCCGCCTTCGCCGCCGCCGCCGCCCACGGCGCCCAGGTCGTCTACCAAACCCTCAACCCGCCCTACCACCAGTGGGCCGAGCTGTTCCCCGCCCTGCAGGCCAGCGTCCTCACCGCCGCCCAAGCCGCCGGCGCCCGGCTGGTCAGCATGGAAACGTCTACATGTACGGGCACCCCAACGGCCAGGCCCTGACCGAGACCCGCCCCTATGCCGCCCACACCAAGAAAGGAAAGCTGCGCGCCCGAATGGCCCGCGAGCTACTGGCCGCCCATGCGGCCGGCGACGTCCAGGTGGCCATCGACCGGGCCTCGGACTACTTCGGCCCCCGCGGCGGCGCCCAGTCCAACCTCGGCGACCGGGTCATCCCAGCCGCCCTTGCCGGCAAGACCGCGACGGTCATGGGCAACCCCGACCAGCCCCACACCTACACCTACATCCCCGACATCGGCGAAGGCCTGGCTGTGCTGGGCGAGCACGCCGACGCCCCGGGCGAGGCCTGGCACCTTCCCAACGACCCTCACACCCGGACCACCCGCCAGCTCGTCGACGCCATCTACCGCCTCGCCGGCCAGCCCAAGACCAAACTGCGGGGCACCCCCGTGCTGCTGCTGCGGGCCCTCGGGGTCGTCAACCCCACCGTCCGGGAACTGATCGAGCTGCAGTATGAGTTCCAGGAACCCTTCGTCGTCGACAGCACCAAGATCGCCGCCAAGCTCGATGTCCACGCCACCCCGCTGGACCAAGCCCTCGCCGACACCCTGGCCAGCTACCGCACCCCAAACCCAGCAGCATAAGCCGCCGCGGCGGCTCCGGAGGGCCTGCGGAACCCCTTGAGGGCGGGCCCGGCTCCGGATGGAGGAGAGCACCAACATGGATGCACCGAATGCGACGACGTCCGGCCGGATGACTGCGGTTCGGGTCGAAACGCCCGAGACCGCCCCGGCCCGCAAGGTCACGATGAAGGCCGTCGTCCAAGACAGGTACGGCCCACCCGATGTCGTGGAACTTAGGGAGATCGACCAGCCGACGGTCAAGGACAACCAGGTGCTGGTCAAGGTGCACGCCACGACGGTGAATCGGACCGACTGCGGTTTCCGGGCGGGCACGCCCTTCTTCGTGCGAATCTTCACCGGGCTCATCAGGCCGAAGGGAACGGTTCTCGGCAATGAGTTCGCGGGAAAAGTCGAGGCGCTCGGCAGCCGCGTCAGGTCCTTCCAGGTCGGCGACCGGGTGTTTGGCTACAGCGGACTGCAACACGGGAGCCGGTTCGGTGCCCATGCTGAATTCCTAGCGATTGCCGAAGACGGTTCGCTCGCGACCATGCCCGCGAACCTGACCTTTGAGGAGGCGGCGGCCAGTACCGAGGGGTCGCACTATGCCCTCTCGCTGATCAGGAAGGCCAAGATCCGGCGCGGCCAGGACGTCCTGGTCAATGGCGCCACCGGAGCCATCGGCTCGGCCGCGGTCCAGCTGCTGAAGAGCATGGGTGCCCAAGTGACCGCGGTCTGCGACACCAAGCACCTGGAGCTGGTCAGCGGCCTGGGCGCCGACCGGGTCATCGACTACACCGCCGACGACTTCACCCAGGACACCCAGACCTACGACGTGGTCCTGGATGCGGTGGGCAAGAGCTCGTTCGGCCGCTGCAAGCGACTGTTGAAACCGGGCGGGATTTACGTCTCTGGGGACTTTGGTCCGATGGCCCAGAATCCGATCTTGGCGCTGATCACGCCGCTGTTCGGCGGCAAGAGGGTCATGTTCCCCATTCCGAGGGATGACCAGGAGATGGCAAGGTATTTCAAGGGGCTGCTGGAGTCCGGAGCGTTCAGGCCGGTCATCGACCGACGGTATCGGTTGGACCAGATCGTCGAGGCGTACACCTACGTCGAGACAGGCCAGAAGATCGGCAATGTCGCGATCAGCGTCGAGCCCTCGACCTCGTGAAGCGCGCGTCGTTGTTGGTTGACGGTGATGGGCTGAGACGCGGCGACGACCGGCAACGCAAGCTGACCATCGTGCTGGTCCACGGCGCCTGGGCGGGGCCGATGACGAGATGAGCGGGATCAGCCTGGATCTGGCTTCCTGTCTCTATCCCCACTCCAGCCAGCTCCAAGGACTGAGCAACCCCCCGAAATGGCCCTGATCGAAAACGACCGGGCACCGACCGGACGCATGCGCGCCCACAGGAGGTCACAACATGAACGAGACCATCGGACAAGACGGCGGGATGGCCGCCCTGCCCCCACGAGGCATCGGCGAGATCCTCGCCGCGGCATTCCAGCTCTACCGGCGGCACTGGCGCACCCTGCTGGCGATCGCCGCGGTGGTCGTGGTCCCGCTCACCCTGCTCCAGTACGGGATCGGCCACTGGTTCCGCACCAACGGCCAGCAGCTGCAGGACCCGGCCGAGATCTCGACCTCGTTCTGGGCCGTGGCCAGCGCCTCACTGCTGGCCGCGCTCGTCGGGCTGCTGCTCTACCAGGTGCTCACCGGAGCGATCACCCGGAACATCGCCGCCGAGGTCGCCGGCCAAGACCTCGACCTCGAGCAGAGCTATCGCTTTGGCTTTGCCCGGCTCGGCC
>JASLBL010000531.1 GCA_030146615.1 Actinomycetes bacterium
CCTTCCAGGCCTTGCGCTCGGCCACCTTCTCGGCCAAGGGGCGCAGGATCCGGCGGAGGGTGGCCAGGTTGGCCTCGACCCACTCGCCACGGTCGAGCGGCTCGGCGACCGGCGGCGGCAGCTCCCCCCCGAGGCCGGTGAACTCGGCCACGGCCCGGTCGTCGGTGGTCGACAGCTCGGTGAACTGGCGCGACCAGGCAGCCGGGGCGGGCAGCTCGGACCCGCCGGCCACCCGGCGGCCGACCCGGGCGGCGAGCTGCCAGTCGACGAGCTCGGGAACGTCGGTGGGAAGGGCGGTCGAGACCACGGCTGCTCCAGAATCGAGGTGAACGCGGCTCCCAGGCTACGCCAGCGCGCCCGGTTCGGAGGCGGGGAGGGTCAGGACTTGGGGCGGGTGAACCCGGGCCAGAAGCGCACGTAGAGCGCGATCAGGCCGAGGGCGAGCAGCGCCCCCAGGGCGAACAGGCCCCAGCCGGCCCAGTAGATGGCCGGGCGGCCCGACGACGGCGGGGCGGCCGCGCTCGGGGGCTCGACCACCGAGCCGCCGACCTCGCCGCCGGCGGCCGTGGTGGTGGTGGCGCCGCCGGCCTGGTTGCCGACCGTGATCACGCCCTTCATGCCCTGGGTGACGTGGACCTGGCAGAAGTAGGGGTAGGTGCCGGCCCTGGGGAACTCGACCTTGCAGCTGTCGCCGACCTTGGCCATCTGCTGGAGGCCACAGTCGGAGGCGTCGAAGCGGTCGTCGCCCTCGAGGTCGGAGCCGTCACCGGACAGCACCGGGTGGGTGACCCCGCCGGTGATCGTGAAGGTGACCGTCCCGCCGGGCCGGACGGTGGCATTCGCTGGCTCCCACTTGTTGGCCGCGGTCCCCTCGATGGTGACCTCTTCCTGGGCGGCCTGGGCGGCGGCCGGGTCCCCGGCGGCGAAGGCAAGCCCGAGTCCGAGGAGGGCGACGGCGACGGCCAGCGGAAGGAGGCGGGGCAGGCGGCGGGCGACGGCGAGGGGCATGGGCTGCGTTGCGCTCCTGATCGTTCGGCTGGGCGGCCGAATTGTAGCAAGGGCGGCCCAGGTCAGGGGGCTCGGTAAAGCCGGCGGCGGTTCGCGCCGATGGTGATGAGGACCATCAGCGCTTCCGACTAGCCCACCCCGCATCAACACGGTCGCCCGACCGAGAAAGCTGGGCTCGGTAGTGTCTTCTCACGTGCAGCCCGTCCGGGTGCGCACGGCCGGCAGAGGCCGGCCTGCCCTGGTCACGGGTGTGTTCCTGCTTGTCGCGTCCCTTGTGCTGCTGGTCTCGCCGCTCCCGGCCACGCCCGACGCCCGGTCCAACTCCCCGACTTCCCGTTCCTTCGCCGACGTCCTCGTCCAGGGCGACGGCGTGGCCGCCGCCGTGGCCGCCGCCGGCGGCCGCTCCCTGGCCGCCCTGCCGATCGTCGACGGCCTGCTCGCCCGGGTCCCGGCCGACCGGGCCGCCGGGCTGCCCGACCATCCCGGCGTCCGGGCGGTGACCGACGCCGACCGACCACTTCGAGTACGGGCCGCCGACGACATCCCCGGGGGTGTGGACAGCGCGACGCAACCCGCGTCCGGTTCGGCTAGCGTCCCCCTCCGGGGGGCCTCGGTGCCGGAGGCGCGGGTGACGCCTGCCGGCGTCGCCGTCGGCGTGCTCGACACCGGGATCGCGGCCAGCGGCGACCTGGCCGGCCGGGTGGTGGCCAGCGCCGACCTGTCCGGCGAGTGGAGCTTCACCGACTCCTACGGCCACGGCACCTTCATGGCCGGGCTGATCGCCGGGAGCGGCCAGGGCGGCGGGCCGGCCGGGGTCGCCCCCGGGGCCGACCTGGTCGACCTCAAGGTGGCCGGCGCCGACGGCGCCACCACCCTCGGTCAGGTCCTGGCCGCCCTCCAGCTCGCCGACGCCGCCCGCGACCGCTTCAACCTGCGTGTCCTCAACATCTCGCTCGGTGCCCCGGCCGACGACCCGGCCACCGCGCCCCTCACTGAGGCGGTCGAGCGGCTCTGGGCCGACGGGATCACGGTGGTCGCGGCCTCCGGCAACGAGGGCGGCGGGACCGAGGCCCCGGGGCTGGACCCGTACGTGCTCACCGTGGGCGCCGTCGACGCCGCCGGGGTGGTGCCGGCCTGGAGCAGCCGTGGGACCGACTTCGCCGGCCGGGCCAAGCCGGACCTGGTGGCGCCGGGGGTCGGCCTGGTCGGCCTGCGCGCCCCCGGGTCGACCATCGACCTGGCCAACCCGTCGGCCCGGGTGGGCGAGCGGTACTTCCGCGGGTCGGGCACCTCGATGTCGACCGCGGTGGTGGCCGGGGCCGCGGCCCTGGTCGCCGCCGCCCACCCGGACTGGGGGCCGGACCGCATCAAGGCCGCCATGACCGGCACGGCCGCTCCTCTCGGGCAGCCCGGGGGGGTCCGGGGGACCGACGGGGTGGTCCCCCGGTCAGACGGGGCAGGTGCCGGGGCCCTCGACCTTCCGGCGGCGCTGGGCACGGGCCCGGTGGCGCCGGCCAACGCCGACCTGTTCCCGCTGCGGACGGTCGGCCGGGCCGCGATCCCCGACGCTCCCCAACCGCTGGACGGGCTCGACTGGCGGGCCGGGGGGGCCGACGGGCTCCGCTGGGCGCCGGCCGGCGGCCTGCCCGGGCCGACGCCGGGGGCCAACGACACCACTGCCTGGACGGCCCACCCGTGGCTGAGCGGCGGCTGGACGGCGGCCAGCTGGGCGTCCAAG
>JASLBL010000690.1 GCA_030146615.1 Actinomycetes bacterium
GCGGCCGGGCGTGATAGTTCTTCTTCACTTCGAAAGTGCCCTCCTGGTCGGACTGCTATGGCGTCGAGAACCGCAGCATCCCTTGCCAGGAGGGCCTTTTCGCGGACCAAGCCCAACCCGCTACTGAAAGGTCCGGGCTAGCGGGCCCTTACTCCCTATCTGCCGAAAGGTAGAGGCACCTCAAGGACGCATATGGCGAACTGGCAATGTCAGCCCTTCAGTTCCAGAAGTTGGTGACTGCTCTCGCGGGCTCTGTTGCGTTGGCTGCGAGGCGGTCACGGCGGTGAGACTGCGGGCATGAGAACCCGCCGCCCTCGTCCTGCTCCGCCACCCGGTCCGCCTTCGCCGGCTTCCGCTTCCCGTCTGATGTGATTGTGCTGGCGGTCCGCTGGTACCTGCGCTTCGGCCTGTCCTATCGCGACGTCGAGGAGCTCCTCACCGAGCGGGGTGTCGAGGTCGACCACGTGACGGTCTACCGGTGGGTGCTGCGGTTCACGCCGCTGTTGGCCGAGGCCGCCCGACCCTGTCGGCACGCCGTGGGCGACCGCTGGTTCGTGGATGAGACCTACATGAAGGTGGCTGGGCAGTGGCGCTACGTGTACCGAGCGATGGACCAGTTCGGGCAGGTCATTGACGTATTGGTCTCCGTGCGCCGAGACACCAAGGCCGCCCGCCGGTTCTTCGAGCGGGCCATCAGCGCGACCAAGGTCACGCCCGCCGAGGTTGTCACCGACCGAGCAGCGACCTATCCGATGGTGCTGGAGGAGTTGCTGCCAGCGGCGTGGCACCGCACCGACCGGTACGCCAACAATCGAGTCGAGTGCACCATGGTCGGCTGAAGGCGCGGCTGCGACCGATGCGTGGCCTCAAGCAGGACCGCAGCGCCAGGGTGCTCATCGCCGGGCATGGCTTCGTCCAGAATCTCCGGCGAGGCCACTACGAGCTGGCGGTTGCGGAGCCAGTGGGCCGGCGAGTGGCGGTCGCGTTTGACGAGCTGGTCCTGGTGGTCTGATCCAGGACCGAGGTCGCCGCTTCAACCTGCCCCGGGTCGGCGCAACGCAACAGAGCCCGGGTTCTTGGGTCAGGCGGTGGCGGGCGGTTTGCTGTTCTGGCGCGGGCGGCGCTTGCGCGGGGCGCCGGCCGCCCCAGTGGTGGCTCCGGGCTTGCGTCCACGCTTCTTCAGCGTCTTGCCCACACCCGCCAACTTCAGGTCACGGTAGTTCTGCTCAGAGATATCGAGCTGCTGGGTCGAGCCGTCGGGGTGGCGGATCGACAGTTGATAGGCCTTGCCTCCGGGGATCTCGGACTGGTCGAGGTCCGAAACGTACATTGTGATCGTCTTAGTGCCCACCGGGACTCCTTACTCGGCCGATCGGCAATTGGAAGCCGAGCGGCGCCAATTTGGGCCATGATAACAACAGCGATCCGGCGCAACATGACCGCTGCCGAATCTCTATCGAGCTCGATCTCCTCGCACAGCTCAAAGACCGCTGTCTGGTGCGCCGAGGAAGAATCTTCAGCGGTTGGCCAAGGTGTTGCAGCGGTGGATCGAGAGATCTTCAACGTGCGGGCGCTTCGGTGACGCTGCCCCCCAACCGACAAGGGCACCTCGTGCGAGGATCGTGATGCCGAACCTCCCCGATGCGGGTCGCCTCGGCGGCGGGCCCTCACGCGGGGCCGAGGAGGGCACAGGTCAGGATTGGCCGTACGCGGCGAGGGACACGCGGACCCGGTGTCTGCGAGGTGTTCGCGGTCGGCCGCTGTGATGGGTTCGTTGTCTGGCCGAGGTCACTGCGAGGGCGGCCAGCGGCCTGCGCCTGGCCGACGGCGGCCCGGTCTGGGCGACCGTCGAGGCCACCGGGTGGCCGGCTAGCGGGCCTGAACGGCACCGGGCCGGGGTTGTGGCGCGTCCTGCGGCGTGGTACCACCGCTCATGCCCCGAATGCGACGAATCCTCAGCTTCGTGGTGCTCACGGTCGTGCTGGTGGGCTGCTCACCGGACAGCCAGGCGCCCACCGCCGCCCGGCGGGACCCGGTCCCGTCGGGCGCGGCGGCGACCTCGCTGCGACCCGCGCCGGCGCCGACAACGACCACCGCGCGACCGCCGGGCAGGCCGAGCCCGGAGCGCCGGATGCGCCTGGCCAAGACCATCCACGGCAACATCTCGCCAAAATCGGTGGTGGCATCGGGCAGCGGCCACATCGTCGCCCAGAACATGATGTACCGGCACTCCATCACCGTGTACGACCGGTCCTACCGGCTGGTCAAGACCATCTCTGACCGGGTGGACCTGGAGGCGCTGGGTGGGCCGGCGGCCGGCGGGCCGGTGCGTGGCGCGCCGGTGGAGGCGGCGTTCTCGCCCGACGCCCGCTACGCCTACGTCTCCAACTACTCGATGTACGGGCCCGGGTACACCCGCGAGGGCAGCGACAGCTGCTCGCCCGCTTCGGCGATCGACCGCAGCTTCGTCTACCGGCTGAACATGCGCCGGCTCGCCGTCGACCGAGTGGGCCGGGTCGGGCAGGTGCCCAAGTACGTCGCGGCCACCCCCGACGGGCGCCTGGTCCTGGTGACCAACTGGTGCTCCTACGACCTGTCGGTCCTCTCGCCCCGGACGCTCAAGGAGCTGCGGCGCGTCCGGCTCGGGATCTACCCGCGCGGGATCGCGGTCGACCCCCGTTCCCGCACCGCCTACGTCGCGGTCATGGGCTCGACCCGCATCGCCGTGGTCAGCCTGGGTAGCTTCACGGTCGGCTGGATCGAGGGGGTCGGCAGCGGCCCCCGCCACCTGGTCATCGACCCGGGCGGCCGGTGGCTGTACGCGACCTTGAACGGCGAGGGCCGCGTGGCCAAGATCGACCTGCGGACCCGGCGGGTGGTCGCCCGGGTGGCCACCGGGGCCGCGCCCCGGAGCATGACCATCGCCGAGGATGGGCGGGCGCTGTATGTCGTCAACTACCGGTCGGGCACGGTGAGCAAGCTGCGCACCAGCGACCTGCGGGTGCTGCAGGTGGTGCGGACCAACCGGCACCCGATCGGGATCGCCTACGACGTCCAGGGGGGCGCCGGCCACGTCTGGGTCGCCTGCTACACCGGCAGCATCATGGTGTTCAAGGACAGCTAGCTGCCCGGGATAGACCTGTCAGGCCGCCTCGGCTATGGTCCGCGCTGTCGCTGTCGGGCAACGCCGGCACCTGCACAAGGGGGGGCATGCCAGTCGAGGACAATAGCAGGCAGCGCGGCGGTTCTACGTGGAGGTCATCAACGCCAGGAACGTGGATGTCCTTGGGGAGCTGCTGATCCCTGATGGGGTGGACCATACCTTCGGCAGCCAGAACGCCGAGCAGGCCAAGCAGTTCTTCGGGATGGTCCTCCAAGCCTTCCCCGACCTGCACGCCGAGGTCCACGACGTGATCGCCGAGGGGGAGCTGGTGGCCGCCCGGGTGACCTACACCGGCACCCACCAGGGCGAGTTTGTCGGCATTCCGGCCACCGGCAGAAAGACCACCACCAGCGGGGTGGACTGGTTCCGGATGGACGGCGGTAAGCAGGCCGAGCATTGGGGCGGCCCAGACATGCTCAGCTTCCTGGTGCAACTGGGCGTGATGCCCGGACCAGGCACGCCGGGACCAGGCACGCCCGGCTAGAGAAATCTCGAGAGGGCACAGCCGCCCGTCCAAGGTCAGGGTGCCACCGGTCGGGCGGTACCGGCGCCACGCCGTAGCCCGGCTGTGTTCTAGCGGCGTCCGGCCCGCCAGGCGCGGCGGTACAGCAGCAGGGCAGGGATGCGTTCTTGGGCCGCTGAGCGCAGGCGACTCACGGCAGCGGCCGCGATCGAAGGGGGCCACTAACGAGCGTTTCGTAGGTCAATCGAATGTAGTGGGCCTGGCTGGACTTGAACCAGCGGCTTCATCCTGATCAGCTGTCGAGGGCTGAGCGCTGTGCGGACCGGCGTTTTCCCAGGTAACTCTCGAGCGTCAGGGGCGAAGTTATGCGTTCTTACGCCTCGTCCTACACTGCGAATCAACGGTCTGGTCAGCATGCACCATGCTTGGCCACATCGCTAAGTTGGGGCAGCGAGGCGGCACTGGCCAGCACGCGACCGTTCTGAGCTCACGACGATCCTCGGTCCACCATGCACCCAACCACCGGATTGATCGGCTGGCCGAGGTGACCGCCGGGTTCAAGCTCCCACAGACGACGTTGGGCACTACCTCATTCTTTGATGAGACCGCGAGCGCCCAGCCCATCCTTGTGGGGGGCAGGAAGGCCGCTCGACGCACCTGCCCCCGGCGCCTCAAGCGGCAAGCTCGGCACAGAGGTCGCGGACGCGGCCGACGAAGCGGAAGGACTCGTTGCCCTGCGCATCGATGGAGAAAATCCAGCGGCCCGCGATCTGGAAGATTCCCGGCTCACCGGTCTCGGGATGGTTACCGAACCCCCAGGTACCCGTGCCCACCACAGTGAAGCTCCCGTCTGGGTTCTCGGTAGTGTGAGCAGGCCCGGCGGCGTTCACCGTGATGCTTTCCCCGGTGCTCAGATTCGTATGGGTCGCCCTGCCCTGGGGGAAGGCCTCGAATCGGCGGGTGGTCCCGTCCTCGTCGACCCACTCGATGGTGAGGACAGAGCCCGTGACGTGGGTTTGGACACGGAATCCACACGACTCATCGATGAACGTTTCATCGACAGGCACGCGTTCGTGGGCCGGCGGGGCAGCCTGCGCGCTCGATGTCGCGGCCACAGAGGCCGCGAGCGTCACGAGCAACACGACCGTTAGACGCTTCATAATGCCGATCCCTTTCAGAGGAGGCGATGCAGTTCCGAATGGCCATAGCGCGTCGGGTGGGCCTCTGGCTCGGTCGGTGCCTCCAGCGTCATCGTCCAAGACCGCGAGCACGTTGGCCGAGGCGAACAGGAGCCTAACGATTGGCTTCACAGGCGCCACTGGTCCGCGGTTGGTAGGGGTATCCGCTGCTCCCTTAGCCGCCACGGCCAGGCCGGCCAGAACCGTTTGGCAGTCACGCAAGACCCTCCAGATGCGTTGCTAGCTCGCATAGCGGTCCCAAATCGCATCGCTTCCCGTGGGATCTGTGCAGTGAGCGACAAGTCGTTAGCCGGTCAGCCAGGCTGCAGGCGGATCAGCGAACCGATGTCGGACCCGGCGACCCAGACGGCCCCGTAGCCGGCCGCGACGTCGTTGGGAACGCCCCCGGCGGCAGTGGGCCCGAGGTCGGTGGTGCTGGTGACCTGGTTGGACCCCGGGTCCACCCGCCACAGGAGGTTGGCGGTGCCCCGCCTGGCGCTGGCGCTGGTCACCCAGACCGCGCCTTCGCCGACCGCCACCTTGTGGGGGCGCTGGTCGGTCGTCCTCGGCAACAGGACCCGGGCCGCCACCGTGCCGGTGGCCGGGTCAACCCGGACCAGCGTCCCGTCCAGGCGGTTGGCGACCCACAGCTCCCGCTCGCCGGCGGCCAGGTCCCCGTCACAGCAGCGCGGGACCGGGACCACGGTGAGCCGGTTGCCGGCCGGGTCGATCCGGCCGAGGCCGCCACGCTCGGGCAGGGCGACCCAGAGGAACCGGCCGGCGACGGTCAGGCCGCCCGGAGCCCGCCCGACCGGGATGGTCGCCACCACCCGGCCGGACGCCGGGTCGATTCGGGTCACGGTGCCGTCCTTGGAGCGGATGACCCAGACCGCACCCGCCCCGACGGCTAGGCCGGAGGGCTCGCGTCCGACCGGGATGGTTGCGACCAGCTCGTTGGTCGCCGGGTCGATCCGCGACACGCTGTTGTCGTCCGGGGACAGCACCCAGACGGCATCCTCGGTGACGGCCAGGCTGGCCGGCACCGGCGGCACGGCGATCGACAAACTGTCCCCGGTTGCCGGATCGATGCGGAACACCCAGGCCGGATTGGCGCTCCCCACCCAGAGGGCCCCGGCCCCGGTCGCCACCGCGATCGGGCGGGAGACCAGCGGGATGGTCGCCACCACCCGGGCCGGCGCCGGCGGGGCGGCCGGGGGCGGCCCGACCACCGGGTCGGTGGATCGGAGCGTGCGGACCCCCAAGCCGGCTCCCCCCAGGATGGCGGCCGCTGCCACGACGGCCAGGACGACGGTCGTGGTCCGCTGCCGCCGCCGGCGCCGCCCGAGGGCTTCCAGCCGCGCCAGCACGTCCACCCCCTCGACGCTGCGCTCCAGCGCCCCGGCGGCCCTGCGCAGGCGCTCGTCAATCACGGTGGTCCTCCCCGGAGGTGGCGAGGCGGACAGCCAGGGCCTGGCGGCCCCGGTGGAGCTGGGCCTTGACCGTGCCCTCGGCCAGCCCGAGCGTCCGGGCGATCTCGGCCACCGAGGCGTCGGCCACATACCGCAGGGCGATCACCTGCGACTGGCGTCTCGGCAGGGCCCTGACGGCCCGCCACACCTGGGCGTCCTCCTCCGGCAGCTCGGCCACGACCGGGCCCCGACCGGCCAGCAGCCGGGCCACCGCCGTGGCCTCCAGGAGTCGTCTGTGCACGGTCCGGCCGGCCCGGCGGACCGTCACCTTGCGGACCCAGGCCGACGGCTGGCGGATGTGGTCCCAGTCGCGGAAGGCCCGCAGGAACGCGTCCTGGGCGATGTCCTCGGCGGCCAGCCGGCTCCCGGACAGGGCGTAGGCGAGCCGCACGACCGCCTGGTACTCGCGGACGTAGAAAGCCTCGAACCCTTCGGCCGCTGGGTCGAGCCGGTCGACCCCCACCTGCACCGCGGAACCTCCAGTGACCCGCTGCCATTCCCCGCTCACATCCTCTACGTGCCGCGAGGGGCGTGCGAGGTTTACCCGAATACAGCAACCGACCGTTTTCCCAGGTCGCTAGCGACCGTCAGGGGTGAAGTAATGCGTTCGGCTCTGTTGCGTTGCGCCGAACCGGGGCAGGCCGATGCGGCGACCTCGGTCCTGGATCAGACCGCCAGGACCAGTTCGTCGAACGCGACCGCCATCCGCCGGCCCACTGGCTCTGCAACCGCCAGCTCGTAATGGCCGCGCCGGACGTTCTGCACCAAGGCATGCCCGGCGATGAGCACCCTGGCGCTGCTGTCCTGCTTGAGGCCGCGCATCGGCCGCAGGCGCGACTTCAGCCTGCCGTGGTCACACTCGACGCGGTTATTGGCGTACCGGTCGGTGCGGGGGCCACGCCGCTGGCAGCAACTCCTCCAGCACCGCCGGGTACACCGGCGCCTGATCGGTAGTGGCCTCCACAGGCGTGACCTTGGTCATGCTGATGGCCCGCTGGAAGAACCGGCGGGCGGCCTTGGCGTCGCGCCGCGGGAGACGAGCACCTCGACGACCTGACCGAACTGGTCGATCGCTCGGTAGACGTAGCGCCACTGTCCCGCCACCTTCACATACGTCTCGTCCACCTGCCAGCGGACACCGAGGGCGTGCCGACACGGCCGAGCGGCGTCGGCCAACAGCGGTGTGAACAGCAGCACCCACCGGTAGATCGTGACGTGGTCGACCTCGAAACCGCGCTCGGCGAGTAACTCCTCGACGTCGCGGTAGGACAGGCCGAAGCGCAGGTACCAGCGGACCGCCACGACGATGGCGTCGGGTGGGAAGCGGAAGCCGGCGAAGGCAGACTGCGTAGCGGGAGCAGGGCGAGGGCGGCGGGTTCTCATGGCGGCAGTCTCGCTGCTTGGAGCCGGTCGCCGCCGATGCAACAGTGCCCGCCAGACTGGGTGCAGGAATCACTGCTTCTAGGAGGTGGCCGGCGGAATGGACGTTCGCTTCGTGTCCGATGAAGCTATCCAGCGGCATCGGGTGGGGGAACTGGAGCAACTGCTGGCCCGCGACGATGGGCTGGTCTGG
>JASLBL010000568.1 GCA_030146615.1 Actinomycetes bacterium
CGAGCGTGTCCAGGACCACCAGCAGCGCCAGCCCGACCGCGTCGGCCAGCAGCGCCTCCTGCTCGGGGTCGAGCACGCCGGGCTGGCTGATGACCGGGTCGGGCAGGTGCACCCCCAGAGGTTCTTCCCACCGGGCGGCGCGCGAGCGCAGCATGTCCAGGCACACCCGCGCGACGACCGTCGTCAGCCAGCCGCCGAGATTGCCCACGCCGCCGGTGCCCGCGCGGCTGACGCGCAGCCAGGCTTCCTGCACGGCGTCGTCGGCCTCGCTGAGCGAGCCCAGCATCTGGTAGGCCACCGCCCGCAGGCGTGCGTGGTGAGCCTGGAAGCGCTCGGCCAACCCGTCGGCCTGATCCATGGTCACGGTTCCTCGCCGGTCACATCTCGTCGTCGCGGTCCGTCATCACAGTGACGGACCTGCCACAGCCGATGTGACAGGACGCGCCACAAGGACGAGGAGGGGTCATGCCGCCAGTCGTGTCCACCATCGAGATCGACCGCCCGCCCGAGGACGTCTTTACCTACGCCACCGACCTGGTGCGGTTCGGCGAGTGGCAGAAGGACGTCGTGCGCCTGGAGCTCCACGGAGGCGGCCCGCTCGGCGTGGGCTCCCGGTTCACGACCACCCGCCAGCTCGGCCGTGTGGAGTACAAGACCACGCAGGAAGTCACCGAGTTCAGCCCGCCCAGCAGGTTTGCCGCTGCGAGCATCGGCGGGCCGCTGCGGGCGATCGGGACGATCACGATCGAGCCGCTGGACGGCGGCGCACGGTCGCGGTTCACGTCCACCCTCGACTTTGAGGGGCGGGGGCTCGGCAGGCTGGTGCCCGACGGCGTCCGCCGCATGGCGGCAAAGCGGGCGCCCCGGAGCTACCAGAACCTCAAGGAGCTGCTGGAGCGTGGTGCGCCCACCGCGGGCGGGACTGGAGCAACCGGGACCGGGACGACCGGCGCGGCCAACAGAAACGCCGGTTGAGCGCAGCCGGGCGAGCGCGGCCGGGTGAGAACAACCGCCAGGGCTCCGGCGTTGTTGCGTGGGGTCGGTTTCATCCGAGGCTGATCCCGAGGGTGGCGAGCGGTCGGTGGGGGTTGCGGCTGTGGAACCGGAGTGCGGCGGCGAGGTTGACCGGCCCGGCGCGGCTGAGGGTGCCGATGACCAGGTTGCGCAGGCACGTCATGACGTGCGGGCCGGTCCCGGTGCGCACCTGGGAGGCGTCCTCGCCGAAGGTCACGTCCCGGATGTAGTGCAGCCCGTTCTCGATCGCCCAGTGGCCGCGGAGGTAGTCGGCGAGCCTGGCGGGGCTGGCCTGGGCGTGGGCCAGGCTGGTGACCGCGTAGATGACCGTGGTCCGCCACGACCGGGTGCCAAGGTCGCGGACCTTGCGGGTCACCTGGAGGACCTGGGCGGCGTGCGGGAAGCCTCCGAGGCCACGCACGCTGACCGCCTTGAGGGTGCGGATGGCCACCCGGCCGTGTGCCCGGTCGCGGGTGCGGTCCAGCACCGGCACGTTGTGCCAGGCCAGCCGCTTGCAGCGGTCCAGGAGCGTGGGCTGGTTGGCCTTGATGGTGAACAGGTAGTGCGCCTGCTTGACGCTGACCAGGAAGTCCGCAGCCTCGGAGTGGGTCTGGAGCGCGTCGGCGGTGACCACCGTGCCGGCCAGGTCCAGGCGCTCAAGCAGCGGCTTGAGGCCGGGCACCTCGCCGGGGGCGCCGTCGACCTCGCGTTGGGCCAGCACCCTGCGGTGGTGTGCTCCATGGCGGCCAACAGGTGGACCTGCCGGCCGCCGCGACGCGCGCCGCGCAGCGTCTTGCCGTCCACCGCGACCGCCCGTCGCCGCTGGCCAGGATGGTCACGGTCGGCCAGCCACGCGCCAATCACCCCGGCCAGCGCCTCGGGATCCAGACGCGCCAGGGTCCGGCGGATGGTGGCCTCGCAGGGCACCACCCAGTGGGCGGGGGCGTCCCGGCGGGCGCCAAGCGCCTCGCGGACCGGCTGCGGGGCATCCGCGGCCCACTCGGCGATCGCGGTCATGGACCGTGCCCCGGTCAGCACCGCGGCAGCGGCCAGAGCCAGGATGGCGACCAGCGGGTGACGGCGGCCACGCTCGGCGCGTGGGTCGGGGACGGTCGCCAGGTAGGCCAGCAGGTGACCGGCCTCGGCCACCTGCAGCGGGACGGCATCGGCAAGCTGGGTGAGGGCCGATGGGATCGGGGATGATAGCTCGGCAGGCACGAGTGTCCATGGCGGTCACGAGGGTGTGGTAGCCGCATGATCGCGGACATTCGTGCCTGTTCTCTGCTATCCCGGGTTACGTGACCAACCAGTCAACCTGAAAGAACGCCGGAGCCCTGATTGCGTTGTTCGCCTTAGGAGTCTCTTTCTTCTCGTGGTTTCAAACTGAGCAACGCTCGAAGGCGGCCGAGGAGCGCACTTTAAAGGCAGAGCGGGAGACCCACGCTGCCCTGGTTGTCTTCCACATTGAAGCGGTCGGCGACCCCCAAGTGTCCAAGACGGTCCTCGGGGGCTTCATGGTCGTAGCGAACTTCGGCCACTTTCCGATCGAGGACGTGGCGATCGAGGAACCCGGGACCGTAGAAATAGGCGGGAAGGACGAGAGAATCGTTACCAGCATCCCAATAGGCACCCTTGGGCCATGCGAGCGCGCAACTATTCCTGAAAGACTTGCCGCCGGGTATGCCGTCTTCACAGATATCAACGGCATGACGTGGTCTAGGAAGCCAGGCAGTCCACCCGTGAGCGGACATCTCGCAGATGGAACTCCCGTCCTAGAACAACACCGGCCACAACTCGAAGCGATCAAGAACTGCAGCCGCTGATGTCGGCTGTCCCCAGCTGGGCGAAGACTGCGGAGGAAGCAAGTAACAGGAACGCGAGACAGCAAGCAGAGTTCCCCAGCACGGGATCGAGATGGTGACCTCTGCCGTGTGAAGGGAGCGCGGGTGCCACACGCACCCACGCGGCATCCCGCGTCACATCACAACGTCGCAGCTCAACGGCCGTGGTGGACGGAGGGGACACGGTGCTGTGTGTGGCATCGCGAGGCATCGTTTCTGGCATATCTCTGGCAAGGAAGAACCGCCAGCTGACGGGCGGCTGAGCCTCGCTGGTCTGACCGCAGCGGACGCGGCCAGTCCATCAGGCACTCCTCGACAGGACATGCCATCGGAAGCGCGGTGCTGCGCCAACTGGCGTGTGCTGTCCTGGCAGCTCACGACGCCGGGTGCAATGGCGGGCATACCGACCACGCCGGCAGCGGCGACGGCCGCACGGGGGCGCACCGACGGTATCGGCCGCCCGATCCGGTCACGAAGAGTCTGCTTGACCGCCTGGCTTGGCCGGTTCAGGCTGGCAGGGCTGTGTCAGCCGCATACGGGTCCCAAGGGGTGCGCGGCGCAGTGGCCGCCGAGACCCGCAGGCCATGGACCACAAGGGGCAGCGTGATGGGCACGATCACCACCAGCGACGGCACGCAGATCTTCTACAAGGACTGGGGCGAAGGGCAGCCGGTGGTGTTCAGCCACGGCTGGCCGCTGAACGCCGACGCCTGGGACGACCAGCTCCTGCTGGTCGCCTCCAACGGCTTTCGGGCCATTGCCCACGACCGCCGCGCCCATGGCCGCTCCAGCCAGCCCTGGACCGGGCATGACCTGGACACCTACGCCGACGACCTGGCCCAGCTCATCGAGCAGCTCGACCTGCGCCAGGTGGTGCTGGTCGGCCACTCCACCGGCGGTGGGGAGGTCACCCGATATGTCGGCCGCCACGGCAGCGCCCGGGTGGCCAAGGTCGTGCTGTTGGGCGCCATCACGCCGCTCATGCTCAAGACCGAGGCCAACCCGAACGGGACCCCGATCGAGGCCTTCGACGCCATCCGCGGCGGCGTCAGCGGCGACCGCAGCCAGTTCTACAAGGACCTGAGCGAGCCCTTCTACGGCGCCAACCGGCCAGGCGCCCAGGTGTCGGAGGGGGTGCGGGAGGCGTTCTGGTTGTGGAGCATGCAGGTCGGCCTCAAGGGCGCCTACGACTGCATCAAGGCCTTCTCCGAGACCGACCTCACCGAGGACCTGCAGCGGATCGACGTGCCGACCCTGATCGTGCATGGCGACGACGACCAGATCGTGCCCATCGACGCCTCGGCCCGGCGGGCCGTGGAGCTGGTCAAGGACGCGACCCTGAAGGTGTACCCGGGCGCCTCCCACGGCCTGGCCCAGGTCGCCCCGACCAAGGACCAGTTCAACGCCGACCTGCTCGACTTCCTCCGCACCTGAGCCTCCAGCATCGTTGCCGGCCGAGCCTCCCGGCACGTGTCGCTGTCCAGCGTCGGGCGCTCGGGTGGTCCATGGACTGGGATGATCCTCCGCCATGGGCACACTGACAGGGCCACGCCGCTCGTCCCTGACGAGGTGTGGGCCGCCATCCTGCCGCTGCTGCCGCCCAAGCGGCCCCATCCCGAGGGCGCCTCGCCCGTGGATCGAGCACCGGGCGGTGCTCGGCGGTGTCACCTATGTCCCGCGGGCCGAGTTGCCCTGGCGGCTGCTGCCGGCCAACGGCTTGGCCGGGCGGTGTACGTCCGGAGCGCCCCGCGCCGGTCCACACCGGCGACCCGCGCGGAAGGCACCGTGACGTGCTCACGTCCCATGGAGGGAACCCCGGATGACGCAGGAGCGTCCATCTTGGCGGTGGCGCGACGCACACCGCGCGTCAGCCGACCGAGTAACCACGGTCGAGGTCTTCTTCGATGTCGTCTTCGTCTTCACCCTAACCCAACTCACCCGGATCCTGGAGGCGGACCTCTCGCTGGCCGGCGTCGGCCGGATCCTGCTGCTGTTCGGGATCCTGTGGTGGATGTTCGATGGGTACGTGTGGCTGCCCAACCAGGTACCGCCTCAGGTGCCGGTGCAGAAGCTGCTGCTGTTCGCGGCGATGGCGGGATTCCTGATCGCCGCCGTGGGGATGCCACACGCCTTCGGGGAGACCGGGGTCGTCTTCGCCGTGGGCTATCTCGTGGTGACCAGCGTGCACCTGCTGCTGTTCACCCAGGCCGACATCGGCAGGGCCCTGGGCTGGCTGGCGGCGTATAACCTCAGCTCGGCGCTGTTGGTGCTCGCCGGCGGGTTCGCCCACGGCACCGCCCGGTACATGCTCTGGTTCGCGGCGCTCGCGCTGCAGATGGTGATTCCGTACCTGGTGCCGCGCCTGTCCTGGATGGGCCTCGTCTCCTCGTTCCGGATCGTGCCGGAGCACTTGGTCGAGCGGCACGGGCTTCTCGTGATCATCGCACTGGGCGAGTCGGTCGTGGCCATCGGGATGGGCGTGGACGTCGAGCACCTCACCGCGGGCACCGTCGCCGTGGTGGTCCTGGCCTTGGCGCTGCCGGCCGGGCTCTGGTGGACGTACTTCACCGACACCAGGGCCACCGAGGCCCGGCTGGTCGCCGCCGAGCCCGGCCCGCGCGTCCGGCTGGCGCTGCGGACGGGCTTCGCGCATATCCCGCTCATGCTGGGCGTCGTGATCACCGCAGCGGGGATCCACGCCGCGGTCGCGCACCCCGGCGACCCATCGTCCTGGCAGGCGGCGCTGGCACTCGCCGGTGGCGTCGTGGTGTTCCTGGCCGGAATCACCGAGATCCGCCACTCGCTGCACACCGTTCCGGTGCGCAGCCGGCTCGTCACGGCGGTCGCTGTGCTCGCCACGATGCCGATCGGTGCGGCGGTGAACGCCGGCCTGCACCTGGCCGCGGTGGTCGCGGTCGTGGTGGCGATGCTCTGGGTCGACCGCCGCTATCACGCCGCCCAGAGGCTTGGCGCGGCGGAGTGAGGGCCGGACCCGCCGCCTGCACACGGATCTACCTGGCGTGAGCGGGTACCAGAATCGCCGAGCCGTGCCGCCGGCACGACCCCGCCGGGGTTTCCGTCCCGCGCTCCCCGCCGGTTAGCCCCGACCTACCGGGCGCCGTCGGGTCTGACGGTCTCCCAGAGTTCGTTGAAGGCGATGCTGTCGTAGAAGGCTGTGCCGTTGATCACCTTGCCGTCCTCAAGGGTCATGAACCAGGCGTAGGTGTTCTCGTACGTCGTCCCGGTGATGGTGGTGCCTTCGCCGTCCCAGACCACGGCGACGGTGCGCTGCTCGTCGTCGGCGTAGATGGCGCGGATGTTGACCGGACGGAAGGGCGAGTCCGCGCTGAATCGGACGCCGAAGGGGTGCAGGACCTCGTCGACGAACTGCTGGGTGCTGTCGTATCGCTTGGAGACGGCCGACCTGCCGACGATCTCCCAGCGCATGTCTGGAGCGAAGATGCTGGTGACGTACCCGGTCCCGGCCGACCATGCGGCGAAGGCGTCGGCGACGATCTGACGGTTGGAGCTCATGATGCTGGCTGCCTTGGGCTGGCGGTCCAGGAGGGCAGTTGGTCGCGGAGGGTCCGGGAGGTGATGTCGTGCAGGCGGTTCTGGATCGCTGGGTTGGATGCCTGCGGGTTGGGCGGCTGGGGAGTCCGTTCGTCGTAGTAGGTACCGTTGTCACCACGGCGCGAGGAAACATACCCGATGTTGGCCGCCGCGTCCTCGGGTCGATCGCCGGCGATGGAGAACATGGCGTGCAGGAGTCGGGTCGAGATCACCCCCGGGTGCATGCTGACGACGTCGAGTGACGGGCTGGGCCGATGCGCGGCCAACCAGCAGGAGTAGGTGACCAGCGCGAGCTTGGAGTGCGCGTACGCGGTCGATGGCGAGTACCGGTGATGGGCTAGGTTGAGATCGTCCAGGCGCAGCCTCGCCGAGAGGTGGGTGGCGGAGGCGACGTTGACGATCCGCCCCGGTGGGCCATTACCAATCAGGTCGATGAGCGCGGTCGTCAGGACGACGGGAGCCAGGTAATTGGTCTGCAGGGTGACCTCGTTGCCGGCACCACTGACCGTGTGGGTGGGCGGCCCGGGCCGTGCGGCGTTGTTGATGAGGATGTCGATCCGGTCGGTCGCCGCGCGGATATCCCGGGCGAGCCGGGTGACGTTGGCGAGATCGCCGTAGTCGGCCGTGAAATAGAGCAACTGGGCCTCAGGGTGCATCGCGGCCCGCACCATGGGTAGCAGGTCCGCGATGTCGTGCTCGCGTTCGAGGCCATGGAGGATCAGACGGCCAGCGCGGTCGGCGATGGCCAGCGCGGTGGCGCGGCCGATCCCGGTGGTCGCGCCAGTCAGCACGATGGTCGCGTCGCGGATCGCATCCAGTTCCTCGGCGCGTCCGACGGTCGGGTAGGTAGGCACGGCTCAGTTCTCACCGCATCTCGGAATCGGTGATTCCCTCTTTGGGGGCTGGCCCGGCGACGGCGCCAAGGGTGCCCCCGCTGATCTGGCTGGGCGGATGCCCTGATGCAGCCCCATCCTGCGCCGCATCGCTGCTACCGTAGCCCGGCCCGGGTGCCGTTCGCATCCGTCCTCGAGACCCATCCGAACCCCATCCGAACCGCCCAACGCGAAGAGTGTTCTAGCGGCGACAGCCCGCGTTTTCTGGCAGACGGCACTCAGAGCGGAGGTCGAAGATGCGTTGTGCCTGGCGGAGCTGAGGGGATTTGAACCCCTGACCCCTTGCATGCCATGCCATCCGCACCACTTCACGACGCTCGTCTCCGCCTTGCCCAGCACCACATCAGCCCTGCTCGGCCAGGAGGCGGGACGAAGCGCGGTGGTGCGACGCGAGGCGGCACGCGGGATCGTTGCTGACAACCTGCTGACAGCTTGCACTAACAGCCGTAGCATCGACGAACACCGGTTCGCGCACACGGAGGACGATGGCTGATCGCTGCTCGTTCTGCAGCTCGACAGCTGGGCCATTCAGCACGATCGAGGGCTTGTTCATCGTGCTCATGTGCGCCGACTGCCAAGCCGCCCGGGGCCACAGCGCCGGCCCCTACCCGGTCATGACCCGGGCGCAGATGCGCGCCGGCCTGGACCTGATGCCGACCTGGGCGCTAGAGCAGGTCGACCGCAGCGGGAGATGGGGCGATGGCGCAACCGAAGGTCGTGCTGAAGGCGGCGGAGGCGCTCGGCGGCGCGCCGATGGAACGCAACCCCGGCGTGCGGGACCGCAAGCTCGTCTACCCCGAGACCGGGTTCCCCACGCGGTCGCTGATCATGGGGATCGTCGAGGTCGACCCCGGCTGCCGCACGCCGGCGCACCGCCACAACTGCGAGGAGGTCTACTACGTGCTGGACGGCCGCGGCGAGGTGGTCTCCGACGGCGTCCCGCACGCCTTCGAGGCTGGCGACGCGGTCTACAACGCCCCCAACAGCGTCCATACGGTGCGCAACACCGGCAGGGAGAGGCTGCGGCTGCTGGTCGTGGGCGGGATCATGTTCGTCGGCCTGGTCCCCCACTGGCCCACCGAGAGCCCCTACGAGCTCCTCGACGACGGCGAATACCCT
>JASLBL010000590.1 GCA_030146615.1 Actinomycetes bacterium
GGATGCGCACGCGAAACGTGTAGGTAGCCGGGGTGACCGACGATCCGGCGGGGGACATCTCCAGCACTCCGAGGCCACTAGCGGGTGGGAGTCCACCCTATCGCCAACCGCTGGCCGAGGTTGGTCGAACACCTGGTGACGGTATGCCGGGGGCGTCGCGGCCTTAACGGCTTGACGCCGCCGCGAGTCGTCACACTCCGCCGTGATGCATCGTCGCCCTCCCCAGACCTCGGGATGACGCCCAGACGGTGGTTACCGTTTCCCAGGCTCGGTCGGTCTCGACCCGCGATAGTCTGCACCGCGTCAGCGACGACGTGCCGGTCAAGGCGACATCATGGCACCCGAGGAGCCACCGGACTGAGCCACTCCCGGTTCGCGGCCGGTGAGGTTCCGGCCGTGGCTGGTTCGTCGCCAGTCCTCGAAGGGAGCTCGGATGTCGTGAGCGAGTACCAGTATTACGAGTTCGTGGCCCTTGACCGTCCGTTGACCGCGGCGGAGATGGCGGAGCTGCGAAGCATCTCCACGCGTGCGCAGATCACGCCGACACGGTTCTTCAACGAGTACCACTGGGGCGATCTGAAGGCCGACCCGGCCGAGCTGCTGGTCCGCTACTTCGACGTGCACGTGTACTTCGCCAACTGGGGCAGCCGGCGGCTGATGTTCCGCCTGCCGAAGCCCGCGGCGCACCTCGACGACCTGCGTGCGTGCGTCCCCGGCGGTCCGGCCACCCTGACGATGACCGAGCACCATGTGGTCCTGGACCTCTGGAGCGAGACCGAAGAGCCCGAGGAGGAGTGGTTCGAGGACGGCCAGCTGCTGGCCTCGTTGACGCCACTGCGGGCCGAGCTGCTCCGCGGCGACCGCCGGGTCGCCTACCTGGCGTGGCTGCTGGCGGTGCAGGCCGGCGAGCTGGACCCGGACACCCCCGAGCCGCGGGTTCCCCACGGCCTGGACGGCCCCTCGGCGTCGTTGGCGGCGTTGATCAGCTTCCTGCGGGTCGACCCCGACCTGCTCGCTGCCGCCGCAGAAGCGGGCGTCAAGGACGCTGGCGAGATGGAGCGTTTCAGGAGCTGGGTGGAGCGGCTCCCAGCGCAGGAGCAGCAGCGGTGGCTGCTGCGGGCCGCCGACAATCTGGACCTGGCGCTTGGCTCGGCGCTGCTGGGCGAGTTCCGGCGGGCACATCCGGCGGTGGCGGCCGACCAGGGCCGCACCGTCGCGCAGCTGCTCGACCGCGCCGAGGAACGGCGCGCGGAACGGCGGCACCAGTCCATCCGACAGGGGCTCCGACCCGGATGGCAGACGTCCGGCATTGGAACGATCCCCCAGAAGGCTTCTCCGCGGCGGTGATCTCCCGGGTGATCATCCACGTCGATGGGTCGCCGGGGTGCGGGCAAGACGACCTTCGTCGAGCGGCTGCTGGGCGCAGTCGACGAGTGGGCGCTGGCCGTGCGGTGTCGCCGCGACGAATCGCTGCGGTATGCGCGGGAGTCCTCCTCCGCGAGGGCCCCGGAGATGCGCCGCTACCGCGATGCCGGGGCGACCGAAGCAGGGCGGTTCACATTCCCGTCCGCCCGGGACTCAGCGGACGACTTCTTCAGTAGCCGGCTGATGACCGCCGCCTCGGACACTGTCGTGATCGAGGGTGACAGCCCGTTGCGCGGTGCGGATCTACGGGTATTCGTCGCGCCGCCGCCGGCAGCCGGCCAGACGCTGCTGGTTCGCGAGCGGCGTGACCGCGCCGCGCAGCTGCGGGCGCAGGCCGATGCCATGCAGCGGCTGCTGGCCGAGCCGGACGGGGCGGCCCGGCTGCTGGAGCAGCTGGTGGGTGGTCCGGTGGCCGCGTTCGCGCGGGACCAGCCTGAGCTGCTGGAACAGGCGCGGCTGAGCCTGCTGGCCGGCATCGATAGGGCCCGCGCCGCACCGCCGCCGACGCCAACGGAGCACTGGGCGGTCGCCGCTGGCTATGCCGGGATCGAGCATGCGCAGCTGGTGGTGCTGAATGCGCGTGAGGATACGGAGCGGAGACGGGCGCAGGGGCTGCTGGAGGAGGTGCGGCGGTTGCGCGTCGACCGGGCGGTGTTCGCCGACGTGCTGGGCTGGCGTGGCTCGCGGGTGCCGATCACTGCGGTCGTGGCCGATCTGGCAGACCCACGGGACGCCGGGACGCGGAAGGCGGTGGCCCGGGTGAGGCGGAGCGTCCGGGACGTGCCCGGGCGCTACGGCCGAGACCGCCGCCGAAGCCACCCCACGTAATCCCTCCCGCCCATCGTGAACCTTGCCCACTGCGGACCCGAGCCAGAGGTGGCGGCCCGCCGTTCCTCCGATCCTCAACGGTGACTGGGAAACAGGTGGGCAAGTGGCCGTGCGGCGCTGCGGCAAGAGAACACAACTGGTTAACCAGTAAAGTGCTCTTGACCGCTGTGCGGCTCCGTCCCATCCGCTCCGTGACCTCGCGAACCGGTCAGGTAGCGCCGAGGACTGGCGTTCCCGCTGGTCACAGCCTTGATGGTGGGCACGACAGGGTTTGAACCTGTGACCTCTTCCGTGTCAGCAAAACCCCGAGAACCGCTGTGCTACCCGCCGTTCTCCCAGGTCGGCCCCGACCGTGGATACGGAAGGGAAACGCTCTCTTGGCGTCCAGTTAAACGCTCTCTTTGCGCACTCATACGTCGTACCGTCACCTGGTGGCGATCTCGTCGACGCGGGCGCTAGCTGGCGCAGGTTGTGCCCTCGAACACCTGGTCGCAGTTGGGGGGCGTAGGCGCTCATGACCAAGTCGGTGGTATCCCAGTCGTGCTGCGGCTCGGGTTGAGCCAGTAGAGGTGGCGGACCCGCCCGACCGGCCGGCGGAGCACTCCAGGCTGGGGTCGCGGTATTCGGCCGAGTGCAGAGCGGTGGCAAGGGAAAGAAGCACAAATCCCGGATGCTATTGCCACCGTCCATGATGCGATGCTTGGCGTTGATGAGGTGATCGCGCGTGCTACTACGGCTGTGGTGGCTTCGGCCGATGTAACGGCTTGGGTCAGCAAGCGGTCTATCTGGTGACCGGTCCACGGCGATGCGGGCGGCTTCCCGCTTGGCCCCCCCGGCGGGAGCCGCCCGCTTCCTGCTCTTGAGGCGGCCGCGCCCGACCTGGTCCGGGAGGCAACCAGGTGGCCGTGCTCGCGCGTAGCCAGGGAGGGGGGCCAAGGTCAGGCGGGGGAGACCGTTGGGCTTCCCCCGCCTGGCTGTGAGCCGTTGTTATCGTCCTGGCGGCGCAATGCCGGGGGCGTCACTGGTTGGCCACGAGGTGGATTGATTTTCCTGTAGTCGTCATACGTGCACCTCGAGAGTTGGCCATCGGTAACGTTGGCCGACCCGTTGAACGGCTTGGCCCGCTCGCTCTGCCGGTTGACATAGGCTGCCTCGCTCGAAGAACCGGCCGTGGCTACGATGAATGAGCGATACCGAGACTGGCGAAGCGCGCATAGGGTGTAACGAGCCTGGTCGACTCGACGTGTTGCCCACGGCCCGCACTCACTCCTCCAAGATCGGGACCCACCACCCCCTTGCCGTGTTGATCTGCCCAAGGTGCCGGGAAGAGAGCCCGGACCGTTTCCGATTCTGCGGGTACTGCGGAAGTCCGCTCACATCCGGCGCGATCACGGAGGAGCGGCGGACCGTCACGGTCCTGTTCGCCGACCTAGTGGGATTTACGACCCTCTCGGAGTCCCTTGACCATGAGGACGTCGCCCGCATCCAGGCGGCCTACTTCGACGCGGTGGCGGAGACGGTGGGCCGCTATGGGGGCAGGGTGCAGAAGTTCATCGGAGACGCCGCGGTGGTCCTGTTCGGCATCCCTCGCGTGCGGGACGACGACGCGCACAGGGCCGTACGGGCGAGCCTGGCCCTGGTGAGCTCGGCTGAGCATCTAGCGCCTCGGGCGGGGCTTGACCGGACCGGGCTCCGTATTCGGATCGGCGTCAACACGGGGGAAGTCACCTACGTCATCGACGCTGCGGACCCGCAAGGGTGGCGGGTGACGGGGGACGTCGTGAACACGGCGTCCCGGCTCCAGACCATGGCGAAGCCAGGAACCGTGCTGCTGGGCGAGCTCACCGCCTTGGCGGTAACCGAGACCATCCAGTTCGAGGCGGTGGGGGCGCTCCAGCTCAGAGGGAAGGCCGTCCCGGTCAGGGCCTTCCGGGCCATCGGGGTCCGGGCCGATCCGTCTCGGGAACATGCTCTCGGTCGACTGCAGGCATCGACGATCGGACGCAAGCAGGAGCTCCGGCGGCTGGGCGCGGCGCTTGCCCGGGCTTTCCGAGGACAGCCCGAGCGATGGGTCATCCTCGCCCCGCCGGGCGTGGGCAAGTCCCGTCTGCTGGAGGAGTTCGCTGAACGGGTTCGCGCGGATGATCCTGCCGTTCCGATCCTGCGAGCACGGGCCCGGCCCGACGTGGTGGCCCCGTTCGATCCGGTGGCCCAGCTCGTGCTCTCGGCGTCCCTCGGGTCCCCGGCGACCGGCATCGATCCGGACCGGGTGCTGGCGAGGGTCGTTGAGCGCCTCCTTGCTGCCGGGTCCTCACAGGTCCGGGCGCGAGCGGTGGCCGAGGCGATGCGTCGTCTGCTCGGGATGGAGCGCGAGGGTGGGGAGGAAACGTCCCGCTGGGCCGACCGGCAGGCGGTGTTTGCCGCCTGGCTGGAGGGTTTGGACGCCCTGACGGAGTGCCGGGGGAGTCTCTGGTTGGTCGAGGACGCCCACTGGGCGGGCCCCGACATCCTCCAGTTTCTCGCATTCGCAGGTTCGCAGAGGACAGGAGCAAGCCGGCTGGTCCTGGCCACGGCGCGACCTTCCATCCTCGAGCGTCACCCCAGGTGGTGCCAGGGCGGTGGGGAGCCGGTGTGGAGGCGCCCCCGCGTCCTCGCCCTGCAGCCGCTGGCGCCGGTAGACGCGGCGACTCTGGTACGAGCCCTTGTCGGCGAGGCCCTCCCACCTGGGCTGGTGCAGACGGTGGTGGAGCGTTCGGACGGGAACCCGCTGTTCGTTGAGGAGCTGCTCCGCAGCTGGATCAGCACCGGGGTCTTGAGCCCCGCGGACGGCGGGTGGCGGCTGTCCGCACTGACCGATGAGATTGTCTTCCCTTCGACAGTCCAGGCGCTCTACTCGGGCCAGCTCGACGACCTGGCTCCCTCTGCCCGGAATGCGGTCCGGCGGGTGTCGGTGGCGGGCCGGCGGTTCCCCTTGGCTGCGCTCGGCCCGCTCGGTGTGACGCAACCGGAGGTAGAGGTCGACGCACTGCGGCGTAGGGCCTTCATCACCGGTCCGGAGCCAGACCTCATCTATGGGACCAGTTTCGTTTTCCGGCACGCCCTGCTGCGGGATGCGGGATACGCCAGCCTCAGCCGTGCCGAGCGGACACACCTGCATGTGGCCATGGCCCGATGGCTGGAAGACCTGGTCCCTACGGCGGAGGCCGCCGTGGCCGAGCTGGTCGGACGGCACTACGCGGCCGCGGTAAAGACCCTCCCGACGGTGGGCGCGAAGGTGGACGGGCTGGACCGGACTGGGCTGGCGCAGCTGGCTGCCGCCTGGTTCGAACGGGCCGCCTTGTCGGCGCTTCGCCTGGCCGCATACGACGCGTCGGCATTGCTCCTTCAGCGGGCGCTCGAGTTCACCCCGGAGGGCGCACTGGCCGATCGAGCCAGACGGCTCAGGCGGTTGGGCGATGCGGTCCGACGCACCGGCGACCTGGATCGATCCATGGAGGCCTTCCGGGAGGCGGCCCAGGCCGCCAGGTGGATCGGGGACGCTGAAGCCTTGGCCCGGGCGGCGATTGGATACGAGGAAGCGGAGTTCCACACCCGGCGCCCCCGTGAGCGGGTGGGCGACCCTTCGGTGCTTCTGCTGCAGGACAGCGAACGGGTCCTGGCCGGCCATGATTCAGCAATCCGGGCCGAGCTCCAGGCCGCCTTGGGGAGAGCCTTGGCCTATGCCGGTGACGCGGATCAAGGATCGGAACTCGCCCGCCAGAGCATCGAGATGGCCAGGCGCCTGGGAGACGATGCAGTGCTGGCCCGTGCGCTGCTGTGCCATCGCGCTGGCCGGGCCGAACCTGAGCATCTGCCGGAGCGGCTGGCCGAGGCGGAAGAGATGGTGGAGGCGGCGCGCCGAACCGCCGACCGGGAGATGGAACTGGAGTCCCGGAGACTATGGCTGATCGACCAGCTCGAGGCAGGTGACTTCACCGCGGCCAACCAGAACCGGCAGGCCCTCGAGGCGTTGAACGACGAGCTGGCGGAGCCCCTGTACCGGTGGTACACGGCGATGTGGCGAGCGATGCGGGCCCTGTTCGACGGGAGGCTGGAGGACGCCGAGAGGTCGATCTATGTGTTCCTGGACGAGGGCAGGCGGTGGGGCTACCAGGATGTCGAGGAGGTCTTCGCCCTGCAGCTGCTGATCCTCCGGCGGGATCAGGGACGGATCCAGGAGGTACGGCCCTACCTGGAGGACGTCGCCCACCGCTACCGACAACGACGGACTTGGGGGATCGCGTTGGCCCTGACGTACGCGGAGCTGGGGCAGCTGGAAGCAGCCCGGGCCCAGCTTGGCTTGCTTGCCCCTGGGGGGTTCGAGGCCATCCCTCGCAACCTGGCATGGTCCTCGCTTGTCGCCCTGGTGGCCGAGGTCTGCGCGCTGACCGGCCAGGCAGAGGAGGCCGCCGCGCTGTACCCACAGCTCGTCCCCTGGGCCGGACACAACATCGTCACTGGCTCGGCAGCCCTGTGCTTCGGGTCGGCCTCGAGGTACCTGGGGCTCCTCGCCGCCCAGGCAGGAGACCTGGAGCAGGCCGTGGCATACCTGGAGGAGGGGCTGGCACAGAATCGGTCGATGAGGGCTCGACCTCAGGTGGTGCGGTCCTACCTGGACCTGGCCAAGGCCCTCCTGCGGCGAGGCCGGGCCGCCGATCGGGACCGTGCCCTCGACCTCCTGGCACGTGGGGCCCTGGAAGCCCGATCGCTGGGGATGACGGCGCTGGCCGCAAGGACCGAGGACGCCGGGATCCCGGTCAGGGCTCGGGACCAGGCCGGGTCCCGCTAGCGTCAACACAAGGAGAGCAGCTCATGCTTGATCTCACCAGGTGCCGTGAGGTCGTTCGCCGAGAGATCGCGGCCGATCTCGCCCGGCTGGAACAGACCCCCCAGGAGGACTGGGAGAGCCCGACCCGCCTGCCGGCGTGGTCGGTGCGGAATCTGGCCCGCCACATCGCGTACGGCCAGCAACTGGAGGCAGAGGCAATGCGCCGGGCTCGTGAAGGGATCCCCGAAGCGGCCGACGTCCCGACCCCTGGACCCGACCAAGGCTCCATCTTGGCGGCGATCCGACGCAACCACGAGCAGCTGCTGGCCGAGATGGATCGGCACACGCCCGAAAGCCTGGGCTCAGCGATCTGCCCCATGTACTACGGACCCGTCCCGGGTCCGCTCGCGGTGAACGTGTGGGCCTTCGAGGCCGGGATCCACGCCAACGACCTAGCCGCCGCTCTCGGGGAGGACCTTCCGCTGGCCTCGGACGTGGTCCAGGCTACGGCAACGGTGCTGGGGGCCTCCCTCCCGCTGCTGGCCATGGCGGCGACCGACCGACCAGCCTCACCCGTCGCCTTCCTTCTTGCCGGCGATACTGTCCGACTGGACCTCCGCTACGACGGCGCCACCTGGCAGCCAGACCCGGGCCGGGCCGAGGAGACCGTCCGGATCTCCGGCGACGATACTGCGGTGTTGCTGTTCGCGCTGGGCAGAATCGTCCTCGATCATCCGGGCCTCGCCGTCTCGGGCAGCCAGGGGGAGGCCCGACGGTTCAAGGACTATGCCCCGGGGCCCTAGCGCTGCGGGTGGGGTTGGTGAAGGACCACGGGCAGCCGGCTGGGGCCTTAGCCCTCCGGCGGCCCCTCGAACCGCCCCGCGCAGCGGGTGCCGCAGTGGCGGCAGCATCCATCCTCGGTCGGATTCGAGGCACCCAGCTGTACCAGTCCCGCGCGAGCAGCAGCTGGCCACAGGCATGGCACCAGGTGCTGCCGGCTGGAAGTTGAGGTAGTTCTCGCCGGTGGAGAAGGGCGGATCCGCTCCCACGCACTTCCATAAGGCCACGTGAGGTCGAAGGGGCGCCGGTACCGGCGAACCCACCGATGTAGCGGCGTCGCGGTGCCGTCCGCCCGTCGCACCTCCTGGTGGATGAGTTCGCGCCATCGGTGGGGAGTCGCGGGCCACCATCGACCTGCTCGAACGCGGCCGGGGCGCCGGACCGGCGTCACCCTCTCCGGCCAGAGCAGCGCCGCCCTCGGCACCGAGGACGAGCGGGCCCGGCTGCTGGCCATCGCATCAGCCATCCTGCTGTTCTGCACCCCGCAGCCCTCGGAACTGGCCGCCCTCGCCGGGACCGAGCGGGTGGCGAGGGGCCTTGCAGGTCGACGGCGAGGAGCTGATGGCCGGCAGACGATCACCATGCGGGCCAGGGCCCGCGTCGACAGGACGCCGTGGGCCAGCTCCCCACCGGCGAGGCCGACCTGATTGTCCGCGGCCTGGCCGAGCGGGTCCGCATCATCCGCACCCGCGTGCCGGCGTCGGTGGAGACGGTGGCCCGGAGCCTAACCGCCCCTCCCGCAGCCGGGACGTGGCACCCGTCGACTCCGGGGCGGGCGGTCGCCAGTCGGGAGGTACCTGGGCCGTCCAGCCGCGTCAACCCGTCCTTCGGGTCCTTCGGTCCGGGGTTGACCCGCCTGGCCGTTCCCAGCGGCAATACCGGCCGCCGGGAGCGGGCGAGGAGCACCCGCCAGTCGACCGCGAAAGGCCAGGCCCGCTCCGGCCGTGACGGAGCGGGCCTGGTCAGAGATGCCGACGGGTCGCGGCGGTGGGCGACCGCGCTCCTGACCGGCACCTCCAGCGACCGGACCCCCGAACACCGATCCTTCCGCTGTGTCCCCGGTCCCTGCCGGTTCCGGCGGGCCCCTCCTGTGTCTCCGCCGGAACCTCTCGGGAGGACTGCGGTGAACCTAGCCGCCAGCACCGGCTGCCGTATGTGCCACCGGTCACAGGCCGAAGGTGATCTCCGACACACGCCCGGCTTCCGGTGAGCCGGCGGAGCGTGGGGTTGCGCAGCCGGACGGCGTCGGAGTCATCGTCGATGAAGCCGCGCCGCCGGAACGCCCCCAGGGCCACTCCAGTAGCCGCGACGAGCGGCGCCAACGCTAGGCAGCTAGGTTCGGGGAGGGTCCGGGAGGTGCAACCTCCCCGGCTTGGCCAGCCACGCTGCTCGCCCCACCCATCGCGGTACCGAACGGCGCACCGATGCCGGCAGTCAAGGGTGGAAGCAGCCGGCCGCCGGGTCGGCGCCACCCTTTGACGGCCTGCCCGGGACCACGTCCGCGCGGCAAGGCAGGTCACTGAACACACCACGAGGGGGAGCCAGTGCTCCCCCCTAGTGGGCCTTGGCCCCCCGGCTTCCGCATAGACACAACCGTTGGCCAAGGCTTCTGTACAGCAGTACCGTCCGCTTGCCTGGATCAAACCAGAGGGGTGGGTAGCCCAGCCTTGGCAGTTAGGCGGACAGCCCCCGCCGGGGGGGCCAAGCGAGGGCCGCCGCGTTCCCAGGGTACGTCTAAGCGAGCCCGGCTCATAGAGCCCGTAATGGCAACCAACCGAACCCGCCTGTCAGACCGGTGGTCCGCCCACTTGCCGGGCTGGGAGCCAGCCGGTTGACGGGCTGCCCGGGACCACCTAGTGAAGCACAGCACCCCGGCGAGGACACGAAGGCCGGGGGTGCTGGCGTTATGGGGCGAGGTCGCATCACTAGGTATGGAACTGACAGAGATGCTTGACACTCCGGGTCTCCAGCAGGAGCGCCTCGACCCGGTCCAGCCGCTCCCGGCCGCCCAGCACCGCCTTGACGCTGGCCGTGTGCAGGTGCGCCGCCTCGAGTAGGAGCAGCGGGAAGAACAGGTAGGCCTGGAATCGAACGACCGCCCGGACCAGCCCCCGCTTGTCGCTGGCCTGGGCGGCGGTGAACGCGAGCGCGCCGATGGTGACGTCGGGATCCAGGTCGGCGTGGTTGGGGTTGCTGTGGTGGCGGTTGTGCTTGCCGACCCACCAGGTGTAGCTCACCCCGATGAGGAGGTTGCCGAGGACCAGGCCGACCAGGCCGTTGGCCCGCCGGGTACCGAAGATCTGCCGGTGGCCGGCGTCATGCCCGAGGAAGGCGATCTGGGTGAACGCGAACGCCAGGAACACGGCGGTCACGAGCTGCCACCAGGAGTCCCCCAGCAGCAAGAAGGCGGTCCAGCCGGCGGCGAGCAGCACGGCGGTCGAGGCGATCTTGGCGGCGTAGTAGGCGGGCCGCCGGCGCAGGAGCCCTGCATGCTTGATCCGCCGGGACAGCTCGGAGTAGTCGCTTGCCATGCACGCTCCTGGGGTCGTCAGCAGGATTCCCTAGACTTAGGGTGGCCTATGGGCATCCACGCTTAACCGTACGAAACGCTCGAGCTAGCGGATCCGAGCAACCGGGTACGCTTTCGAAGCTCGCCACGCGGGCACGACCGGCCCACTACGGCGTGTCCAACGGCCGAACGCAAGTACCTCGGTGTTCCCTCGCCGGCAGGTCAGGCCCCTCGCGCAGGGGCACGGGCCGGCCGTGGAAGGGGCCGTCGGATACGCCGTAAGGTGGCGGCCGATACCGAAGACTATGCCGGAGCTCGTCTGGTGTTGCGGCCTTGCCGGTGACGTCGAAGCCCGCCTCGGTGAGGCCGCTTGGTTCACGATGCCGGTTCACTGGTGGGGGATGGTTCGGGCGGGCTGTGGGGCAGCGTTGCGGGCCCACCAGTGGGCACGGCCCCGGCGGCCCAGACCGGGGTCCTCGGCCTCGGCCTGGGGCAGGGCGTTGGCGACTGGGTCGATGATCGTGGCCCGGTCGAGCCGGAGCCGGTCGCCGGTCATCGACCCGAGCTCAGCGAGCGCGGTGACCAGGGCCGCCTGGGCGGCCATGACGCGGGCGGCCACGGCGGGGGCGACGGTGGCGTAGGCGGGCGCGAACGCGAACCCGCAAAACGGACACCGGAAGCCGTCGCTGGGCTGGACCAGCTGCCCAAGCAGGAGCTCCCGGTTACACGACCCACAGCGAGCGCCGATGCTCATCGGGTCACCTCCTTGCGGGTCATCCAGCCACCGCCTGCTGTCCGTCTTGACGTCCTCGGGTGATCCTGGCGGTCGTGGTCGGTCG
>JASLBL010000645.1 GCA_030146615.1 Actinomycetes bacterium
GTCGTCCACCCGAGGGCGGACGACCTCGACCTGCCCGGCGCCGGTGGCAAGCTGGCGGGCTGGGGCGTGGCCGTTGCGGCGCACCAGCCGGTGGCCACGCTCGTCGACCAGCTCGGCGAAGGCGGCAAGGTAAACGTCGACCTCGGCCTCCAGCGCCGCGGCCAGCATACGGCGGGCGCCTTCGCGGGCCAGCTCGTCCAGGCTCATCGTCAGCTGGCTCCGAGCAGCCTCGTCTGTGACTACACTCAACATGTCGCGGCGTTCCTTCCTCGCCGGCGGTGGTGCGCCGGCGTCCTTCCAACACGGTCAGGGCGGAAGGTACGCCGCGTTCTCATGCTAGGGGCTCATCCACAGACTTCGACGATATCTCAGGATGGGGTCGCCGGTTCGCTTCCGGCGGGGGGCTCCACATAGAGGCTGACCAGCGGAAACGCTCGTCGGCTGTCGTTTCGGGATCGTCAGAGCCAACCCCATACGCATTGGGATGCGTTGCGGCGTTGAACGCGTGTCTCCGCTGGCAGAGCTGCTGAGCAGCGGCTTTGCCCCTGCAGCGGTCCGTTCAGGCGTAGGTCGTATGGTCGTATGGCGGTTGGCCAGCACATATAACTGGCTCACGAGGCCCGAGTCTGTGGTTTCGGCACACCGTTCGAGCCACGTCACCCCTGACCGGTATCGTCGGGCAGGAAGCACCCGCGGCCACGAGCGTTCTTCCCCTGTGGGTAGCGGCGCGCTCACGCACCCCGATGCGGGCGTAACCGCGAGGCCTTCGGGGCTTGACCCACAGTGGCTTCCTGTCGGGTGGAGTGCTGGAGGCTTGGCTCAGGGGTTCGCTGGGTGCTTGAGCAGCCAGTCGGCGGCCACCGCGGCTGGCTCTGCTCCTTCCAGCTGGACCCGCTGGTTCATGCCAATGAGGTCTCGGGTGGTGAGCTGGGCGGTGACGGTGTTCAGCAGGCGGACCAGTGCTGGCCCATAGGCGTTGACGATCTCATCACGGACCATGGGGACGATGTTCTCGGCGGGTTGTAGTTGGCGGTCGTCCTGCAGCTGCACCAGGTCGCGGTCGGCCAGGTTGCCGTCGGTGGTCTCCAGCATGCCGACGTCGATTTCGCTGGTCTCCAGGGCGGCGGCGGTGACCTGGCGGGATGGCATGGGCTCGAACCGCTTGAACTGGAGGTCGTACACATCGCGCAGCCCGCCGAGGCAGAGTGGCCGGTCGGGGCATTCAGGCGGCCCGCCGAAGGTGAGCTCGTGAGCGATCGGCTGCAGGTCGCTGATGCGCTCCAGGCTGCGCCGTCGGGCCAGATCGCCGGTCACGACAAAGCCGTTGCGGTCCTCGGCTGGGGCGAAGGCCGGTACCCGGAGGCCTCGGGGGGCAAGCGTCTCCTTGAGCCGGCGGTGGGTGGCGCGGGGATCGGCGGTGGCGACCCGCCGCTCGTGCAGAAAGTTGAGCGAGCTGCCCAGGTAGCCCGGGACGAGGTCGACTCGTCCTTGTTCCAGGGCGGGCTGGACGATCTCGCGGGGCCCGAGCCGGGCCACCACCTCGACCGGATAGTGCTGGCGGTGCAGGGCCTGTGCGTACAGCTCGGCCAGGGTTTCGCTCTCGGGGAAGTCGAAGGAGGTCACGGTGATGGTGGGCCGCTGCGGGTCCTCGGCCGGCGGCGGCTGCTCGCCGGCCGGAGAACATCCGACGGCGAGGAGGATGGCCACAGCCACCATCAGCGCGATCGCCGGCCCGGCTCGACGCATCCGCAGCTCCCTGTTCGGCCGTATTTGCACAGGTTACACTGGCCGCCGAGCCGCACCGGGTGGCGATCGCCCGCTTGGACCCCAGGAGTTTGTTGGTGGAACCCACGCTGCGGCCCGCTTCGTTGGCCGACGCCGAGCCGGTACCGAACCGCCCGACGCGGATCTCGCGGTCCGGCCGCCGCCGGCGCCCCTCGGGGGAGGCGCCGCCGCTGCCCCGCGCGCTGATCACCGGCAGGTACTGGCTGGCCGCGACCGGCCTGGTGCTGCTGTTGTGGTTGGCGGCGTTCGCCAGCAGGGCGACCAACAACTACATCCTGGCGTTCGACCTGTCGCTGCTGGACTGGGTCTCGCGGCTGCGGACCGACGCCCTGACCGATGTCATGCAGGGGCTGCACGCCCTCGGGTCGCGCTGGACGATCCGGGTCCTGTTCTGGACGACGGTCCTTGTGCTGGTGGCGTTTCGGCGGTTCCGGCACCTGTTTGTGTTCGTCGGTGCTGTGGTCGGGGTGATCGTGCTCAGCTCGCTGCTCGCCTACCTGTTCATGCGGCCCCGCCCCCTCGGGGCTGACATCCTGGGCCACTGGACCGGCGCGGCGCACCCCTCCCGGCCGGTGGCCGTGTTCACCGCCATGCTGGTCGGGATGCTCTACAGCCTGGTGCCGCAGGGCCGGCTGCGGCAGGTCGCCAAGCCGGTGGTGGGCCTGCTGGTCGCGGCGCTGTCGGTCTCGCTGGTGTACCTGGCCGTGCACTCGCCGACCGATGTGCTGTTCGGGGCGATCATCGGGGTCACCATCCCCCTGGTCGCCTTCCGCATGCTCGCCCCCAACGAGGTGTTCCCGGTCACCTACCGGCGCGGCCAGACAGCGCATCTGGACGTCGGTGGCCGCCGCGGCCAGGCCATCCACCGGGCCCTCGAGGAGCAGCTGGGCATCCAGGTGCTGGAGCTCAAGCCGTTCGGCCTGTCGGGCTCGGCGGGCTCGACCCCGCTGCGGGTGTGCGCCAAGGGCGACCCCAACAGCTACCTATTCGCCAAGCTGTACGCCGGCAGCCACCTGCGCGCGGACCGCTGGTACAAGCTGGGCCGGACCCTGCTGTATGGGCGGCTGGAGGACGAGAAGCCGTTCAACACCGTCCGTCGGCTGGTCCAGCAGGAGGACTACGCCCTGCGGCTGATGTACGGGGCCGGGGTCCGCAGCCCCGAGCCGTTCGGGGTCGTGGAGATCACCCCCGAGCGCGAGTACCTGGTGGTGACGGAGTTCTTCGGCGATGCCAAGGAGCTCGGCGAGCTGGAGCAGGTCGATGAGGCGATGATCGACGACGGCCTGCGGATCATCCGCCGGCTGTGGGACGCCGGCCTGGCCCACCGCGACATCAAGCCGGCCAACCTGCTGGTCCGCGAGGGCCGGGTCCACCTGATCGACGTGTTCTTCGCCGAGGTCCGGCCCAGCCCCTGGCGGCAGGCGGTCGACCTGGCCAACATGCTGCTGGTCCTGGCCACCCGCTCCAGCCCCGAGCAGGTCTACCGGCGGGCCCGGCTCCAGTTCAACGACGACGAGATCGCCGAGGCGTTCGCCGCCACCAGGGGCTTCACCATGCCCTCCCAGCTGCGCCGGTGGATGCGCGAGCAGGGCCGCGACCTGCACGCCGAGTTCCTCCAGCTACTGCCCGAGCGGCCCGAGCCTATCTCGACCCAGCGTTGGAGCCTGCGCCGGGTTGGCCTGCTGGCCGCGGTGCTTGTCGGTGGACTGCTGGTGCTGCTGATAGTGGTCGATAATCTGCGGGCGGCTGGATTGCTGTGAGGCGGCTGCTGCTGTTCGCCGTGGCCGGGCTGCTGCTGGCCGGCTGCGCCCAGCCCGTCGCCTCGGAGTTTATCCAGACCCGCCAGCCGTTCTGCGAGTCCGCAAGCCAACCAGGCACCCCATTTCTGGTGCTCATGGCCCAGGCGGTGCCGTCGGCCAGCCAGCTGCCCTGCGTGGAGCTGCTGCCGGCCGGCTGGAGCGTCAGCGAGGTGTTCGTCCGCGACGGGCGGGCCCGCTTCGCGCTCGACTCCGACCGGGTCGGCATGCACGCCGTCCAGGTGGTACTTGAACGCACC
>JASLBL010000701.1 GCA_030146615.1 Actinomycetes bacterium
GCCGGTGCCCGACGCCGGCCAGGGCGTCACCCTGCGCCACCTGCTGGCCCACGCCGCCGGCTTCCCGTTCGAGCCCCCTGGCCGCCAGCGGCCCCCCGAGCAGCGCCGCATCTACTCCAACATCGGCTTCCGGGTGCTGGCCGAGGCGGTTGCCGATTCTGTCGGCATGACCTTCGCCAGCTGGCTGTCCAGCAGCGTGCTCGGTCCCCTGGAGATGTCCTCGACCCGGCTCGTCCGCCGCCCCGAGATCGGCGGCGACCCGGCCGCGGGGGCCGCCTCGACCCTCGACGACCTGGTCCGGCTGGCCCGCTGCCTGCTCGCCGAGGGCGCCCCGGTGGTCGGGCCGACCCTGTTCGCCGAGGCCACCTCCGTCCAGTTCCCCGGCCTGGCCGGCCTGGTGCCCGGGGTCGGCCGCTTCGACCCCTGCGACTGGGGCCTCGGCTTCGAGCTCCACGACGGCAAGCGCCCCCACTGGATGGGCGACCGCCGCTCCCCGGCGGCCTTCGGCCACTTCGGGGCCACCGGCAGCTTCCTCTGGGTCGACCCCGACGCCGGCCTGGCCGCCGCCGCCGTCACCGACCGCGACTTCGACGACGGCAAGTGGGCCATGGCCACCTGGCCGGCCTGGTCCGACCGCCTCCCGGCCAAGGGGGCCCGGGGGGCTCAAGCCTGACCCCCCGGCGGGTCGGGGTGACCTGGTAGCCTCCGGGCCAGGTGGACGGCCGAGGCGAGGAGCTGGCTTGCGGATCGGGGTGGTGACCTTCCCGGGGTCGTGCGACGACCGCGACGCCCGGGCCGCCGTCGCGTCGATGGGCGGGGACCCGGTGGCCCTGTGGCACGGCGACGGTGATCTCTCCCGCGTGGACGCGGTGGTCCTGCCGGGCGGCTTCTCCTACGGCGACTACCTGCGCTGCGGGGCGATCGCCCGCTTCTCCCCGGTGATGGGCGCCGTCGCCGGCTTCGCCAGGAACGGCGGGCCGGTCCTCGGCATCTGCAACGGCTTCCAGGTCCTCTGCGAGGCCGGCCTGCTCCCCGGGGCCCTGCTGCGCAACGCCGGCCTCCGCTTCGTCTGCCGCGAGGTCGAGGTCACCGTCGAGTCCACGGCCACCGCCTGGACCTCGGCCTGCGCCCCCGGGGAATCGCTCACCATCCCGGTCAAGCACGGCGATGGCCGCTACGTCCATGACGACCCGGCCGCCCTGGCCGCCGCCGGCCAGGTCGTCTTCCGCTACGCCCCCGGCCACAACCCCAACGGCTCCCTCGCCGACATCGCCGGGGTCCGCAACCCCGCCGGCAACGTCGTCGGCCTCATGCCCCACCCCGAGCACGCCGTCGACCCCCTCCTGGGCCCCACCGGCGGCCGCGGGCTGTTCGAGTCGGTCCTCCGGGCGGCCCGTGTCTAGCCTCGCCCCTGTCTCACCGGGGCACCCCTCTGGGGTTCCCCGGACCCCTCCCGGCCTGCACCGGCAGCTCGGGCTGACCGACGACGAGCTCGAGCGGATCCTCAAGGTGCTGGGGCGGGAGCCGAGCCGGGCCGAGCTGGCGATGTACTCGCTGATGTGGAGCGAGCACTGCTCCTACAAGTCCTCCAAGGTCCACCTGCGGCGGCTGCCAAGCACCGGGGCGCGGGTGCTCCAGGGGCCGGGGGAGAACGCCGGGGTGGTCGACCTTGGGGACGGGGTGGCCGCGGTGTTCAAGATCGAGTCGCACAACCACCCGTCGTTCGTTGAGCCGTTCCAGGGGGCGGCGACCGGGGTCGGGGGGATCATCCGCGACATCCTGGCCATGGGGGCCCGGCCGGCGGCCAGCCTGAACTCGCTACGGTTCGGCGACCTGGCCGAGCCTCTCCAGCGGCGGCTACTGGAGGGGGTGGTGGCCGGGGTCGGCCACTACGGCAACTGCGTGGGGGTGGCCACGGTCGGCGGCGAGGTCGCCTTCGACCCCTGCTACGCCGGCAACCCGCTGGTCAACGCCCTGACCGTCGGGTTCATGCCGGCCGACCGGCTGCTCAGCGGCCGGGCCGAGCAGCCGGGCGACCTGGCCGTGCTGATGGGGGCCAAGACCGGCCGGGACGGGATCGGCGGGGCCAGCGTGCTCGCCTCGGCCAGCTTCGAGGAGGGTGGGGAGCGCAAGCGCCCGAACGTCCAGGTGGGCGACCCGTTCCAGGAGAAGCTGCTGATCGAGGCGTGCCTGGAGCTGGGGGAGCGGAGGCTGCTGCGCGGGCTCCAGGACCTCGGCGCCGCCGGGATCAGCTGCGCCGTCGCCGAGGTCGCGGCCAGGGCCGGGATGGGCATGGAGGTCGACCTGGACGCCGTGCCCCTGCGCGAGCCGTCGATGGAGGCCTGGGAGGTGCTGGTCTCGGAGTCCCAGGAGCGCATGCTGGCCCTGGTCGAGCAGGCCCGGCTCGACGACGTGCTCGAGGTCTGCGAGCGCTGGGGGATCCTGGCCAGCGTGCTCGCGGAGATGGTCCCAGGTGGGCTGCTGCGGGTCCGGTTCCGGGACGAGGTTGTCGCCGAGGTGCCGGCGGCCAGCCTGGCCGACGACGGGCCGGTGTACCACCGCCCGCTCACCGCACCGGCCCCGCCGGCGACAGAGGCCGAGGTCCCGCTGGACGCGGACCCGGCCGAGGCCGTGCTCGCCCTGGCCGGCGACCCGACCTGCGCCTCCAAGCGCTGGGTGTGGGAGCAGTACGACCGCTTCGTCGGCCACGCCACCCTCGCCGGCCCGGGCAGCGACGCGGCCGTGCTCCGGGTGCCGGGCACAAGCCGGGCGGTCGCCCTGGCCACCGACGGCAACGGCCGCTACACCGCCCTCGACCCGGCCGCCGGGGCCGCCCTGGCCGTGGCCGAGGCCGCCCGCAACGTGGCCTGCACAGGCGCCCAGCCGATCGCCGTCACCAACTGCCTGAACTTCGCCAGCCCGGAGCGCCCCGAGGTGATGGGGTCGTTCGCGGCCGCCGTGGACGGCCTGGCCGCCGCCTGCCAGGCCCTCGGCCTGCCCGTGACCGGCGGCAACGTCAGCTTCTACAACGAGTCGTCCGGCCGCCCCATCCACCCCACCCCGATCGTCGGCGTCCTCGGCCTCCTCGACGACCCGGCCGCCGCCGTCCCCTCCGGCTTCCTCCGACCCGGCCTGGAGGTCTGGCTGCTGGGCGAGACCCGGGTCGAGCTCGGCGGCTCGGCCTGGCAGCGGCTGGCCACCGGCCGCCTCGAGGGCCGCCCCCCGGCCCTCGACCTGGCCGCCGAGGCCCGCCTCCACCGTCTGCTGCACGACCTGGCCGGCCGCCGCCTGCTCGCCGGCGCCCACGACCTCTCCGACGGCGGCCTGGCCGTCGCCCTGGTCGAGGCCACCCTGGCCGGCGGAGTCGGGGCAACCGTCGGCCTGCCGCCCGGCCTGGGCTCCCTGGCCGCCCTGGTCAGCGAGTCCGCCTCCCGGGTCCTGCTCGCCGTCCCGCCCGAGGCGTCCGGGGAGGTGGCCACCCTGGCCGCCGACACCAGGGTCCCGGCAACCCGTCTGGGCACGACCGGCGGCGCCCGCCTGGTCGTTCCCGGCGTCATCGACCTCCCCCTGTCGCGGCTCCGCGACGCCTACGAGGGCGCTCTGCCCCGCGCCCTCGGCGAGTTGGCCTGACGCGCCACCCGGTGCTGGCGAGGCCGAGGTGGGGGCTGTGGACAGCGCCGCCCACCCTCCGGCTCAGCGAAATCTCAGTGGTCCGTGCGACAGTGAGGAGAGGACGTCGGCAGGCCGGAGGACCGCATGAGCAGATGGCGGCGAGCCGGCGTGGCCACGATCGCGCTGCTGGTGGCGGTGGGGATCGCCCCGGCCGGGGTGCCGGCGGCCCAGGAGCAGGCGCCGAAGACCTGGAACACCGAGGTGGTCGGGCACCTGGCGCCGCCGCAGAGGGGCGGGTACGGGGATGTCTGGGCGCACAAGGACGTCGCCTACCTGGGGAACCTGCGGCAGGGGGACTGCCGGCCGGCCAACGGGATCTGGGCGATCGACCTCCAGGACCCGGCCAGGCCGCGGGCGTTGACGTCCTTCGCCAAGTTCCCGGGGAGTGACGGGGAGGACGTCTGGGTCGGCTCGATCAACACCCGGAAGTTCAAGGGCGACCTGGCGGCCGTCGGGATCCAGCGCTGCTCCCGCCAGGAGCCGGGGTTCGCCGGGCTGGCGCTGTACGACGTGACCAACCCGGCCAAGCCCAAGGAGCTGGGTCGCCTGGCCACGATGGTCGCCTCGGGGGTGCACGAGCTCGGGGTGGTGCAGCGGCCCGACGGGCGGGTGCTGGCCCTGGCCGCGGTGCCCTACTCGTTCAACCTGAGCCAGGGCCGTCAGGGGGACCTGCGGATCATCGACATCACCGACCCGCGCCGGCCCCGCGAGCTGGCCGACTGGGACGTCCGCCGCGACGGCCCGGCCGACGCCCGCGGGCAGCTCGCGGCCAGGCGGGACGTGTTCGACCACAGCGCCTGGCCGTTCGACAAGGGGAACAAGCTGTTCGCGTCCTTCTGGTCGGCGGGCGTCCAGTTCCTGGACATCCGCGACCCGGCCTCCCCCCGGTACATCGGCCAGACCCCGTACCGGCCCGAGGACGGCTACCGCGGCGCCCACTCGGGCTGGTTCAACGAGGACGAGACCCTGTTCATCCAGAACGACGAGGCCATGCGGGCGGTCGGGAGCGGGTCACAGGCCACCTGGACCTACCAGCGGGTGTTCGACACCAGCTCGCTCGAGAGCCCGAAGCTGCTGTCGACCTTCGCCACCGAGTCGGCCGTGCCCGGCAAGGACGGGAAGGTGGCCACCGACGGCGTCTACTCGGTCCACAACGCGGTCATCGAGGGCGACCGCTCGTACGCCTCCTGGTACTCCGACGGGGTCAGGGTGGTCGACCTGTCCGACCCCGCCAAGCCCCGGGAGGTCGCCTGGTTCGTGCCGCCGCCCACCTCGCCCCGCCAGGCGGCGGCCACCGCCCAGGACGGGCGCCGTGACATGCCGGTGGTCTGGGGCGTGTTCCCCTACAAGGACCTGGTCCTGGCCAGCGACATGAACAGCGGCCTTTGGGTGTTCCGGGTCACCGACGCCGCCAAGGCGGGCAACGGCGGCGGCTCGGGCTCCGGGACCGACGGGTCCGGCGGGTCCGGGCAGCCGGCCGTCCCGGCTCCCCAGGCGGCGCCCGACCCGGCCGCCGGGCGGACCGGCGACCCGGGCGTCTTCCTCTGGGTGGGCCTGGCCGGCCTCGCCCTCGGCCTGCTCGCCGTCGGCGCCGTGGTCCGGGCCGCCCGCCTCCGGCCCGGCTGACCGGCAGCCCGGAGCGGGCTCAGGTCACGTCCCGGCGGCGGACCACCAGGGCTCCGGCCGCGACGAAGGCGGCCACGTACAGGGCGAGGGAGAGGGTGGCCCGGCCGCCGGTGACGGCGTCGACCACCCCTGGCGGGGCCTCGCCGCTCGACCCGCCGCCGGGGGCCAGCGACCAGACCAGGGAGCCGGCGTTGACCCCAGGGAGCAGGTTGCGCAGGGGCTGGAGCGAGGTCAGCAGACTGTCGGCCACCGCCGAGACCAGACTCTCGACCGCCAGCACCCAGACCACGCCGAGGCCGATGGGCAGGGCCACCCCGCGGAACGCGAACCCGAGCAGGGCCCCGAGGCCGCACCACATCCCCATGATCAGCCAGCCCGACCCGATGCCCTGGGCCAGCTCGGCCAGGGGCGGGTAGTCGAGCGGCCGCGACTCCAGGGTGGCGATCACCGCCGCCGTGGTCGCGTTCAGGGCGAAGGTGGCCAGCACGATGGCCAGGGTGCTGGCGGCGAGGGCGGCCAGCTTGCCGCCGTAGACGGCCACCCGGGTCGGCCGCTGGGTCAGGGCGGTCTGCATCGTGCCCCAGCCGTACTCGCTGCCGGTGGCCAGGGCCCCGAGGATCAGGGCGAGGGCGCCCGCGAACACCGGGAAGCCGCCGAGCGAGGTCGGCACCAGCTCGCCGGGCAGGGTCCCGGCCAGCACGGCCTGCGGGTCCATGCCCTCGGTCTGGAAGTTCTGGTCGCTGGTGGCCCAGCTCGAGTAGGGGAGCAGGTAGCCGAACAGCTGGGTGAGCGCCAGCGCCACCCCCAGCAGCACCCAGGTCGCTGGCCGCTTGCGCAGCTTGAGGATCTCCGCCTGGAAGCTCGCGATCATCGTCCCGTCCTTTCGGTCCCGGTCATCTCCAAGAAGACTTCTTCGAGGGTGCGCTCCAGGGGGCGCAGCTCGGTCAGGGTCACCCCGGCGTCGGCCAGGGCCCGGCTGACCCGGCCCGCCTGCTCGGGCTCGGTCCGCAGCCGGAAGCTGCCGTCGGCCAGGGCGAGGCTGCCCGCGCCGACCAGCCGCTCCAGGGCCTCGCGGGCCTGCTCAAGGGGCTCGGCCCGCACCAGCAGCCCGGCCTGGCCGAGCAGGTCGTCGACCGTGCTCTCGGCCAGCAGGCGGCCGCCGGAGATCACCCCGACCCGGTCGCAGAGCTGCTGCACCTCGCCCAGCAGGTGCGACGAGAGCAGCACGGTGTGGCCGCGGTCGCCCAGGTCGCGGATCAGGGCCCGCATGTCGCGCATGCCCGCCGGGTCGAGCCCGTTGGTCGGCTCGTCCAGGATCAGCAGCTCCGGGTCCTTGAGCAGGGCGGCCGCGACCCCGAGGCGCTGCTTCATGCCGAGGGAGTAGCCGGCGTACCGGTCCCCGCCCCGGCCGGCCAGGTCGACCGTCTCCAGCACGCCCTCGACCCGCCGGTCGGGCACGTCGGCGTAGCGGGCGACCACCCGGAGGTTGTCGCGGCCCGACAGGTAGGGGTAGAAGCGGGGCGACTCGATGAGCACGCCCGTCCTGGCCAGGGCCCGCGGGCTCCCCGGCTGGTCGCCGTGGACGCTGGCCGTCCCGGCGGTCGGCCTGACCAGCCCGGCCAGCATCCGCAGGGTGGTCGTCTTGCCGGCCCCGTTGGGGCCGAGGAACCCGTACACCTCCCCGCGCCACACCGAGAGGCTGACCTGGTCGACGGCCGTGACCGCCCCGTAGGTCTTGCTCAGCCCGTTGGTCTCCACCAGCTGCTCGCCCATTCCCGCCGTCCTTGGTCCGGTTGCCGCAACGCTCGACCACGATGGTCGCGGACGGGGGCGGAGGCGTCGTCGCCCGGGGGAAGGCCGTGCGGCTGCTCCCAGGGAGGCAGGCCGGGCCGGCCCGGCTACCGCGCCGGTGGTAGGCGGGCCGGGCTCAAGGCTTGCGCAGCCGCCAGATGCACTCGGCCGGCCAGCGCCGCGACCAGGCCAGGTCCTCGGCGTCCCGGTAGGTGCTGGTGGCGCCGGCCGGGGGCCGGGGCTCGATCAGGTCCTCGACGATCAGGCCGCTGTCGCGGAACAGCCGGATCCAGGACCCGTAGGGCAGGTTGAACTCGACCGTGCCGTCCACGTCCTGCATCCGGTAGAGGCCGAAGTAGTCGTTGACCAGCCGCTCGCCGGCGTGGTCGGCGTCGGCCGGGAAGGCGATGTCGTAGATCGGGCTGAGGTGGGTGAAGGCGAGCAGGCCACCAGGGCGCAGGATCCGGGCCGCCTCGGGCACGGCCCGGTAGGGGTCGGTGAACAGGAACGCCCCGTAGTCGGCGAACACGATGTCGAAGCTGGCGTCGCGGAACGGGGTCCGCTCGGCGTCCGCCTGGACCAGCGGGAAGCTGATCCCGGTCTCGGTCCGCAGGCGCAGGGCGTGGGCGAGCTGGCGCTCTGACAGGTCGAACCCGACCGGCCGGGCGCCGTTGCGGTGAAGGGCCGTCGACCACTGGGCGCCGCCGCAGCCGAACTCGAGGACATCCCTGCCGGCGACCTCCCCGAGCACGTTCAGCTCCGACTCGGGGATGTTCCAGGTGCCCCAGGCAAGGTGGCCGGTGAAGGCCTGGTCCCGGATCTGAGGGGCGTTGCGCCGCTGGTAGTCGTCGGCGTCCTCGTTCCACAGCCGCCGGTTCACCCGGACGTGGGCGCCCTCGGTCACTGGCCGGACCCGGTCAGGGGGTGGAGGTGCCGGCGCCGACCCCGCCGCGAGTGTTGGCCGGGGAGCGCAGGACGGCCGAGGCGCGGGCCAGGGCGTGCTGGACCAGCTCGATCAGGGTCGTCTTGGCCGACTCCCTGACCCGGGCGTCGCAGGCCACGATCGGCGTGTCCTCGCCGATGACCAGGGCCTCGCGAACGTCCTCGACGGCGTGGGCCAGTACCCCGTCGAAGCAGTTGATGGCGACCACGAACGGCAGCTCGCGCTGCTCGAAGTAGTCGACGGCGGCGAAGCAGGCGTCCAGCCGCCTGGTGTCGACCAGCACCACGGCGCCGATGGCGCCCCGGCACAGGTCGTCCCACATGAACCAGAACCGGTCCTGGCCGGGGGTGCCGAACAGGTACAGGATCAGGTCGGTGTCCAGGGTGATGCGGCCGAAGTCCATGGCCACGGTGGTGGTCGTCTTGCCCTGGATGTGGCTGGTGTCGTCGACCCCGAGGCTGGCCGTGGTCATGGCGGCCTCGGTCGTCAGCGGGATGATCTCGGAGACCGCACCGACGAAGGTCGTCTTGCCGACGCCGAAGCCGCCGGCGATGACGATCTTGACCGGGGTCGGTGCCCTCGACTCCCCTGCCGGGGAGCCCGATCTAAATTGTCCGGAGTCCATAGAGCACCCTCTCGAGAAGCGCAAGGTCTGGGCGGTCGCCGACGCTGGCCGGCCGGTGCACGGTGACCAGTCCCTCCTCGGCCATGTCGCCGACGAGCACGCGGACGACGCCGAGGGGCAGGTCCAGCCGGGCGGAGATCTCCGCGATGGAGAGAATGTCCCTGCACAGCAGGGCGATCGAACGCCGTTCGAGGCTCAGAGTCAACGAGGTCTCACCCAGCGAGGTGGTGGAGACGAGCGTCTCCAGCTCGAGGTCGTCGTCCGCCGGGCGGGTCCGCCCGCCGGTCATCGCATAGGGCCGGACCAGCCGACCCGGCTCCTGCCGGCTGTCCTGCCGATCCTCGGTGCTCATCGGTGGTTCCCCCAGCCCCGGCCGTGCTCATCGTGGCAGCGCCGCTTGCAGCTCAGCCCGGAGGGCGGGCGTGAGCACATCCCCCGTGCGGGCGACCAGCAGCGCCATCTCGTAGCCGACCAGGCCAATATCACAGGATGGCGAGGCTAGCACGGCCAGGCAGGAGCCATCGCTGACCGACATCACGAACAGGAAGCCCTTCTCCATCTCGACGATCGTCTGGTTCACCGCACCCGCGTCGAAACAGCGGGCCGCGCCCTGGGTCAGGCTGGCCAGGCCCGAGGCGACCGCGGCCAGCTGGTCGGCTCTGGCCCGGTCCAGCCGCTCGGAGACGGCCATCAGGAGCCCGTCCGCCGAGACCACGATCGCGTGCGCCACCCCTGGAACGCTCCTGGCGAAGTTGGAGACGAGCCAGTTGAGGTTCTGCGCTTCCCTACTGAGTTGCGTCATCGTGGTCGCTCCTCGAGGACGAGTGGGCGTCGCCGCCCCGTTCGGCATCTTCGCCTGCTGCCATCCGGCCGCGCTCCAGGCCCGAGCGGTAGCTCGACAGCATGCTCCTGACCTCCTCCGGGGACCTGGCCGCGGCGGAGGAGGGCTGAGGGCTGCTGGCGGCCGGCTCGGGCCTCGTTGCCGTCGCCGCCGTGCGGGCGGCGACCATCCCGGGGGCGAGGTTGGCCCTCGGGACCCGGCGGGGGAGGCCGGCCTTGGTCGTCTGGACCGAGGCTGCCTGGAGTGTCGCCGGCGCCGGAGGGACCGCCGCGTCCGCGGCCGCGGCGTCGGCCGGTCCGGGGGCCTGGGCC
>JASLBL010000714.1 GCA_030146615.1 Actinomycetes bacterium
CGGCCGGCGAGCGGGAACGCGTAGCCCATCAGGATTGTCGCCGGGAGGAGCACGACCACGGTGCGGACCACGAACGGGACGTGGCCGACCATCCCGCTGCCGAGCACGACCGTCGCCTGGGCGAGGACGCCGACCCCGGCCGGCACAGGCCGAGCATGCCCAGCCGCTCGCCCTCGGGCCGGGAGAAGCGCCGGTACAGGAAGCTGCCGAGGGCGATGCCGAGCAGGAAGATGGCCAGGATCGTGGTGAAGATGTAGATGCTGGAGCCGGTGCCCTCGGCCAGCATCCGCGTCCAGAGCACCTCGAGGGCGAGCGAGACGAACCCGGAGACGAAGGTCGCGGCCAGCACGGCCCGCCGCCGGGGGCGGAAGTCGCGCGGCACCTCGGGCCGGACCCGCCGCTCGCGCCGGGCCGCAGCGCCCAGCGTGGAGTCGGCGGTCTTGCCCGGCCCGGAGCCGTCGCCCGTCCCGAGCCTGGAGTCACCTGACCCGGGCCCGGAGGCGGCAGCTGCTCCGGAGGTGTCAGCCGCGGCGGAACCCGCCTCGTAGCGCCGGGACAGCAGCAGGGCGCCGAGCCCCGCGGCCACGTTGAGCGCGACCGCCAGGTAGCTGGTGAGGTGCAGGCCGAGCAGCTCGATGAGCACGAAGCCGCCGAGCAGGGTGCCGGCCATGGCGCCGACGGTGTTGGCCGCGTACAGCTCGCCCAGGCGGGCGCCGGCCTCGTCCAGGTTGCGGACCAGGTAGCGGGTGAGCAGCGGCAGGGTCATCCCCATCAGGAACGTCGCCGGGGCCACCGCCGCCAGGGCGAGGGCGAAGCGGACGCCGGCCAGCTGGCCAGGGCGCTCGACCAGGCTGGGCCACACGCCCCGGTACAGCTCGGCCAGCCCGCTGAAGGCGAACGGCAGCAGGGCGGCCATGGCGGCGACGGCCAGCTCGACCAGGCCGTACAGGCGCAGCGGCCGGAGGCTGGTGTCGGCCAGCCGGCCGCCGAGCAGGCTGCCGAAGCCGAGGCCGGCCATGAACGCGGTCACGATCGTCGCCACCGCCTGGGTGGTATTGCCGAACACCAGCACCAGCTCGCGTGACCACACCACCTGGTAGATGAGCCCGGCGGCGCCCGAGGCGACGAACAGGGTGAGCACGACGCCGCGCAGGGACGGGGTGGCGCGGCTCGCGGGTCGGGGTGGGGAGGTGGCGACGGCCACTGGCAGGACTCCTCGGCGATCGATGCAGACCGGAAGGAGGCTTCCAGATGGCGGCCCGACCCGGCAAGCGATCGTCCACACCCCCCGGGTGGTAACGCGCGGCTCCTGGCGGGCCAGGAACCGTTGGGGCTCAGGTGGCGTCACATCCAGCAGACACCGAGACGGGAGCGTGAGTATGAAGCGTGGTCGGGCGGCGGTCGGGGTGGCGCTGGTCGCGATGGTCATCGTGGCCGGGTGCAGCGCGGGTGGGGGCGACGGCGGCGGCTCGGCCGGCGGGGAGGCCCAGGTGGCGCCGGCGGCCGACCAGGGCGCGACCGAGCAGGACCGGTCGGCGCAGACCGCGCCGGCCGACCACGCTGGCAAGGCAGGCTCGGCCGATGCCGCGTCGCAGGTCCGGCTGGTCGACCTCGGGAACCGGATCGTCCGGACGGCCAACGTCGACCTCGAGGTCGGCGAGGGTCGGCTGAACGCCACCATCAGCCAGGCCACCGACGTCGTGAGGAGGGCCAAGGGCATCTACGTCGGGTCGTCGACCTCGGTCCCCAGCGGCGAGCCGGCCAGCGGCCAGGTCACCTTCCGGGTCCCGGTGGACGCCTTCGAGCCGGTGCTGCGTGAGCTCAAGGGCCTCGGCACCTACCGAGGTGAGAAGTCGAGCACCGACGACGTCACGAACCAGTACGTCGACCTCAACGGCCAGCTGGCCGCCTGGCGGGCCCAGGAGCGGGTCTACCTGCGCCTGCTCGACCGGGCCAGGTCGGTGACCGACGTGATCGCGGTGCAGAACCAGCTCCAGCAGGTGCAGTCGAACATCGAGCGGCTCCAGGGGCAGCTGAACTACCTCGAGGACCAGTCCTCGTTCTCGACCATCGTGCTCCAGCTCAGCGAGCCAGGCGCGGCCGGGCCGGCCGGGGAGCCGTCGGGCCGGCTGGCCAGGGCATGGGCAACGGCCGCGAACGGGCTCGGGGTGATGGCGGCGACGGTCCTGGTCGCGGTGGTCTGGCTGACGCCCCTGGTCGTCGTAGCCGGTCTGGTTCTGTTCGGGCTGCGGGTCCTGCGGCGCCCCCGGCCGGCCTCGGGCTCCAGTGAGGCATGACCGCCCTGGCCTCCGCCGGGGCCGGGCCGATGTGAGGTAAGCTGTGGAGCGATCGGCTCGAACTGCTCAAGTGTAGCGACCGGGTTGCCGATGACTGCCGGGCCGACACCCACCCGTACGTCTCCGCAGGGGATCGCCTCGCGTGTCATCGCGCCGCAACACATCGCTGGTCGTCGCCATCGGCGTGGCGTCGCTGGCGGCGACGTCGCTCGCGGCCATGATCGCGACCAGCGAGCTGCTGGCGGAGTCGATCACCCACCCGGTGTCGGAGGAGCCCGACCCGCCGCTTCCCGACCTGGGCCGTCCGGGCGTCATCCAGGTCGAGCCGCCGGACCGGGGCCGCGCGGAGCCGTCCGGGGGGCGGTCCCGGGCCCCCGCGGCCGCGCCACCTCCGCGCCGGTCCGGGAGCGGTGCCTCGGCTTCGGACGACGACGACCGCGGCGGCGTGGTCGCGGCCGTCCAGCGGCGCCCGGCGCGGCGCCCGGCGGCCGTGGTCCGCACGCCCTCGGTCGAGCGGCCGCCGGTCCGCAGGTCCTCGGCCGAGCCACCCGAGGCGAGGCCCGAGCCCGGCTCGCCGCCGCGGTCCTGGCGCCGGAACAGCCACAAGCCCCACCCGGACAAGCGGGCCCGGACACCGTCCCACCCTCGCCCCGGCAAGCCCGGGACGGCGGACCCCGACGGCGGGTCGAGTGGCGGACCGCCCTGCCCCGACCGCTCCCGCCGCGACCAGGATGCGGGCCGGGATGACCGTCGGCCAGACGCCGACAGCCGCCGGTGGGTCGAGCACCGACAGGACGCCAAGGGAAGCGACCAGCGGCGGGACGACGACCGGAGGGACCGCGACAAGCGGGACGGGCGCCGGCGGCACAGCGATACGCGGGACGATCCCTCAAGGGCCGGCGACAACCGGGATGGACGCTCGTGGGACGAGGACCGCCGGGACGAGGACCGCCGGGACGAGGACCGCCGGGACGAGGAGCGGAGCGGGCGGGACCTTGAAGGCCGCGGTAACGAGGAGCGGGAACGACGCTCAGCCTCCGAAGAGCACCGTGAACGCAACGAGCACGGTGGGCGCGATTCACACCCGGCTGGCCAGGCCAACAGCACCCCGGCTGGCTAGGCCAACAGCATCCGGCCGTCAGTCTCCAGAGCTTCGGCTACCCGACCTCAGCCCCCGAACTGCTGCCTCCGATCTCGGCCTTCCGACCTCTGGCCACCCGACCCTCAGCCCTCCCGACTCCCGCCCGCCGCCCCACCCCCGCGGCCACCCTGAGTGGTCAGCGCATCGTATGCTCCGCGCCACGGAACCCGAAGCGAAGGGAAGGCCGATGTTCGTCGCGATCCTGGGAGACCGGAAGGCCCGGCTTCCGGCGGACTGGACGAGTGAGACGGTGCTCGCGCTCATGGCCGAGGCGGACTTCGACGCTTCGGGCGGTGCCGGGCCGGGGGCCTCGATCACCTTTGTCGGGGTCGGGGGCGACCTCGTGGTCAAGGTTCCGCCAGGGAGCCGGGTGCGCGAGCGTGGGCTCAGCCTCCTCGGGGACCGGCGGATCGAGGTCTCCTCGGGCGACGGGCCCGAGATCCAGCTCAAGGTCTGGGGCCTGTTCAGCGACGTGAAGGTCACCGACCACTAGCTGGCGCTAACCGACCCAGAGGCAGAACGGGTGACCCGCCGGGTCGAGGTAGACCCGGACGTCCTCCTGGGGCTGGTACTCGGCCAGGACCGCGCCCGCGGCCACGGCGTGGGCCCCGGCGGCCTCCAGGTCGTCGACCTCGATGTCCAGGTGGAGCTGCATCTGCTGATCGCCCGGCGCGGCCGGCCAGGTCGGCCTGACGTGGGCCCGCTCCAGCTGGAACGAGAGCCCCGGTCCGCCATCGGGCGGCCGGACCGTCGCCCAGTCGGGCTCGTCCCTCCCGATGGGCCACCCCAGCAGCTGGCTGTAGAACTGGGCCAGCTCGCGCGGGTCGGGCGCGTCGAGCACGGTGGCTGTCAGCTGGAACGCTGGTTGCTGGGTCATCTCGCCTCCCCCGGTCGGACCGACGACCACCATTCCACACCGCCGGAGTGACAGTGACCGTGCCGGTCACTACGCTCGCCCGGTGGTGACCGAGACCGATCTGAAGCTGCGCGACGGGCGCATCCTGCACGTGTACGACGCCGCCGGCAAGGACCGAGGCCGGGACCGGCTGGCGGTCTTCTGGCAGCACGGGACACCCAACCTCGGCGCGCCGCCGGAGCCGCTGCTCCCCGCCGCCGACCGGCTCGGCATCCGCTGGGTGTCGCACGACCGGCCCGGCTACGGCGGGTCGACCCCCCAGCCGGGCCGAGACCTGACCTCGGTGGCCGCCGACGTCGCCGAGATCGCCGACGTGCTGGGGATCGGCCGGTTCGCGGTCATGGGCCACTCCGGTGGGGGCGGCCATGCCCTGGCCTGCGGGGCGCTGCTGCCGGAGCGGGTGCTGGGAGTGGTCTGTGCGTCCGGGCTGGCGCCCGTGGACGCCGAAGGCCTGGACTGGTTTGCGGGTATGGCCGCCGCCGGCGCGGCCGGGCTGGGAGCCGCGGCCCGTGGACGGGCGGCGCTCGTCGACCATCTGACGTCCACCGACTTCGACCCCGAGCAGTCACCCCGGCCGATCATGCCGCCCTGGCCGGGGACTGGTCGTGGCTGGGCGCCGTGGCCGAGCAGGCGCTGGCTGGCGGCCTGGGTGGGATGGTGGACGACGACCTGGCCTACGTGGCTCCCTGGGGGTTCGACCCGGCAGGGGTGAACGCGCCGGTGCTGCTGCTGCACGGCGGCCAGGACCGGGTCGCGCCCAGCGCCCACGCCAGGTGGCTCAGCGGCACGATCCCCGCGGCCGAGCTGTGGCTGCGCCCGGACGACGGCCACATCTCGGTTCTCAGCTCCGCCGAAGCGGCTCTCGGCTGGCTCAGGGAGCACGCCGGCAAGGACTGAGCCCTGTCAGGCGGTCACGGCCTGGCGTCCCGCATCGACCCGCCGTGGGCGGCGATGGCCCAGATCACGAAGACGTCCAGCGTGATGACGAGCAGCGACCAGAACGGGTAGTACGGGCTCGCGCTGGGGTGGCGCGGCAGGCGAAGGGAACACCAGCCGCGGCCGCGAACTTCGCGCGGCAGAAGGCCGGCGGGGTCAGGAGCTGGATGTGAGGGCGAGCACCACGAAGCACACGAGCATGAGGAGGAGACTGAAGCCAACGGCCAGTGGGATTGCCCACAGGGCCGATCGGGATGGTCGTGGGAGATCGCCTCGTGCGACGCGAGCAAGGTCGCGGAGGAAGTAGCCGGCGGCGAGACCGCCGTCGTAGCGGCCGGCCGCTGTGCCCTCCAGGCCGGTGGGATCAAGCGGGGCAGGTCTGTCCGTCTTTCGACGCGGCGGCCCGCAGGGCCGGCCTTGAAGAAGGATAGTCGTGCCAGCCCTGACTGCACGACCAGCGCAAATGGTGGAGCGGGCGAAGGGAATCGAACCCTCACCGCGAGCTTGGGAAGCACCCTCGGACCGCTCCGGAGAGGCTGATCCTTACAGCTCGGAGGGCATGGGCAGCGACCGTGGTTGTCCGTGGATGACCGCTGGCGACCGATGCGTAGGGCACGTCGGGGGCACGGCCGGCGAGGACGAACCTGGCGCAGGCGTCGCAGCGATGGCGCCAGCTCGGCCGAGGGTGAGGTCCGTCTAGGGCGACCACTTGCCTCGTTGACAAGCCGCCGCAGGCGGTGCGGCAGCACCCTTGACGGTCCCTTCGGGCGACGTAGCTCCCCTACGGCTGGGCCGCTCCTTCAGAAGCTGAAGGTCGTTGCCCCCTCGTCGCCGATCCATTGCCACATGGGCACGGTCCCGGCCAGCTCGGCGTTGCCGACCAGCTGGCTCTTGTCGCACTTGCGCGCGTCGAAGCAGATCGGGCAGACCATGAACCGGCCGCCGGCCTTCTCATAGCGGTCGAGTAGGTCGGTGAGCGGCGGGCAGCCGTCGCAGGCGATGGCGTAGGCGAACCCGTCGAGGGCAAGGCGCACGGCTTCCTTGGTGAGCAACATCAGCGTCGGGCGGCCCTGTTCGGCCGCACCGACGGCGACCAGGAACGCCACCGTCACCTTCTCGGGGTCTTCGAGTCCGGTGGTTAGGCTGACAACGGCCTTTCCTGGCATTGCCCCTCCTCGATCCGTTCTGTCGTGCCAGGGACGATAGATCGGCGCGACCAGCTTGCCAAGCGACAGCGCTGATGTGGGGCGAGGCGCGTGTCCCGCGGTGCAGGTCTGCCCGGCCGAGGGCGGCCGGAGGCCGCCCGCAGGGCCGGCCTTGAGTTCGTAGAGAAACTTCTCACCGGCTCGAAGACGGCAACAGCGACAGCCCGTCATGGGCGCGGATGGCGACTGGTCCGGACTCCAAGGCGTCAAGGAGTCGGGTGCCATAGGCCTCGTCCATCAGCTCCCGAACCTCTGCCGGGGTGAGCCAGGCGACCTCATCGGCTTCGTTGGTCGCGCCTGGCTCGCCGCCGATGATGCGGCAGCGGAACACCAGGGCGATGATGCCGCGCCGCATGTTCTTGTAGACCCCGGTGAGCGCTTCGGGCTCGACCCGCAGGCCGGTCTCCTCCAGGACCTCGCGGACCAGGCCGGCCTGGATGGTCTCCTCGAGCTCCAGTACGCCGCCGGGTGGCTCCCAGTGGCCGTTGTCGTGTCGCCGCACGGCCAGGAGCTGGCCGGCCGGGTTGATGATCGCGGCCGCCACGCTGACCGAGTGCCGAGGGCTCGATTGGGCCACCGTCTGCCTCCTCCGGTAACGTGACAACTCGTATAGACCAGTAGACCAGCGAAGGGTACCGTCTCTGTCCAGCATCATCGACCCCACGAGCGACCGGCCAGCCTACCGGCAGATCGCCGATCACCTGCGGGCCGCGGTCCTGAGCGGCCGCCTGGCCGCTGGCGAGCAGCTGCCCTCGGAGCGGTCGCTGATGAGTACCTACGGGGCCGCTCGGGGGACGGTCCGGCAGGCCATCGCCACCCTTCGGACCGAGGGGCTGGTTGACATCGAGCAGGGCCGGGGCGCCTTCGTGCGACGCCGCCCGCCGGTCCAGCGCAAGGCCTACGACCGCTTTGCCCGCCGGCATCGTGAGGCGGGCAAGGCCGCCTACCTGATCGAGCTGGAGGAGGAGGGCCGCCGCCCCAAGGTCGAGGTTCTGGAGGTCGCGCCGGCCCCGGCCCCTGCTGAGATCGCTCGGCGACTGCAAGTACCCGAGGGCAGTCAACTGCTGGTCCGCCGCCGCCGGTACCTGGCCGATGGCCAGCCGATGGAGTTGGCCACGTCCTACCTTCCCTGGGACTTGGTGCAAGGCACCAAGATCACCGAGCCAGACACCGGCCCCGGCGGCATCTACGCACGCCTTGAGGAGATGGGCCACCAGCTCAAGCGGTTTACCGAGGACGTGCGCGCCCGGATGCCGCTGCCCGAAGAGGCCCGGGCGTTGCAGCTCCCGCCTGGTGTGCCGGTGTTCCTCCTGATCCGGGTCGCCTATGACATGGAGGATCGGCCGGTCGAGGTGTGCGACACGGTGATGGCCGCCGACCGCTACGTGCTCTCGTACGAGCTGCCCGCTCGCTGACCGCTCATTGTCGGGAAGCTCACCCGAACGTCACGGTATGGTGGTATAAACGTCTAGACCACATGCCCGAGGCGGTTCGCCCCGGGCCAAATCGAGAGGAGGAGAGCGTGAAGCTCCCGGTGGACACATCCACGATCGCGTTCCTGTGCGCGGTCGAGGCCGAGCCGGTGGTCGACTTCGAGACCAAGCGGCCCGGGGCGGATGAGAACGGCGAGCCGCTGTACGTGGTGCAGCTGATCGCCATGACCGACGGGGCGGCCGAGATCCTGGCCATCAAGGTGCCCGGCCAGCCCTCGCAGGCCATCCGGCAGGGCCACCCGGTCCGGGTCCACGGCCTGGTCGCCCAGCCCTGGACGATGGCCGACCGCTCCGGGGTGGCGTTCCGGGCGGCCCGCATCGAGCCGGCCGTCCCGCAGGCCAAGGCCAGCTAGCAGGAAGGAGGCGATGCCCGAGCGACCGTGAGGGAGGGGGCCGGAGCCGCCGTCAGCGAGCACCGGTCCCCTCCACCCACTAAGCCGGGTGCTCGCAACACCCGGCCCTTGCATCAGGAGTGAGCCCCATGATGCCCACCTATCGTAGTTCGTCGGTCGACTACACGAGCCTGCTGCTGGGGTAGGGCACCAGCTACCAGGCGGACGCCTGGCCGGCCCATGACGGCAGCATCCGCGCCTCGGTCGAGTTCGATCCGGGTGCTGGCCGCTGCTGCCTCCAGGGACGGCCGGCTGCCCTGCGGGAGCTGGCCGCGGGCCTGGTCCTGGCCGCCGACAAGGCCGAGCATGCCGAGCTGGCGGAGCCGGTGGTGGAGGTCGGGTCGTGAACGCCTGGGGGCCGTACCGGCCGCCAACCTTGCGGCAACCGGTCGGCTGGGGCGCCCTGCACGAGACCCCGCCAGTAGTCACGGCCCCGGTGGTGCGGGAGTCGCCGGCCGACTGGCTGTTCAACGGCATCCTGCGGCCGGCGTGGGCGTACCGGCTGGAGCTGGCCTTGATCGCCCTGATCGCGGCGGCCTACCTGTGGCTGGGCGAGCGGCTGGGCCGGGAGGGTGCCCAGCGGGTGATCGTGGCCGCCGCCCTGGTCGTTGCCGTGGTGGGCTGGACTCGGGAGCCGCTGGCCCATGCCCTGTTCCGGTCGCACCTGCGGCGGCGGTGGGCGCTGGCCTGCCGGCATGCCGAGCTGGCGACCATGAAGACCGCATTCCTCGGATCGTCCGGTGTCGGCTGACCCGGGCCGGGGAGCAGCTTCGGGTCCGGGTCCCGGCCGGCGGCCAAGTGCCCGACCTGGAGGCCCAGGCCGAGCGGATCGCCGCCTTCCTGGCCGTCCGCGAGGTCCGGGTGGTCCGCGACCCAGCGAGTGCCCGTCATGCCCGGGTGGTGGTGCTGCGCCGCGACCCGCTGGCCGACCCCACCCCGACGCCCTGGCCGCTGGCCTCGGCCGGCCGGCTGTCGCTGTGGCAGCCGATCCCGGTCGGCGAGGACGAGGACGGCGGCCCGGTCACGGTGACGCTGCCCGAGCGCAACCTGCTGCTGGGTGGGGAGCCGGGCGCCGGCAAGAGCAACGTGCTCCAGCTCCTGGTGGCGGTTAGGGCGCTGGATCCCTCGGTGCGCCTGACCCTGTTCGACCCCAAGCTGGTCGAGCTGGCCGTCTGGCAGGGCAGCGCGGCCCGCCTGGTCGGCCCCAACGTCGAGGAGGCCATCGACGTGCTCAAGGGCCTGATCGGCGAGCTGGACGACCGCTACCTGACCCTGCTCGCCAACCGTGCCCGCAAGGTCACCGAGGGCGACGGGCTCCCGCTGCACCTGGTCGGGATCGAGGAGCTGGCGTATTTCACCAACGGCCCCGACCGCAAAGCCGCCCAAGCCTTCTCGACCCTGCTGCGCGACTTCGTGGCCCGAGGCCGGGCCGCCGGCATGGTCACCGTCGCCACCACCCAGAAGCCCTCGGCCGATGTGGTCCCGACCTTCCTACGCGACCTGTTCGGGTTCCGGTGGGCGCTGCGCTGCTCGACCCCCGAGGCCAGCGACACGATCTTGGGTCGGGGTTGGGCCAGCCAGGGCCACTCGGCTGCCAGCATCGACACGATCTTGGGTCGGGGTTGGGCCAGCCAGGGCCACTCGGCTGCCAGCATCGACCCGACCGCCCG
>JASLBL010000042.1 GCA_030146615.1 Actinomycetes bacterium
GCCGTCCGCATCCTGGCCCGGGCCTGGCTTCGCGTGATCTGGCGCTGCTGGCAGGATCACACCCTCTATGACCCTGCCCGCCACGGCAGCTATCAGCGCCTCATCGCCCAGCAGGCTTGACACAGGGCAACTGCGCTGGGCGACCGCTATCCCGGAGCGGACGACCAGAGCGCCGGCCACTAATTATCATCCGCGCCAAGTGCCACCGGCGTGACGCGGCTCCCATCCACCTGACGTCGCCGCCGCGGTCAACCGGCTGGTTGTTGGTGGACCGGGCGCCCCCGGGTTGAGGTCTGGTTCGACGGTCGTCGGCCGCTCCAGGGCCAGGGCCGGTATCGGCGGAGGGACGACAGCATGGCCGTGGCACGCGTGGCGACCGTCGCATAGCCGATGCCGGCGGCCAGCGACGCCAGCACGGCCAGCAGCGGGGCGGTGTCGGCCAGGCGCCCGTACACCTGCCAGTGGGTCAGGTAGATGTACAGCGAACTGGCGGCCAGGACGCCCGCGACGCGGTTGAGCACATGCACGCTCGGGACGGTGGGAACCCAGGCCAGCAGCGCCAGCCCGCCCATCATGACCGCCTCCCGTTGCAGGTCGCCGTGGAAGCCGGGGATGGTCGCCACGACCGCCAGGGTGACCCACAGCCGGCCGGTGACGGTGGTTGCCTTGGCGGCGGCCCAGCCGAGCGCGAACAGCCAGAACGCGACCAGCGGGGTTGGCAGCTCAACACCCGGGATGAGCTCGTACCTGGTGACCAGCCCGAGGGCCGTCAGCATCAGCGGCAGGCCAAGCGAGAACCTTCGTTCGGCACGGTCTACCGGCCCGATTGTGACCAGGGCGAGCACGGCCACCAGGGTGTAGACCAGGGTCTCGATGAACCAGAAGTCGTTGAAGCGGCCGGGCGGGCCGGCCAGGTAGTTGATCAGGAAGACCTGCGCGAGCGTGTAGATGTCGGTCAGCAACAGCGACGCCAGGGCGATCCACAAGGCGCTAGTGATGGCGATGCGCCCGATGCTTTTGCCGAGGCTGCGGGCGCGGTCGCGCCGGTCGCTTGCGGTCAGGTGGAAGCGGGCGAAGTTGAACCCGGCCACGCCGAGCAGCAGGTGGGCGCCACCGGGCAGATCGAACAGCCTGGCGTGGGTGCCGACGATGAGCAGGATCGAGATCGCGCGCAGCGCCACGCTGGTGTCCAGCGTCCGCGCCCGGCCCCGCGTGGCGCCGCGCTGGGCAGGGGGCCGTGTGGCCGGGCGGAGGTCGCGGATCGGGGTCTGGTGCCACTCGGCGGGCAGGTGGCCCAGCGCCTGCTCGAGGCGGACCGACAGCTCGACGTAGGACAGCGAGTCGCCGCCCAGGCTTGTAAAGGTGCTGTCGTTGGTGACGTCGGCGGGGTCGAGGTCAAGGGTCTCGGCGAACAACGCGCGCAGGGCGGCCGGGTCGGCGGTGTCCTGCGGGCCGTCGGCGTGGTGGGCGGAGTCGGGGGCGGGCGGGGCCTGACCCTGCCCCAGCCCCTGACCGGTCTCGCGGGTCAGCGCCTGGATGGTGGGGTAGTCGGGTTTGCCGTTGGCCAGCCGAGGCAGCTCGGCAAGGAAGCAGACGCGAACCGCGTGGGTTGGCAGGCCGCACGCCCCCGCTGCCAGGCGTCGCAGCCGACCGGCGTCCTCGTCGCCGGCCGCAGCCACCACGAGGTGGTTGTCGCCGGCGACGCAACAGGCGGTGTAACCGTGCCGCTCCAGCGCGGCCTCGACTTGTTGCAGGTCGATCCGCAGGCCGAACAGCTTGGCGAACCTGGCCTGACGCCCCACGAGCTCGTACAGCCCGGTACGGGTGCGCCGCGCGATGTCGCCGGTGTGCAGCTCGTGGACGGTGCGGCCCAGGCCGAGGTCCGCCGGGGTGTGGGCATAGCCGAGCATGACGTTGGGGCCGATGTAGACCAGCTCGCCGGTGTCCGGGTCCGGCCAGTCCGGCAGCGGGTCGAGCCGGAACGATCCCCCGGGGATCGGGATGCCGATGCAGTGCGGGTGTGTTGCGGCCAGCTCGGGGGGCAGATAGGCCATCCGGGCGGTGGCCTCGGTCTGGCCGTACATCACCACCAGGTCCCAGCCGCCTCGGCGGCCGGCGGCGGCGTAGCGGCGCACGCGGTCGGGGGCCAGCCGGCCGCCGGCCTGGGTGACATAGCGCAATGACGGCAGGTGCATGCGGTCGAAGCCGACCCGATCGAGCAGGTCGAAGGTGTAGGGCACCCCGGCGAAGCTGGTCCCGCGGCAGGCGCGGAACAGCGCCCAGAAGCCGGGGTCGGCCATCGAGTGGTCGGTCAGGAGCAGGGAGGCGCCGCGCAGCAGGTGGCTGTTGATGACCGACAGACCGTAGCAGTAGTGCATGGGCAGGGTGGTCGCGGCCCGGTCGCCGCCGCCGATGGCGAGGTAGGTGGCGATGGAGATGGCGTTGGCCTGGAGGTTGTTATGGGAGAGGCGGACCAGCTTGGCGGTGCCTGTCGAGCCCGACGTGCTCAGCAGCAGCGCGAGATCGGGATGCAGCGGGTGCGCGGCGACCGCGTGCCGCTCCTGGATCCGCGGCCCCGCTTCCGCGTCGGCGGCGCGCACCACGATGTCGGGGTCATAGGCTGCGATCAGGGCCTCGACGGTGGCGGGCTGGTCGCCGGGCGCCAGGAGCACGGGATGGCCGGTGGCCAGCGCGGCGAGGTAGACGATGACCGCGTCGACAGTGTTGGCGCCGGCGAGCAGCACCAGCCGCCGTTCGCTGCCAAGGCGTGCGGCCGTCGTGGCCACACGGGCGGCCAGGTCACGGTAGGACAGCTCGGCATCGGCGGTGACGAGCGCGACCCGGTCGCCATGCGCCGGCAGGTCGGCCGCAAACGGCACGGTCTTGGCGCGGATGCTCGTGCTGGTGAAGGAGATCATGGGCGGAGCATAGCCGGTCTTGTTAGGCATGCCTAAACAGGCGCGTCAGTTGGTGGTCATGGGCGTCGGCGAGGTCGGCCGTGCCAGCGGTAGCAGCTTCAGGCGTAACGGACCAGCCAACCGCACACGATCGCGGCGGCGGCCAGTGCCAGAACTCGACCACGTTCGACGGCGCTTGGTGCACCAGCGCAGCTTGCCGTACTGGTCGCCCCAGATGTGGGTGCGCTCGATCACCCAGCAGCGGCCCACCTGGACCGGCGCCGGCACCCCGCGGGTGGCGATCTCGCCTGTTGGGGGACGCGTTGGAGGAAGGCGGTCAGTCAGCTGATGCTTTCATTCGATGCCGCTGCCGCCGATGTTGCACCTAGCACCGCGTGCACCACAGTAAGGGAAATGATGCGACGCCGACTTGGATGGTGGCTGGTGGTCACCGTGCTGGTGGCCAGCTGCACCACGTCCAACGCCAACGAACCCCCGCCCAACGACCAGACCGATGTGTGGTTCATGCAGCACATGGCTGGTCACCTGCTCCAGACGGGCGCGATCCTGGACCTGGTTAGCGACCGGATCACCCACCCGAAGCTGGCCCGGCTGGCCGACATCGTTGACCAGCAGCGACAAGCTCACCTCCAGCAGCTCGAAGCATGGCTGGCCGGCCGCGGGCTGGCCCCCTACGACCCCCAGCAGGACCCTAACCGCCGCAAGGAATCCGACCTAGTCCGGCTGTCCCGGTTCCACGGGTCCGCGTTCGACGTGGCCTTCCTGGAGGTGATGACGGCCCGCCATCAGGCCGAAATCCGAATGGCCCGGGTAGAGGCCCGCGACGGCGGCGTGCCCGAAGTCCGCGAGCTCGCTCAGCAGCTGCTAGCCGAGTTAGAGCCCCCGGTGGAGCAGATGACCACCTGGAGGCAGGCCTGGGCCAAGGACCACACCCGAACAGGCGCAGGCTAACCCGGCCAGGGGCTCCTGGCCGGGTTACATTGCCTATGTGCGGTTGGCGATGACCGCGAAGCAACCAGAGCACTTCTCGACAAAGCAGGCCGCTTCCCAGTCCTCGTCCAGCATCTCAACGCGCTTCCGATTGATCCCGCAGACCACCGCCCCGGTGGTGGCGCAGACGGCATGGGTTGGGCCAACCGGAGCGGTCCTGGCTACTCGGAACACCGTATTGGGGCGGTGGACCAGGGAAGGGACCTGCTGAAGTTGCTCGGCACCGACCTTGTAGCGCATTGGCTACCCCCATCGAAACGGCCGGAGCATCCTCTGTGCAACTGACGAGGAGCGGTTACGGCCGGGTCTGGGTGCGTTGCTTGAGTCGTTCGTAGGGCGTCTGGCCGTCGAGGCCGCCGTGGGGTCGGTGGTAGTTGTAGAAGTCTTCCCATTCTTTGAGCTTGTCGTTGAACACCTGGGCGTCGTCGATCACGACTCCCTCGAGCATCCGGTAGAACTCCTCGGTGTCGATGCGGTGGGAGCGCTCGACTTTGCCGTTGAGCCGCGGAGTGCGCGGCTTGATGTAGACATGCCCGGCGCCCTTGTCCAGCACATGCCAGTGGAAGCTTGCGCCGAACTCCACGCCGTTGTCGGTCTGGATGACCTCGACCCGGAACGGCAGCCGCTCCAGCACGTAATCGACGAACCGGATGGCCGTCTGCTGTTGAGCTGGGGATAGATGCGCAGCACGCGCAGGCGGGTGCAGTCATCGATGGCGGTGAACTGGTAGTACTTCTTGGGCTTGGGGCACCCGCCAGCCGTTGGATGAACTCCACGTCGATCTGGACCCGGTGGCCGGGCAGCGGCTTCTCATAGCGCTTCCACCGGCGGTCGTGCCGCTTGTACCGCTGGGAGGCGGGCAGCCGGTTCAGCTGCAGCCGCTTGAGGATGCGCCACACGCCCGAGGGGCTGATCTGGATGTCGTGGTAGCGCTTGAGGTACATCGCGATCTTGGCTGGGCCGAAGTGGTCGTGCTGGCGCAGGTAGATGATCTTGCCGACGACCTCGGCGCGGGTGGCGTTGGGACTGACCTGAGGCCGATGAGAGCGGTCCCGGAGCCCGTCCAGGCCGTGCTGGTCATAGCGCCGGCGCCAGGTGTAGAACACTTGCCGGCTGATGCCGTAGTAGCGGCAGGTCAGCGCCACGTTTCCGGTGATCTCCTCAGCGTGGCGCAGGATTGCTAGGCGTCGCTTGGCCATCCTGAGCAGCTGCTGCTCGGTCACAGGGTCTCCTCCCTGGTTGGAGACCCGGAGTGTCAACCATCCCTGTCAATTCCATACTTCAAGGCCGGCCCTGCGGGCGGCCGCTGCAGGCGGCCGCCCTCGCGCCGGCAGCAACACGACGGGCACCGGGGAACCGGCCTCACCCTCCCACCAAGGCGAGTGCCGACACCAGACGGCGTGCCAGCGAACCACTCGCCGGGCCGATCCTCATGGCGGCCTTGACCTTCAAGCACACTTCAAG
>JASLBL010000070.1 GCA_030146615.1 Actinomycetes bacterium
GCCGTCCGCACCCGGTCCGGGTCCAGGACGCCCTCGTAGCGGTGCGGGTCCCAGACCACGCAGTCGGCCGCCTCCAGGCCCATGGCCAGGGCGGTGTTGCGGCCGGGGAGGACTCCCTCCCGATGGATCGGGGGGCGCATCAGCAGGCCGGCCCGCCAAGGCCTGCGGACCTCAGGTGACGCTGCTGAGGGTGGCGGCGATGTCGGCGAGCAGCTCCTGGTCGCCGTCGGCCCGCCAGGGGTCGGTGGTGGTGCGGCCGGCGGCGCGCAGCACGAACGCCAGCGGGTCGGCCTCCAGGACCAGGTCGGGGGTGGCGGCGGGGTCGGGGCGCTCGCCGGCGGCCCCGCCGAGCAGCCACCGGCCGGCGCCGAGGCGGACCAGGATGACCGCCCCCGGCCGGGCCCGGCCCCGGCGCGACAGGCCGCCGGGGATGGTGCGGGCGGCCAGGTCGGCCAGGAAGGCCAGGGTCGGCGCGTCGGCCTCGAACGGCCGCCCGGTGGCCTCGGCCAGGTCGCGGCCGTGGTGCCAGGCGTCGTTCAGCCGCAGGACCCCGAGGGTCTTCACCGAGATCGTCCCGGCCACCCAGGCCACCCGGGCCCGCCACCCGTCGTCGTCGAGGGCGGCCAGGTGCCAGCGCAGGGTGTCGGCGGCCGCCTCCCAGCCCTCCAGCCGGGCCTCGGGCGGCTCGTCCCGGTGGGCCGCGACCCCGGCGGCGGTCCACTCGTCGAGCGAGCCGCCCAGCGCCCACGGCCCCTGGATGGTGGCCAGGGCGGCGCGGTCGCCCTCGGCCAGGTGGGCGACCACGTCCCCGACCGACCAGGCCGGGGTGGCGGGCACGTCGCGCCCCCAGTCGGCCGGCTCCAGGGCGGCCAGCAGCCGCCCGACCCGGCCGTGGCTGGTCTCGATGGCCTCGACCAGGGCGGCCGTGGTCAGCTCGATGGGTCGCCCCTGCCCAGCAGGGCCGCCGTGACCCCCCAGGCCAGGGTCAGGATGCCCAGCAGCACGGCCGAGCTGAACCAGGAGGCATCCCCGGTCACCATGCCGAGGACCGCGAACAGCACCGCCGCCAGCCCGAACCCGAGCGCCCCGGCCCGGGCCCGGGACCGGTTCAGCTGCCGGAACTTGAACGGGTTGAGCGTCCGGACCCAGCTCGGCCGGCCCCGCTCGGGGGCCGGAGCGGTCCCGGAACCAGCCGCCGCCTCGGCGACGGCGCGCTCCCGCGCCCGTGAACGTCGTCCCATGCGCGCCGGCCTCCCTCCGCGAGCTCCGAGTGGCCATATCGTATCCGCGAGCGGGTAGGCTCCGCCCATGCGAGTGGTGGTGGCGCCGGACAAGTTCGAGGGCAGCCTGAGCGCCGGCCAGGCCGCCGATGCCATCGAGGCCGGCCTGCGCCGGGCCCGGCCCGATGCCGAGGTCATCCGGCTGCCACTCGGCGACGGCGGCGCCGGCACCCTGGAGGCACTGGTCGCGGCCGGGTTCCAGCGGGTGCCGGTGGCGGCCGCCGGGCCGACCGGCGAGCCGGTGGCGGCGGCCATCGCCGTCGACGGCCCCCGCGCGTTCGTCGAGATGGCCGAGGCATCCGGGCTCAAGCGGCTACCCGGCGGCCGGCAGACCCCGCTGGCCGCGACCACCTATGGCACCGGGCAGCTGCTGGCGGCCGCCCTCGACCACGGGGCCCGCGAGATCGTCCTCGGCATCGGGGGCAGCGCCACCACCGACGGCGGGGCCGGCATGGCGGCCGCGCTCGGGGCCCGCCTGCTCGACCAGGCCGGGGCCGACCTGCCGCCGGGCGGGGCGGCGCTGCTCCGGCTGGCCCGGATCGACGTCTCGAGCCTCGACCCGCGCCTACCCGAGGTCCGGATCACGGTCGCCTCCGACGTCGACAACCCGCTGACCGGCCCTGCGGGCGCCGCCCACGTCTACGGTCCCCAGAAGGGCGCCGGCCCCGACGACGTGCTGCTGCTCGACTCGGCCCTGCGGCGCTATGCCCGGGTGCTGGCCGACGACCTCGGCGTGGACGTGGCCGACACCCCCGGCGCCGGCGCGGCCGGCGGGCTCGGCGCGGGCGCGATCGCCTTCCTCGGAGCCGAGCTGCGCACCGGCATCGAGCTGGTGCTGGAGCTGGTCGGCTTCGACAAGGCGGTCGACGGGGCCGACCTGGTGATCACCGGCGAGGGCAAGCTCGACGCCCAGAGCCTGCGCGGCAAGGCCCCGGTCGGGGTGGCCCGGGCGGCCGGCGCCCACGGGGTCCCGGTGGTGGCCGTGGCCGGCGCCGTCGAGGTCGCCGACCGGGAGCTGCGCGCCGCCGGGTTCGAGGAGGCCCACGCCCTCCTCGAGCTGGAGCCCGACCCGCGGCGCTCCATGGCCGAGGCCGCCCCCCTGCTGGAGCGCCTGGCCGAGCGGATCGGGCGGGCCTGGGCGTCCCTACCCTGAACCCCGCGTCATCGACGTCCCGAGCGAAGCGAGGCTGATGCGAGCATGACCGAGGACCTGCCGAGGGCGGCCGCGGCGGTGGTGACCGCCGGCCGCTCGCACGGCCTGGAGCTGGCCGTGCGCGAGTTCCCCGAGGGCACCCGCACGGCCGCCGACGCCGCCAGGGCGATCGGCTGCCAGGTCGACCAGATCGTCAAGTCGCTGGTGTTCGTGGCCGACACCGACCCGGTGCTGGTGCTGACCTCCGGCGGCAACCGGGTCGACGTGGTCAAGGTCGGCAAGGAGCGGTCGGCGGCCACGGTCCGCAAGGCCGACGCCGAGGAGGTCAGGGCGGCCACCGGCTACGCCATCGGCGGCACCCCGCCGTTCGGCCACGCCCGCGACCTGCCGGTGCTGATCGACCGCCACCTGACCGAGTTCGACGAGGTCTGGGCGGCCGCCGGGACTCCCCGCCACGTGTTCCCGATCACCCCCGGCGACCTGGTCCGGGCCACCGGCGGGCAGGTCGCCGACGTGACACTTGGGAAAGAGAGCCCACCCGCGGGGTAGGCGCCGCTATGATGGTCGCGCATGGCAAACGCGAAAGGAGCACGGATGTCCGAGGTGACCCAGGCAGGATCGGTTGTCGCGCTCAGCGAGGCTGCCGCGACCAAGGTCCGTGACCTGCTGGCCCGCGAGGGCCGTGACGACCTCGCCCTGCGTGTCGCCGTCGAGCCGGGCGGCTGCTCCGGGCTCCGCTACGCCCTGTTCTTCGACGACCGCTCCCTGGACGGCGACGTCCGGGGTGAGGTCAACGGCGTGGCCGTCGTGACCGACAAGATGAGCGCCCCCTACCTCAGCGGCGCCTCCATCGACTACCTCGACACCCTCGAGAAGTCGGGCTTCACGATCGACAACCCCAACGCCGCCGGGTCCTGCGCCTGCGGCGAGTCGTTCCACTAGCCACCCAGCGCGCTCGCCGCCGTGGGCGGCTATGCCTTCGGCGACTCCGCGCCGGCCGCGCGCCGGCTCGGGTTGCTGGCCGACGTGTTCGAGCCGACCAGCCGCGCGTTCCTGGCCCGGTTCGCCGGGCCCGGCCGGTCGGGCGGGGCGCCGGCCAGCCTGGCGGTCGACCTGGGGTGCGGGCCGGGGCACACCACCCGGCTGGTCGCCTCGGTCCTGGGGGCGCGGCGGACCCTCGGCCTCGACCAGTCGGGGTCGTTTGTGGCCCTGGCCCAGGCGGGCGCGCCGCCCGGGGTTGCGTTCGCCGTCCACGACGTGACCGTGGTGCCGTTCCCGTGCCCGCCCGCCGGGCTGGTGTACGGCCGGTTCCTGCTCACCCACCTGCCCGACCCACCGGCGGCGCTGGCCGCCTGGGCGACCCAGCTCGCCCCCGGCGGGCTGCTGCTGGTCGAGGAGGTCGAGCGGATCCACACCGCCCAGCCGGCCCTGCGCCGGTACCTGGACACGGCGGCGGCCCTGCTCGCCTCCCGCGGCCACACCCTGGAGATCGGCGCCGCCCTCCACCGCCTGCCCGACCCGCCGGGGCTGGTCCGCCGCCATGACCGGGTCGCCCGGCTGGCCCCGCCGGCCGCAAGGGCGGCCGAGATGTTCGCCCAGAACCTGGCCGTCTGGCGCGGGGACGCCGCCGGCGCCGGGATCGCGGCCGACGGCGACCTCGACCGGCTGGCCGCCGCCCTGGCCGAGGTCGCGGCGGGCACGGCCGAGGGCACGATCTCCTGGGAGCTGCGCCAGCTGGCGTTCCAGCGGGCCTGAGCGGCTAGCCGGCCTGGTCCTCGGCGATGATCTCGTCGCACAGGTCGAGGCACCGTGCGCAGATGGCGGCCGCCCCGTGGACGGTCACGCGACCCTTGTCGGGGTCCCACTGGCCGCAGAAGCTGCACGTCCGGCCCGGGTAGGGGACCGCCGGCCAGCTCCGGGCCAGGGGCACGCAGCCGGAGCAGATGTAGACCCCGGGCCCGGCCACCAGCTTGGCCACCTGCCGCTGGGCCCGCCCGCAGAACGAGCAGTGGAGCAGGTCCCCGTCGATCCAGCGGGCCTCGTCGCTCATGGACGGGATTCTACGCGGTCAGTGGGACCGGCGGACCTGGAACACCCAGCCGCCGTCGGGGCGGTCGTGCTGGGCGACCAGCTGCTGGTCCTTGAGGCGGCACCACACGGGGATGTCGACCCGGGCCCCGGGGTCGTCGGCCAGCAGCTCGACCAGGCCGCCGACCTCGACCGAGGCCACCGCCTTGGCCAGCCGGACCACCGGGATCGGGCAGGCCAGCCCCAGGCAGTCGACGGTGGCGGCGGCGGCAGTCACGACCCCTCCCGACTCACCGGGGCACCCCTCCGGGGTTCCCCGGACCCCTCCGCGACCCGCTCGATGGCCTGGGTGTCCAGCTCGGTCATCTCCCGGAGGTCGGCCACGGCCGGTGGCAGCACCTCGAGGAGCCGGTCGACGTCGGCCTCGGTGGCGTCGTGCAGGAACGACACCCGGACCGAGCCGTGGGTGATGGCGCCCATGGCGGCCAGGACGTGGGAGGGCTCCTGGGTGTCGGCGGTGCACGAGGACCCGGAGTGGACGGCGATGCCCTTGGCGTCGAGCAGCAGCAGCAGCGCCTCCCCCTCGATGTACAGGATCGAGAACGCCACCAGGTGGGGGAGGCGCCGGGCCGGGTCGCCGTGGACGATCACCTCGGGGATGGTGGCCAGCCCGGCCAGCAGGCGGTCGGCCAGCCCGGCCAGCCGGTCGTGCTCGCCGGGGGCCTCGACGACCCGGCCACCGACGGCGGCGGCCATGGCGGCCACGCCGGGCAGGTTCTCCATGCCGGCGCGGCGGCGCCGCTCGCGCTCGTCGCCGACCAGCACCGGCCGCAGCCGGGCCCGTCGCGAGGCGACCAGGAAGCCGGTACCCGGCGGGCCGTAGACCTTGTGGCCGCTGCCGACCAGCAAGTCGGCGCCGAGGTCGGCCACGTCCACCGGCAGGCGCCCGACCGTCTGGCAGGCGTCGACCAGCAGCAGGGCGCCGCGCTCGTGGGCCAGCGCCGTCGCCTCGCCGACCGGCTGCACGGTGCCGACCTCGTGGTTGGCGTGCTGGAGGCAGACCAGCAGGGTGTCGTCGCGCACGGCCGCGGCCAGCTCGTCGGGGTCGACCCGGCCGGTGTGGTCGACGCCGACCTCGGTGACCTCGAACCCCTGGGCGGCCAGGGCCCGCGCCGGGGCCAACACCGAGGTGTGCTCGACGGCCGAGACGACCAGGTGGCGGCGGCGCCGGGCCGCCCTGGCCAGCCCGGTCACGGCCAGGTTGGCGGCCTCGGTCCCGCCGGAGGTGAAGATCAGCTCGTCGGGGGCGGCCCCGACAGCCGCGGCCAGCCGCTCGCGGGAGCGGTCGAGCAGCATCCGGGCCCGCCGGGCCCGCCCGTACAACCGCGAGGGGTCGCCGAACTCGTCGAGGGCCTCCACCAGCGCGGCCCGCGCCAACGGGTGCAGCGGGGTGGTGGAGGCGGCATCAAGGTACGTCTCGGCAACGGCGCGCATGGCATCAAGCGTAGCGTCGGCCGCGGCCTGCGCATTCCCGACCCGGGGCGCGGGCGCGGAAACCGCCCCTCAGGGCAGCGGCAGCTCGTCGCGTTCCAGGGCTCCGATCAGGCGCTCCAGGTCGGGGCCGAGGGGCCGGTCCCGGTCGACGGGCGCGACCAGCTCCTCCAGGCAGGCGGCGAGCGGCCGCAGCCCCGGCGCCGGCCCGGTCCATCGGACGCCCGGCTCGGACCCGCCGGAGTCGCGGAGCCACCAGGCCTGGCGGGCGGTCAGGAGCTCGCAGGCGACGACCTCGCGGGTCAGCTCCTGGACCCGGCGCAGCTGCTCGGCCGCCTCGGGGGCGAAGCTGGCCGCGTCCTCCTGGCCGAGGGAGGTCTCGGCCTGGCCGACCGAGGCCGGGGCGGCCAGGGCCTCCTCCAGGAGCCGGTCCCGGGCCAGGCGGCCGACCGCCTCGTCATACGGGTCGAGCGGGGCCCCGAGGGCGTCGACCGAGGCCGCGGCCGCGGCCAGCAGCTGGCCGGCCAGCCCATGCCGGTGTTGACCCCGTAGACGCGGGCCCCACCGGCCAGCAGCGCCGCCAGCTCGGCCTGCCCGGCCGCCACCCGCTCCAGGGCCACCGGGTCGAGGGCCAGGGGCTCGCCGCCCCAGGCCACCGCCTCGACCGCCTCCCGGGTCAGGTCGAGGTGCCCGGTCAGGGTGATCACGGGCGAAGCGTTGTCAGGTCGGTATGGTTAGGTTGGTCTGTCGACATGGTCGCGTCGCCGGCGTGTGCTTGGACCCGTTGACACTAAACGTCGAACGTTGCCACACTACGCGACCACTTCGGGACGGAGCCCAGAGGAGCGGGGGCGGAAGTTGATCAGCTTCGAATCCGTCACCAAGCGCTTCGCCGATGGCACCACCGCCGTTGACAACCTGGACCTCGGAGTGCCGGAGGGGGACCTGACCGTCCTCGTCGGCCCGTCCGGCTGCGGCAAGACCACCACCCTGCGGATGATCAACCGGATGATCGAGGCCACCAGCGGGCGGATCGTGGTCGACGGTCAGGACGTGGCCACGGTCGACCCGTCCGAGCTGCGGCGCCGCATGGGCTACGTCATCCAGCAGATCGGCCTGTTCCCGCACCGCACCATCGGCCAGAACATCGCCACCGTGCCCGAGCTGGTCGGCTGGGACGACCGGCGGACCCAGCGCCGCGTCGGCGAGCTGCTGGAGCTGGTCGGCCTGCCCGACGAGGTCCGCGACCGCTACCCGCACCAGCTCTCGGGCGGCCAGCGCCAGCGGGTCGGGGTAGCCAGGGCCCTGGCCGTCGACCCGCCGATCATGCTCATGGACGAGCCGTTCGGTGCGGTCGACCCGATCGTGCGCAGCCGCCTCCAGGACGAGTTCCTCCGCCTCCAGCAGGAGGTCCGCAAGACGATCGTGTTCGTCACCCACGACATCGACGAGGCCATCAAGCTGGGCGACCGCATCGCCATCTTCCGCCAGGGCGGCCACCTGGAGCAGTACGCGCCTCCGGACGAGCTCCTGGCCGAGCCGGCCGACGACTTCGTGGCCGACTTCCTGGGCGCCGAGCGCGGCCTCAAGCGCCTGGCCCTGATCCCGGTGTCGGCGGTCAAGGCCGAGCCCGGCCCGGTGGTCTCGCCCGACGACGACGGCCGCCGGGCCTTGGCCGCGGCCGAGGCCTACGGCAGCGACTGGGTGGTGGTGGTCGACGACGACCGGCGGCTGCTCGGCTGGGCCCACGCCGGCGAGGCGGCCGAGCGGGGCCGGGTCGGCGACGCCGAGATCCGCCCCTTCCAGCTCCAGATGCAGGCCAACGACTCGCTGCGGGCCGCCCTCAACGCCATGGTCCAGTCGCGCACCGGGGTTGCCGTGCGGGTCAGCGACGGCGACCGCTACGAGGGCATCGTCACCCTCGAGCTGCTCTCCCGGGAGATCAGTTGACCGACCGCCCCGCGCCGGTCCTGGCGGCCGAGCTGATCCGCTGGTCGTGGGTCGGCGACCACCTCGACGACATCCGCGACTACCTGATCCAGCATGTCCAGCTCACCGTCCTGGCCGTGCTGTTCGGGCTGCTGCTGGCCTTCCCGCTGGCGCTGGCGGCGATCCGCTGGCCGCGGCTGTACGGGCCCATCCTGGGCTTCACCGGGATCCTGTTCACCATCCCGTCGCTGGCCCTGTTCATCCTGCTGATCCCGTTCACCGGGCTGTCCACCCGGACCTCGCTGATCGGGCTGACCATGTACACCCTGCTGATCCTGGTCCGGAACATGGTCGAGGGGCTGCGGGGGGTCGACCGCGACGTGCGCGAGGCCGCCCAGGCGATGGGCTACACCAGGGCCCGCCAGCTGTTCCGGGTCGAGCTGCCGCTGGCCCTGCCGGTGATCATGGCCGGGGTCCGCATCGCCACCGTGACCACCATCGGCCTGGTCACGGTCACCGCCCTGATCGGCCAGGGGGGGCTCGGCCGGCTGTTCATCGACGGCTTCACCCTGAACTTCACCACCCCGATCGTTGTCGGGATCGTGCTCTCGGCGCTGCTCGCCTTCGCCGCCGACCTCACCCTGGTGGGCGTGCAACGCCAGCTCACCCCCTGGGCCCGTAGCCGGGGGAGGTAGCGCAGCATGGACGTCGTCTCCGACGTGATCAGCTGGCTGACCGACCCCGCCCAGTGGAGCGGGCCGGACGGCATCCCGGTGCGCACCCTCCAGCACCTCTGGTACTCGCTGCTGGCCACGGTCATCGCCGCCGCCATCGCCCTGCCCATCGGGATCTTCATCGGCCACACCGGCCGGGGCGCCCTGGTGGCCGTCAACCTGACCAACCTCGGCCGGGCCATCCCGTCGCTCGGCATCATCATCCTGATGTTCACCCTGGTCGGGTTCGGCATCGTCCCGGTCCTGGTGGCGCTGGTCGCGCTGGCCATCCCGCCGATCGTGACCAACAGCTACATCGGGATCCGCTCGGTCGACCGCGACGTGCGCGAGGCCGCCGAGGGCATGGGGATGCGCGGCCGGCAGGTGCTGTGGCAGGTCGAGCTGCCGGTGGCCATGCCGCTGATCATGGCCGGCATCCGCACCTCGGCCGTCCAGGTGGTGGCGACCGCCACCCTGGCCGCGTTCGTCGGCCTGGGCGGGCTCGGCCGCTACCTGATCGACGGGCTCTCCCAGCGTGACCTCCCGCAGGTGGTCGGCGGCGCCATCCTGGTCGCCGTGCTGTCGCTGGCCACCGAGCTGTTGCTCGGCCGCGTCCAGACCCTGGTGGTCTCCGAGGGGCTGGCCGAGCGGGGCGCGGACGCGGCCGTCCGTGCCAAGGTGGAAAAGGCCGCATAGCCCCGGGACGACAAGGTCCCAGCTCCCAAGAAAGGAAGATTGTCCATGCGAAGGATCCGGCTCGGCAGCGCCGCCGTCGTGGCCTGCCTGGCGCTGCTCCTGGCCGCCTGCGGTGGTGGGGACGACGCGCTCGAGGGCGGCACCCAGCCCAACGAGCAGTCGAGTGTGACCGTCGGCTCGACCAACTTCTCCGAGCAGCTCCTCCTGGCCCAGATGTACGCGGCCGTGCTCGAGAAGGCCGGCGTCGAGGTCGACACCAGGCTGAACCTGGGGGCCAGGGAGGTCGTGTTCCCGGCCCTGGAGAAGGGCGAGATCGACCTGCTGCCCGAGTACAACGGGTCGGTGCTGTCGTTCCTCGACACCGACGCCACCCAGACCACCGCCGAGGAGGTCAACACCGCCCTGACGCCGCTGCTGGACGCCAAGGGTCTCGTCGCCCTCCAGCAGAGCCCGGCCGAGGACAAGGACGGCCTGGCCGTCACCAAGGAGACGGCCGACCGGCTCGGTCTGGCCAAGGTGTCCGACCTCAAGGGCAAGGCCGGCCAGCTGGTCATCGGCGGGCCGCCGGAGCTGGAGACCCGGCCGGCCGGCATCCCCGGCCTCAAGAAAGTCTACGGCATCGAGGACTTCAAGGAGTTCAAGGCCCTGGACGCGGGCGGCCCGCTGACCACCTCGGCCCTCAACAAGGGCGACATCGACGTCGGCCGGGTGTTCACCACCCAGGGCGCGATCTCGGAGTTCGGCTGGGTCCTGCTGGAGGAGGACAAGCCGCTCCAGCCCGCCCAGAACATCGTCCCCATCGGGCGCAAGGACGCCATGACCGAGCAGGTCACCTCGACCCTGAACGCGCTCGCGCCCAAGATCACCACCGAGGAGCTGACCAAGCTCAACAAGCTGGTCGACGTGGACAAGCAGGACCCCGAGAAGGTCGCCAGCGATTGGCTGACCCAGCAGGGCCTGCTCTAGACCTGCGCTTCGTCTCCGGGCCGGACCTCGACGCCCTCGACGTCGCGCGGGCCGAGATCCTGGCCGCGGTCGAGGGCGCCGTCCGGGCCCAGGGCGAAGGGCAGGTCGTCCTGGAACCGCGTGTCCACCTGGCGCCCCCCGTTGGGGGGCACCGGGCATTTCAACGTGCTCCGCCGCCGGGCCGCCTCCAGGGAGGCGTTCGCGGCCCGCCTGGCCGAGGAGCTGGGCAAGCCGGTCCGGGCGGTGGCCACCCCCGAGGAGGCGCTGGCCGCGGCCGACATCATGGTCGAGGCGACCCGGCTGACCGAGCCGGAGGTGCTGCTGGAGACCCGCTGGGTGACCCCGGGGACCACCGTGATCCCGTACGGGACGGTCAGCGCCGTCGACCTCGACCTGGTCGACGTGATGGACAAGGTGGTGGTCGACGACTGGGGCCAGGCCGGCGCCGGGCCGCTGGGAGCCCTGCGCCGCCACGTCGACACCGGCCGGCTGGGCCGCCACAACCTCCACGCCGAGCTGGGCGAGATCGTGGCCGGCCGGGCCCCGGGGCGCGAGCGGCCCGAGGAGCGGACCCTGTTCTGGCACCGCGGGCTGGCCACCACCGACCTGGCCGTGGCCCGGCTGCTCCTCGACCGGGCCGCCGAGGCCGGCTCGGCACCCTGCTGCGCTACCGCTGACCTGGACGTTCCGGCCAGTCACCTTTGCGCCGTCCGGGACGGGGTGGCAGACTTTCAGGTCGTCGCCACGGCGGCCGGGCAGCGCCCGGCAGAGGATCGGGGAATCACATGAGCTCCAAGGGACGCGCGGTGCAGGGCGCCCGAACCCACTCCGGCTCCGGCAAGAGCGGCCAGAAGAGCTTTCCGCTCGGCCGGGTCTGCGGACAGTGCGGCGAGCCGCTGTCGCAGTACAACCCGGGCCCCAACTGCTGGAACCACACCGTCGAGTTCCCCTGGCGCGGCCCGACGGCCAAGCCGAAGCCCTAGCCGCCGCCCCCGCGACGGGGGCGGGTCGCCCCGGCGTAGCCGCCGGGGCGCATGGCGTCCACCCTGATCAGGGCCCCGGTGTGAGGGGCGTGCACCATCAGGCCCTGGCCGACGTACATGCCGACGTGGTGGATGGTGGCCGGGTTGGCCGGGTCGTGGGCCCAGAACACCAGGTCACCGGGGCGCAGTTCGGCCACCGGGAGGTGGCGGCCGGCCGACCACTGCTGGCGCGAGGTCCGCGGCAGCGACAGGCCGGCGTCGGCGTAGGCGAAGCGGACCAGCCCCGAGCAGTCGAACGAGCCCGGGCCGGTCGCCCCCCAGCGGTACGGCTTGCCCACCTGGCCGAGGGCGGCGCGAACGGCCGCCGCCGCCGTCCGGTTGGGGGCGGGGACGTCGGCGAGGTCGGCGAACCCGAGCGTCTGGGCCTTGGCCGCGGCGGCCGCCACCATGGTCCGCCTGGCCGCCTCCTGGCGGGCCTGCTCGGCCCGGACCTGGGACCGGACCTCGGCCCTGGCCGTGGCCAGCATGGCCTTGCGGGTGGCCAGCAGCTGGCCGATCGCCGCCTCCTGGCCGGCCAGGCGCTCCCGCAGGGCCAGCGTCTCGGCCTGGGTCGCGCCCAGCTCGGCCACCCGGGCCCGGACGGTCCCGGTGGCCAGCCCGACGCTGGACAGCGCCTCCAGGTCGCGGTCGAGCACCCCGCCGGCCACCCCGGTGGCCACGGCCAGCTCGTGGATGTCTCCGGCGGCCAGCAGCAACTCGAGTGGGGCCAGCGGCCCGCGGGCGTACAGCGCGCGGACGTCGCCGGCGTAGTCGGCCTGGGTCTGCTGGAGTTTCAGCTCCGAGCGCTCCAGCGCCGCCTGGTGCCGGTGGGCCGCCTGGATGAGCCCGTTCAGCCTGGCCTGGGCGGCCGAGTTGGCCTCGGCCAGGGTCTCGACCTTGACGTCGAGCCGGGCCACCTCCTGCTGGAGCCGGGCCGCCTCGGCCCGGGCCGAGGCAAGCGCCGCCGGCTCCGGGTCGCCGGGGGCGGCCAGGACGGGCCCGGCCGGCACGGGGACGAGCGCGGCGGCGAGCGCGGCCAGGCCGAGCACGATCCGACAGAAAAAGCTCATGCGACGGTTGTCGACCCGCGCCGACCCCATCTTGACCGGCGGGTCGGCCTATCCTTGAGGGGAGCAACCGACAAGGAGCAGCGCCGTGAGCGACCAGCACCCGACCGTGCCCAGCTGGACCCCGGAGCCGCCGCCGGCCAGGCGACGCCGGCTCGGTCCCGGCCTCCTGGCCGCCGCCATCGCCGTCCTGCTGCTGTTCGGCGGGGTCGGGCTGGTCGCGGCCCGCCAGTCGGCCAGCACCGCCCAGGGCGCCTCCTCGCCCGAGGCGGCCGCCGCCGGCCTGCTCACCGCCCTCGGCGCCAAGGACCTGGAGGGGGCCGGCCGCTACCTGGAGGCCGAGGAGCAGCTCCTGCTGGCCACCTACCGCGACCGGGCCACCGCCCTGCTCGCCGACCGCATGACCGGCCCCACCGGCCAGCCACTGTCCGGCCTCCAGCTGACCGCCCGCGACATCCGCTTCCAGCGGGTCGCCGACCTTGGCGGGGTCGACGTGGCCGTGGTCGAGCTGGCCGGCGGCACCGTCGGCGGCCGCGACGCCCGCGGGGCCAAGCTGGAGCTGCCGGCCGCCGAGCTCAACCGCCGCCTCGCCGACCAGTCCAAGGGGGCCGTCGAGGCTCTCCGGGCGGTCGCCGTCCGCGGCGGCGACGACCGCTGGCGGGTCTCCCTGCTCGCCTCCGCGGCCGAGCACGGCCGCCTGGCCGCCGGGGCCGCCGAGCCCGACTGGGACCAGCTGTCCAGCACCGGTCAGCCGGCCGCCGCCGGCGCCGCCTCGCCCGAGGCGGCCGTGCTCGGCCTGGCCGACGCCGCCGGCCGGGGCCAGCAGGCCGCCCTCGAG
>JASLBL010000076.1 GCA_030146615.1 Actinomycetes bacterium
TCGTCCGCCAGCCCGTCCAGCCACAGCGAGCGGCTGCGGTAGAACGCCGGGTCGCTCAAGACGCCGCGCGGTGGTAGACGCCGAACAGGTTGCCCGCCGGGTCGCGGAACGCCCCCGTCCGGGTCCGCCCGCCCGCCTCGAGAGGTCCGTAGACCCGCGTCCCCCCCAGCGCCTCGGCCCTGGCCAGGGCGGCCTCGACGTCGTCGACGCTGGCGTACACGGTCGCCCAGCGCTCGTCCCCGCCGGCCCCGATCCCCCCGCCGATGCCCCGCCCACCGTCGGGGAACACCTGCCCGTAGGCGCCCTCGGGCACGGTCCACTCGAACAGCTCGGCGTAGAACGCCTGCGACCGCCCGGCGTCGGATCCCAGCACCTCGAACCAGTCCACCGCCGCCCCGTCCCCACCCGAGGGTCGCCCGTACACCTGCTCGTGTGGCCCACCGCCTCGGACCAGCCCGACCACCAGCCCGTCCGGATCGCCGACCATGGCGAAGGCCATCCCGGCCAGCTCGGTGATCGGCAGCACCGTCCGCCCCCCGAGCTCCCCAGCCCGGTCGAGGGACGCCTGGAGGTCGTCCACCTCGACATAGAAGGTCGCCCAGGGGTCCCCGGTGTCGCTCCGCCCGATCCCCCCGTTGAGCCCCCGCCCACCCCGGGTGTCGATCAAGGTGTACCCCTCCGACACCGCCCGGAGGCCCCATCCGAACAGCTCCCCGTAGAACCGCGCCAGCGACTGGTGGTCCGCCGCCCCGATCTCGAAGTGCACGACAGGGTTCGCCAATGCCCGCTCCTCTCTGTGTCGCCGGAGATTCTCGCAGGAGACCGGGTCATTGCTGCCTGCTGTCCTTACTTCCTTGCTGAAGTAAGGAGGCTGACGAGGATGGACGTCGCGGCACGGGTCACCTCGAAGGGCCAGATCACCATCCCGCGGGCGGTCCGCGAGGCGCTCGGGCTGGGCGAGGGCGACCACGTCGTGTTCCGGGTCGAGGGCCGCCGGGCCCTCCTGGCCCGCACGCCGGACCTCCTCGACCTGGCCGGCGCCGTCGAGGTGCCGGCCGAGTTGCGGGGGGTTGCCTGGGACGAGGTCCGCCGGCGCGCCCGGGCGGCCCGGTTCCGCAACGAGCCGTGACCGCCTTCGTCGACACGAACGTGCTGATCCGCCACCTGACCGGCGGTCCGCCCGGCCAGGCGGCCCGGGCCACCCGCCTTGGCCTCCTTCGACAAGACGATCGAGCGGGTGCCGACGGTGCGCCGGGTCGAGCCCTAGTAGGAGCGGGGCAGGCGCAGGGAGTGCTCGGCGACGTAGTTGAGGATCATCTCGCGGCTGACCGGGGCGGTGCGGAGGACCCGGGCCATCCACCAGAGGCCGGCGATGCCGTACTCGGCGGCGAAGCCGTTGCCGCCGTGGACCTGGATGGCGACGTCGACGGCGTGCATGGCCGCCTCGGCGGCGGCGTACTTGGCCATGTTGGCGGCCTCGCCGGCGCCGGGGACCCCCGCGTCGGTTGCCCAGGCGGCCTTCTGGGTCATCAGGCGGGCCAGCTCGACCTCGATCTTGGCCTCGGCCAGCGGGTGGGCCAGGCCCTGGTGGGCGCCGATGGGCACGCCCCAGACCTGGCGCTGGTTGGCGTAGGCGGCCGCCCTGGCCAGGGCGTAGCGGGCGATGCCGTTGCCGGCGGCGGCCCCGATGATCCGCTCGGGGTTGAGGCCGTTGAACACCTGGCGGAGCCCGTCGCCCTCGTCGCCCAGCAGCCGGTCGCCGTCGACCCGCACGTCGTCCAGGAACAGGAAGAACTGCCGCTCGGGGGGCGTTGACGTGCAGCTCGATCGGGGTCCGGTCGAGCCCGGGGGCGTCGGTGTCGACGATGAACAGCGACAGCCGGCCCCGGCCGCTGCCCTCCTCGACCCCGGTGCGGCTGACCACCAGGACGGCGTCGGCCTCGTCGACCCCGGAGATGTAGTACTTGCGGCCCGACAGCCGCCAGCCGTCGCCGTCGCGGGTCGCGACCGTGTCGAGCTTGTGCGAGTTGGACCCGGCGTCGGGCTCGGTGATTGCGAACACCATCTTCCGCGCGCCCGAGGCGATCGGTGGCAGCCAGCGCTCCCGCTGCTCGGGGGTCCCGAACCGGGCCAGCAGGGTTCCGCAGATGGCCGGCGACACCATCAGCAGCATCAGCGGGCACCCGTGGGCGGCCAGCTCCTCGGTCACGATGGCCAGCTCGCTGATGCCCATGCCCCCGCCGCCGTACTCCTCGGGCAGGTTCACCCCGACGAACCCGGCCTGGCTCACCGCCCGCCAGAGCTCGGTCGTCTTCTCCCCCGCCTTGGCCTTGGCCAGGAAGTAGTCGTGCCCGTAGTCGGCGGCGATCTTGGCCACCGCCTCACGCAGCATCGTCTGCTCGGCCGTCTCCCGGAAGTCCATCGTCAGCCTCCCTGGCGTTCCAGCAGTTCGACGGGCAGCTCGACAACCCGCGCCCGCAGCCACTCCCCCAGCCCCTTGGCCTGCGGGTCGACCCGGGTCGAGGACGACACCCCCTCCCCCAGCAACCCCACGACCACGAAGTTGACCGCCAGCAGGTTCGGGAACTCGTACCGCTCGACCGGCAGCCGCCCCGCCTCCGGGATCAGCTCCCGGAACCGCTCCACCGTGAGGAACCCGGCCAGGAACCGGTACGCACGCTCGTCCCTGGCCCAGATCCCGACGTTCGCGTTCCCCCCCTTGTCCCCAGACCGGGCCCCGAACACGGCCCCGAGGGGAGCGAGGGCGGTAGGTCCAGTGGTCGGAGTGGTCGCGGGGGTCGGGGTCGAGGTTGAGGGGGTCGGGGCCGCGGGGGCCGGGGCCGCGGGGGCCGGAGTCGCGGTGGAGGGGATCGGGGTTGGAGGGGCCGGGGGTCTGTGGACAACCGGATCCCCCAG
>JASLBL010000128.1 GCA_030146615.1 Actinomycetes bacterium
CAGGTGAGCTTCGACGTGGTTTCCCAGCTGGGGGACGGCTTCAAGGGAGAGGCAATCTCTCCAGGTGATATCGGATATGACGACGCGCGGGCGGTGTGGAGTGGGTCGATCGACAAGCGGCCAGCACTCATCGTCCGGCCACGAGGGGCCGCCGACGTCATCGACGCGGTCAACTACGCCCGAGCGAAGGGCCTGCCACTGGCGGTTCGCTGCGGCGGGCACAGCGTCGCCGGCAACGGCACCGTCGACGGTGGCATCCTGGTCGATCTGGCCAGTCTGAAGGGAGTGCACGTCGACCCACAGGCTCGCACCGCTCGCGTCAACGGCGGGGTGCTGGTGGGCGAGCTCGACCGGGAAACCCAGCTGTTCGGGCTGGCCACCCCAAGTGGCCGGGTGACAACGACCGGGGTAGGCGGGTTCACCTTGGGTGGCGGCTACGGATGGCTCTCGCCCAAGTTCGGGCTGGCCTGCGACAACCTGCTCTCGGCGGACGTCGTAACCGCTGACGGCCGGCTGGTCACCGCCAGCGAACGCGAGAACGACGACCTGCTCTGGGGCCTCCGTGGGGGAAGCAGCAACTTCGGCGTGGCGACCTCCTATGAGTTCCGGCTCCATCCGCTCGGCCCAATCGTGCTGGCCGGACTCCTCATCCATCCCATTGAGGAGGCCAAGAGCCTGCTCCGGGCCAGCCGCGACTACGTCGAGTCCGCGCCGGCGGAGCTGGTCACCGCGACCGGGATCCTCCAGGCGCCGCCGGCGGAATTCATCCCGCCGCACCTTCACGGCAAGCCCATGCTCGGGCTGTTCGTCCTCTACATCGGCGATCCCGACCAGGGTGAGGCCGTCGTCGCTCCCCTGAAGGCACTCGGAGCACCGGCCGTGGACCTGGTGGCACCGATGCCCTACACGGCGTTTCAGGCGATAATCGACCCGTTCGCCCCCCGGGGAATGCTGAACTACCACCGGGGCATCCATCTCAGCGGGCTCCCGGACGAGACCATCGATACCTACGTGGACCTCGGAACTGAAATCGCCCTGGTCTCGGCCCCGACGACCCAAGCCATCCTGTTCCGTCACGGCGGCGCCGTGAGCCAGGTCGCGGACAACGCGACCGCCGCCGGGCATCGCGACGCCGCCTACATGGCCCACCCGATCGCGGCCTGGCAGGACCCGACACAGACCGAGCTGCACCTCGACTGGGTGCGGAGGTTCTCGGACGCGATGGCCCCCTTCACCACCGGAGGGGTCTACCTGAACTTCGAGCCCGACGAAGGCGAGGAGCGAGTCCGCGCCGGCTACGGCGCCGAAAAGTACGCGAGGCTCGTGGCCCTGAAGGACAAATGGGATCCCGACAACCTGTTCCGGGTCAACCAGAACATCAAGCCCAGCCGCGACACGCAAGTGCCCGCGCCTGCTTGACGCAGTGGCCGTCCCACCACCCTGTCGGGCTGCGAACATTCCAGAGGCCAGCGAGACAGTGCACGCCGCCCTGCTCGCCACGGGCGACCTGGTTGAGGCGTCCTTGGCCACATCGGCCAGCCGCCGGGTCGAGGACCGGGTCGCTCCCCGCAGCCGCTCGAACGCGGCCTGGGCATCGACCTGCTCGCGGCCCATCAGGACCCCTTTGGGCTGCCCTCGCTTGCCTGCATCGACAGCCCGAGGCTGCTGTCACGCCAGCACCGGCTCCGGCGGCCCAGCGCCAGCGACTGAGGCAGCAAGGCTGCTTAGAGCGTGTTTCCGACCTTCGGCCGGGTTTGTGATTCGCCTTGCTGGTTGGCGTGATCGGGGCCGTGACCCCGGCTGGGCCGGTGATGCCTCGCCGGGTGCCTGGGCTCAGCTGCGGTCTCGCAGCAGCGGGCGCAGACCCTCGGCCACCGCCGCGGGTTCGGTGAGGTAGGCCATGTGGCCGCCGGGGACCTCGACCAGGTCGGTGCCGACCTGGCGGGCCAGCCATGACGCCGCCTGATACAGGAAGTGGTGGGGGCTGGCCGGGTCGCGGCTGGCGGAGGAGCCGGCGGCCACGATCGGAACCTGGGCGTCGGCGATCGCCTCGACGGCGGGCGCATAGGCCATGAACGGCGGCAGCTCCACCCCACAGAACACCTCGCCGTTGCCCAGGTAGCGGTCGCGGTCGGCGGGGTCGAGGGACGCAAAGGCGGCATCCCCGGCCGCCCAGCGCAGGAACAACTTCATGGCGGCCCGCGGGCCGCCGGCCGCCATGCCCTGCTGGATCATCGCGCCCAGGTCCGAGGTGACCGCCTGGGGGTTGGTGGTGCCGGCCAGGATCGGGGGCTCATGCACGACCGCGGTCTGGACCGCCTGGGGATGGCGCAGCGCCAGCTCCAGCGCGATGCTGCCACCGGCGCTGGTGCCGACCACCACGGCGGGGCGTTGGCCGAGGGTGGCCAGCAGCGCGGCGGCGTCGTCGGCCTGCTCGGCCAGCGAGGTCTGAACCCAGCCGGCAGGGCGGGGGCTGCGGGAGTTGCCGCGGCGGTCGTAGGTGGTGACGGTGAACTGGTCGGCGAGGGTGGCGGCCACCCCGGCCAGCTCGGCGGCGTCGCCGCCGGCGCCGGCGATCAGCAGCACCGCCGGGCCGCGGCCGCGGGTCTCGGTGTGCAAGACGGTGCCGTTGGCCTGCACCTGCTGGACGTCGACGAGGTTGGTGGGCTCGAGCATGGAGACGCCTCCCCTTCAATCGAGCAACAGGATGTTGCGCTGATTCTGGGCGGCCGGAACTACCCTGTCAAGATCGCGCTACAGTGTGTTGAGCGATCATGACGCGACGATACGAACTCAAACAGCGCGCCCAGCGGCAGGCCGACACCCGCCGCCGCATCCTTGAGGCCGCGGTGGCGCTGCACGTCGAGCGCGGCCTGGTGGCCACCCAGATCACCGACATCGCCCAGCGCGCCGGCGTGGATCGGGTGACCGTCTACCGTCACTTCCCCGATGCGCCGTCGCTGTTCAAGGCGTGTGCGGCGCACTACTACAACGCCCATCCTCTCCCCGACCCAACCGGATGGGCCGCAATCAGGGACCCGGCGGCGCGGCTGCGCCACGGCCTTGAGGAGGTGTACGCCTACTGGGCGCAGAACACCGCCGGGACCGCCAACATCCTGCGCGACGCCCAAGTCCTGGGCCATCTTGGCGTGGGCCGGCGCCTGTTTGGCCTGCAGCGCGACGCCACCGAGGTGCTCGCCAGCGGCTGGCCGCTGGAAGACCAGCAGCCGGCGCTGGCGGCCACCATCCGGGTCGCGGTGGACTTCCACACCTGGCAGCGCCTGGTTCGCGAACAGGGCCTGTCCGAGCAGGCAGCGGTCGAGCTGGCCGTGACCTGGACCCGGTGCCTAGCCAGCCCACGGTAAGCCACTCAGCACCCCCGGGGTCGGTCCCACAGCTAGGACCTGAATGGCCCGGTGGCGTTGGGCTGGTTCAGTGACTTGAGGCAGATCAGCGCGCACGCCAGGTGCAGGAACGCCGTGAGGATGTCGGCGCGCCGCTCGTAGCGGACCTGCAGCCGCCGGTAGCCCACCAGCCAGGCCAGTGACCGCTCCACCACGTAGCGGTGGCGGCCCAGCCGCTGGCTCGGCTCGATGCCACGCCGGGCGATCCGCGGCCGGATCCCGCACCGCCGCAGCCAGGTCCGGTTGGCGTGGCTGTCGTAGCCCTAATGAGCATGTACAGCCTGACCCCGTGGTCCAAGAGACCTGGTCTATAGCCAGCGCCTGGAGCGCCATGACAAGAGCGGTCAGTTGAAGGACCCACGGGGTCGGCCCAGTTGGTTGGATCCATGACCTGAGCCGCTTGCAGGCGTCATCTCTGCCGACGCCTGGACCGTCGAGTCCTGCACAAGTGGGAGAACCTGCAGGTCGCTGAGGCCCTGGACCGCTGGTGGGGTGGTGGACCTTGGAGTCCTGTCATTAGGGCGCGGCGTGGCCGCAGCTGGCTCGTGCATGCCGGTAGCGACAAGAAGGGATGCCAGGCCGATGGCGATGTCTTGTGGGATCGACTGGTCAGAGGAGCACCACGACGTGGCCGTGGTTGACGCCGACGGTCGGCTGGTGGCCAAGCGGCGCATCGGTG
>JASLBL010000192.1 GCA_030146615.1 Actinomycetes bacterium
AGTTACCAAGGCGAACGTAAGTAGTTGGACTATTCGGTGGTGATGTAGCGCAGGTTGGGGTCGCGGAAGAAGCCGCGCACGATGTGGGGAAGCTTCTGCAGCCGACGCAGCGCGGCAAGGGCCTTGCTCTTCAGGTCCTCCTGGCTGTCGATCCCGGCTCGGCCGACGCGGTCGTGCTTGACGTTCTTCCACACCCACTCGTCGGGATTGAGCTCTGGGGAGTAGGGCGGCAGGAAGAACAACCGCAGCCGACCCTTGGTCGAGGCAGCGAACTCTTTGACGGCACGTGAGCGGTGGACCGGGTGACCGTCGATGATCAGGAACACCGGATCAGGGGTGTCGCCCAGCAGCCGGCGGCAGAAGTCGATGAACTTGGGGGCGTCCAGCTTGCCGTTGATGGTGGCAAACCGCAGCGCCCCGCCCGGGGTGACCGCCGAGATCAGGTTGACCTGATGCCGTGCGCCGGTGGTTGCGACCACTGGAGTCTGGCCGACCGGCGCCCAGGTCGTGCCGGCATGGTAGTCGGAGCGGATGCCGGCCTCGTCAGCGAAGTAGATCGTGGCCCTGGCCCTGATGGCCTGGGCTCGGATCTTGGGATACTCCTCGGCCTTCCAGCGGGCCACCCGCTCGGGGTCCTGCTCGTAGGCGCGATGCAGTGGCCGCTGGGGCGACAGGCCGAGCTGGCGCAGCAGCCGCCCCACGCTGACCGCCGACAGCTGCACCTGGAACTCGCGGCGGATCAGCTCGCGGACCATGTCGCGGGTCCACAGCGCGAACGGGAACCGCAGCTGCCGAGGGTCATTGCCGACCACCAGGGCATACAGCCGGCCCAGCTGGGCACCCGACAGCTTCGGACGCCGGCCTGGCACCGGCCGGGCCCGGAGCGCCTCCAGGCCGCCTTGGCGGTAGGCGGCCATCCAGCCAAAGACGGTGGAGCGGGCCATCCCCAGCGCCTCAGCGATGGCCTCGGGGTGGGCGCCTTGCTGGATCTGGTGGACCGCGCGGATGCGCAGCTGTTCCAGGGTGGTGTGGTCGAGCTTGCGGCCGTCGTTGTCGCGCATCGGCGCAGTCAATCACCCGACACAGCACCAGTCCAGTAACCTATGAACGCGTTAGTAACCAGGCGCGGCGGCAAGGCCGCGGCCAGGAAGAGCTGAGCGCCCGCCGGCGCTAGGCCGGGATCACGCCCTCGGGGAAGTCGGGCATGATCAGCTGCTCCTCCGACTGCCGCAGGGCGGTGCCGCCGAGGGGCGGGAACGGATTGTCGGAGTAGACGCCGATGTCGCGGTTCCAGAACGACTGGATGGCGCCGGCGTTGCCGAGGCTGTGGACGTACACGTTGGCCCCGGCCCCCTTGAGGGCGCTGGCGAACGACGGGCGGTAGCGGCGGCTCTCGCGGCCGTTGGCGGCCAGGCTGATGGCCAGGTTCCGGTCCCGCCACCACATCATCACCCCCGGGGCCCGGTAGCGGGAGGTGAAGTCGCCGGCGATGGGGTCCTCGTACCGGTTCTGGGACTGGGTGTGGTACAGGGCCAGCATGAAGTTCTGGAGCGGGTAGGCGGTGCGGAACTCGTCCAGCTCGGCCCGGTCCTCGATGTGGGGGATCATCCGCTCGCGCACGTTCTTCTCCGGGCCCTGGCGCAGGATCGTCTTGTAGATGTCGAACCGCGACCACTTGGAGTCGAGGATGAAGTGGGCGTCGGGATGCCGGCGGAGCAGGGCGACCAGGTCCTGGCTGCGCATGATCGTGTAGCGGCCGAGGTACTTCTTGCCGGCCAGGTCGGCCCAGGTCGCCTCCTTGAACGACTTGTTCAGGCCGTAGTTGGCCTCGAGGCCGTTGTGGGCGACCAGGGCGGTCCCGTCGGCCAGGCGGACCAGGTCGACCTCGAACACCCGGAAGCCGCGGGCGTAGTTGTGGTCGAACGCCTCCCGGCTGTTGGTGTAGCCGTGTCCGTCGATGGCGCCGTTGGCGTGGGCCACGAACCCGTAGGGGTCGTACCGGCTGGTGAGCGCGTCGGGGCGCAGGGCCACGGCGCGGGTGTAGCCGATGTCCAGGGTGGTCGCCCGCGAGGTGAACACCCGGTTGGCGTGCCCGAACCACAGGACGTCGTCCGGGCCGCCCTGGGCGTACCAGAAGACGTCGTTGGGCCCGCCGCCGCCGTAGTCCCCGACATACGGCTGGTAGGTGCCGCGGACGGTGGTCTTGACGGCCCCGAAGCGACCGTCGGAGCGCCCGTACCAGGTGACGTCGTAGCCGGCACCAGGCCCGTACCAGAGGATGTCGCGCTTGCCGTCGCCGTCGAAGTCGCCGGTGAAGGGCCTGTAGGTGCCGTTCACGGTCACGTCCCGGCCGGTGAAGCGGCCGTTGGGATGGCCGAACCAGAGCACGTCGGGGGCGGAGCCGGCCCCGTACCAGAGGATGTCCCGGGAGCGGTCGCCGTTCCAGTCGCCGAGCAGCGGCTGGTAGGTCCGGCCGATGTTCACGGCCACGCTTCCGAACCCGCCGCTCGACCGGCCCAGCCAGAGCACGTCGTAGCCGCCGCCGGGCCCGTACCAGAGGATGTCGCGCCGGCCGTCGCCGTTGAAGTCGGCCACCAGCGGCTGGTAGTGGCCGCGCACGGTCACCGCCCGGCCGCTGAAGCCGCCCGAGGCGCGCCCGTACCAGAGGACGTCGTTGCCGGCGCCGGGCCCGTACCAGAAGATGTCGTTCTGGCCGTCGCCGTTGAAGTCGCCCAGCAGCGGCTCGTAGGTGCCGGCCACGTTGATCGCCGAGCCCGAGAAGGCCCCGTCGGTCTTGCCGTACCAGAGCACGTCGGGGCTGGCTCCGGGCCCGTACCAGAGGATGTCGGCCCGCCCGTTGCCGTTGTAGTCGCCGACCAGCGGGAGGTAGTTGCGGCCGACGGAGGCCCTGGCGCCGCGGAAGTTCCGGTCGGGCCGGCCCAGCCAGACGTGGTCGGGCAGGGAGCCGGGCCCGTACATGAACACGTCGGAGCGGCGGTCGCCGTCGAAGTCCCCGATCAGTGGGGTGATCCCGGTGGGCACGGCGGCCGCCTCGGCGGCGGTCGCGGCCCCGTCGGCCACCGCCGTCCGCCGCTCCGGCTCCTCCTGCGCGGCGGTCGGCGTGGCCGCCGCCAGGCCTAGGGCGAGGAGGCAGGTGAGCAGCAGGCCGAGTCGCCTCGGCCGCGCCCGTCCCTCGGCTCTCCGCACTGACCCCTCCCTGACCCGCAGTGCCGGATGCTCCGAACATATGGGACAGGTGCGCCAGAAAGAAGAGACCCGCGTACTAGGTTGAATACGTAGATCGGCGTTGAATCGCCGTAGAACGTCAGCCGAGCGATCGGGACGTCAGCTGGCCCGGAAGCTGGCCAGCACGCGGTCGTAGGCCCCGGCCGGAGCGGCCGCCCGCGCCAGGGAGGCGGTCAGCACGTACCACCGGTCGGGGCCCTTGAGGGTGGTGGTGACCAGGGTCGCCTCGGTGTCCTGGCAGCGGCTGCCGTCGAGCCGGCCCACCCGGACCGGCGTGCATGGGATGGCCGGGGGCGGGGGCTCGGTCGAGCTGGCGAGCACGGTGATGCCGTCGCCCTGGGGCGGCAGCAGCGACAGCGCGACCCCGCCGCTGCCGGTGCTCTCGGTGACCTTCCAGCCGGGCGGGTAGCGCAGCCGGAACCCGCCGGCGGCGCTGGTGTGCTCCGGCCAGCTCCTCGGCGCGGCCGCGGTGGTGGAGGGGGCGGCCTGGACCGTGGTCGAGGTGGGGCCGGGCCCGGCGTCGGTCGCGCGGTCGCAGCCGGCCGCGGCCATCCCGGCCACGACCAGACCCGCCAGCACGAGCGGCTTGGTCCTCATGGCCTCCATGATGCGCCTGGTGCCGCGTTCGTAGGGGCGGATCTGGGGTAGATCAAGACTGGTTCCTCCGGGCGGTCGGTGGAACGATCTAGGGCCTATGATCGGCCGCCTGCATGTGAAGGGCGCTGGTGCTCCAGCCGAAGGGGATGGGTTCATGGCGATGCGAAACGATGTCGACCCGGTCGAGACCAGGGAGTGGCTGGAGGCGCTGGACTCGGTGCTGGCCTTCGAGGGGACCGACCGGGCCCGGTTCCTGCTCGGGGAGCTGGCCGCCGAGGGCCGCCGGCGCGGCGCCCCGGCGCCCTACTCGGCGACGACGTCGTACGTCAACACCATCCCGGTCGACCAGCAGCCTGCCTATCCGGGCGACCTGGCGACCGAGCATGCGATCCGCTCGCTGAACCGCTGGAACGCGCTCGCCATCGTGCTCCGGGCCAACAAGGAGTCCTCGGAGCTGGGCGGGCACATCGCCAGCTGGCAGTCGGCGGCCACCCTGTACGACACCGGCTTCAACCACTTCTGGCACGCCCCGTCGGACCACCACGGCGGCGACCTCGTCTACTACCAGGGCCACATCTCGCCCGGCATCTACGCCCGGTCCTACCTGGAGGGCCGGCTCACCGAGGACCAGCTGGACCGGTTCCGCCAGGAGGTCGACGGCGGCGGGCTGTCGTCGTACCCCCACCCCTGGCTGATGCCCGACTACTGGCAGTTCCCGACGGTGTCGATGGGCCTCGGCCCGCTGATGGCCATCTACCAGGCCCGGTTCCTCAAGTACCTGGGGTCGCGCGGCCTGGCCGACACCGCCGGCCGCAAGGTCTGGGCGTTCCTCGGGGACGGCGAGACCGACGAGCCGGAGTCGCTGGGGGCGATCTCTCTCGCCGGCCGGGAGCGGCTGGACAACCTGATCTTCGTCGTCAACTGCAACCTCCAGCGCCTGGACGGCCCGGTGCGGGGCAACGGCAAGATCATCCAGGAGCTGGAGGCCATCTTCCGCGGGGCCGGCTGGAACGTCATCAAGGTCGTCTGGGGCAGCCGCTGGGACGACCTGCTGGCCAGGGACACCAGCGGCCTGCTGATCCAGCGCATGGAGGAGTGCGTCGACGGCCAGTACCAGGACTTCAAGTCCAAGAACGGCGCCTATGTCCGTGAGCACTTCTTCGGTGCCTACCCCGAGCTGCTCGAGCTGGTCGCCGACATGAGCGACGAGGACATCTGGAACCTCAACCGGGGCGGCCACGACCCGGTCAAGGTGTACGCCGCCTACGACGCCGCGGTCCGCCACACCGGCCAGCCGACCGTGATTCTGGCCAAGACGGTCAAGGGCTACGGCATGGGTGAGGCCGGTGAGGGCCAGAACATCACCCACCAGCAGAAGAAGATGGCCGAGGCCGCCCTCAAGGTCTTCCGGGACCGCTTCAACCTCTCGATCCCCGACGACCAGCTGCTCGACTACCCCTACCAGCGGCCGGCCGACGACAGCCCCGAGGCCCGCTACCTCACCGAGCGGCGGGCGGCCCTCGGCGGGCCCGTCCCGGTCCGCCGCCAGCGGTCCGAGTCGCTGACCGTGCCCGAGCTGTCGGCCTTCGGCGCCCAGCTGGCCGGCACCGGGGACCGCGAGATCTCCACCACCATGGCGTTCGTGCGGATCCTGAACTCGCTGTTGCGTGACAAGCAGATCGGCAGGCGGGTCGTCCCGATCGTCCCCGACGAGTCCCGCACCTTCGGCATGGAGGGGATGTTCCGGCAGTTCGGGATCTGGTCCCAGGTCGGCCAGCTGTACCAGCCCGAGGACGCCAACCAGCTGATGTTCTACAAGGAGGACCGCAACGGCCAGCTCCTCCAGGAGGGCATCAACGAGCCTGGGGCGATGTCGTCGTGGATCGCGGCCGCGACCTCCTACAGCAACAACGACTGCCCGATGATCCCCTTCTACATCTACTACTCGATGTTCGGCTTCCAGCGGGTCGGCGACCTCGCCTGGGCGGCCGGGGACAGCCGGGCCCGGGGGTTCCTTGTCGGGGGCACGGCCGGCCGGACCACCCTCAACGGCGAGGGCCTCCAGCACGAGGACGGCCACAGCCACGTGATGTCGTCGGTGATCCCGAACTGCATCTCGTACGACCCGACCTTCGCCTATGAGCTGGCGGTCGTCATCCAGGACGGCCTGCGGCGGATGTACGCCGACCAGCAGGACGTCTTCTACTACCTGACCGTGATGAACGAGAACTACCAGCACCCGGCGATGCCCGAGGGCGACGGCGTGGCCGAGGGGATCATCAAGGGGATGTACCTGCTCCGCGAGGGCGGCCCGGCCCGCAAGGGCCGCGGCAAGGCCAAGCCGAGGGTGCAGCTGCTGGGCAGCGGGACCATCCTGCGCGAGGTGATCGCCGGGGCCGACCTGCTGGCCGAGGACTTCGGCGTGGAGGCCGACGTCTGGAGCGCCCCCAGCTTCACCGAGCTGCGGCGCGAGGCCCTGGACGTGGAGCGCTGGAACCTGCTGCACCCGACCGAGCCGCCGCGCACCCCGTATGTGACCAGCTGCCTGGCCGACCGGCAGGGGCCGGTGGTCGCCTCCACCGACTACATCAAGACCTTCGCCGACCAGATCCGCCCGTTCGTGCCCCGCACCTACAAGGTCCTGGGGACCGACGGCTACGGCCGCTCCGACTACCGCCGCAAGCTGCGCCGGTTCTTCGAGGTCGACCGGTACTTCGTCGCCCTGGCCGCCCTGAAGGCGCTGGCCGAGGAGGGCACCGTGCCGGCCGAGACGGTGGCCAAGGCGATCGCCAAGTACGACATCGACCCGGAGAAGCCCAACCCGGCCCGCAGCTGACCCAAGCCTCCCAGACCTGGGTTGATCGGAGGGAACAGTGGCAACCACAGAGATCGCGGTCCCTGACATCGGCGACTACTCGGACGTCCCGGTGATCGAGGTGCACGTGGCGCCGGGCGACGTGGTCACCGAGGAGGACCCGCTGGTCACCCTGGAGTCCGACAAGGCGACCATGGACGTCCCGGCCACCGCCTCCGGGAAGGTGCAGGACGTGCGGGTCAAGGTCGGGGACACGGTCAGCGAGGGCACCGTGGTCGTGGTCGTCGGCGGCGACGGCGCCGGGCCGCTCACCACCCCGCCCAGCCTGGTCGACCAGCAGGAGCCGGAGCCCGAGGACACCCCGGGCAGCCCGGCCCCCGCGCCCCCACCGGCCGCCCAGGCCCCGTCGGCCCCGCCCGCCGCCGCCCCCGCCCCGGCGGCCGCGCC